>JAFSDX010000173.1 GCA_017436025.1 Thermoguttaceae bacterium
GGTCGCATCGTCGCGCCGACGGCGAACATCGAACGTCCGCAAGCGGTCGCGCTCGAAGAGGTTTCCCCCGGCGACGCGACCGTTTACCAAGGCGATTTCCTCGACGTCGCCGCCAAAATCGACGGCGCCGGTTCCCTTCCGGTCGAAATTTTTTACTCGACGGAAGACGGTCGGCTCGTCGACCTGCGCGTCCCGATGAAGCCGGTCGGCGCGTCGCGTTTCGAAGCTCGTTTCCCGAACGGCGACGACGGCTTTTCGGAGCCGCTGACGTACCGCGTCGTCGTCGGAAAAGGCGGACGTTTTGAGAGCGTTTCGCCGACTTACCGCGTCGACGTGAAGCCGCGTCCGACCTTCCAAGTCGAAAAAACGACGTTAAAATTTCCCGATTATACCGGTTTAACGCCGCAAACGTTCGCCAACCAAGGGGACGTTCGCGCCGTCGAAGGAACGGCGGTCGAGCTGGTCGCCCGGTCGAACTCGCCGCTCGAAAGCGCGCTTTTCCTCCCGAACGGCGACGAGTCGAAGGGCGCGAAAATGACGATTTCGCCCGACAATCCGCGCCTCGCGACGTTCGAATTCCGGCTCGATTGGAAGCGAACGTCGTCCGTTTTGCGAAACGCCGACGCGGAGGCGAAGGTTCCGGCGTTGACGTCTTATCGTCTCCTTTCGATCGACGTCGACGGCCAACGGAACAGCGACGCTCGCGATTATTCGGTCGAAACGCTCGCCGACGTTCCGCCGACGATTCGTTGGGAGTCGGCCCCGGAAAGCGGCGCGACCGTCCCGCTGAACGACGCGCTCCGTTTCCAAGTTTGGACGGAAGACCCCGATTTCGGGCTCCGCGCCGTTCGACTTCGGACGGCGATTCGCGACCTCGACGAAGGCGCGTCGGCGGCCCGAGCGACCCCGGAACCGATCGAGACGCCGCTCCGCTCCCGTTCGGCTCGCGCCGACGTCGATTACTCGACCGGCCCGACGCCGTTCGTCGGCCCAAACGTTCTCTCCGGCGCGTTCGTTCCGGCGGAACTCGGTTTCCAAGTCGGCGACGAGATCGAATATTGGGTCGAAGCGCTCGACTCGAAGGAACCGGAGGCGAACGTCGCGGCGACGGAGAAGCTCTTGATCGTCGTCGGCGAGCCGGTCGCGAACCCGTCGTCCCCCGACGCGGAACCGGAAGCGGGAGAAAATAGCGAAAACGGGCAAGAAAACGGCGGCGAATCCGGGCAAAATAGCGAATCGGGGCAAACCGACAAAGAAAGCGGCGAGTCCGAAAACGGAGAAAACGGGCAAAACGCGCAGAATCAACAAGGCGGAGAAAACCAAGAGTCCGGGCAAAATGCGCAAAACCAACAAGGCGGAGAAAGTCAAGAGTCCGGGCAAGACGCGCAAAATCAACAAGGCGGAGAAAGCGGAGAGTCCAAGCAAGGCGGCGGTTCCGGGCAAGAAGGAGAAAACGGACAAAGCGACGCGAACGCGCAAGGCGGCGCCGACTCGAACGCTTCCGAGCCAAGCGGGCAATCCGAGCAAACTTCGCAAAACGGCGAAAACGAGCAAAGTCGCGAAGCTGGGCAAAATGGAGAAAACGCGCAAAACAGCGACGCGAACTCCCCCGCTCCCGGCGCTCCCGAGTCGGTCGATCCGGCGGCGAACCCCGGCGACGCGTTCGAAAAGGCGCTCGACTTCATCCGCTCCGAACGAGAAAACGCCGAATCCGGCGCGCAAGGAACCGAATCGAACGCCGATCCGTCGGAAAACGGGCGCTCCGAGCAAAACGCGCAAAACGCCGAAACGGCGAACAACGCGCAAGACGGAGAAAGCGGAGAAGACGACGAAACCGGGCAAAACGGCGAAACTTCGCAAGTTGGAGAAAAAAACGCGGACGGCGAAAAGTCGAACGAGCGCCGTCCCCTCCCGAACCGAACGAGCGACGAGCGTCCGAGCGACGACGCGGAGCGGTTCGACGCGGAAAATCCCGAGAAAATCGACCCGAACTCGCGCCGCGAAAACGGCGAAGTCGACCCGAACTCGAACAACTTTTTAGCGCAAAACGCCCCCGCCGACGCGCCGGAAAACCCGAACGGCGCCCCTCAAGACGCGAACGTTCTCGCCGACCCGCTCGAGAATTTCGCCGGAAACGGAGCCGACGTCGCCCCGAACGCGCAAGAGTTAAAGGGCGCTAACAACGCCGAAACCGGCTCGAACGGCGCGTCCGAACCGGATCGCGATCCGACGACGGAAGAAAACGGCGAAAATGGAGAAATCGGGCAAAACGGGCAAGCGCAAAATCCCGACGCTCTCCCAACCGACGCGCTCGACGGCGCCGGAAACGGGAGCGATTCGGCGTCCGACGCGACCGGTTCGAACGAAAATAACGAAAACGCCGAAAACAACGGCGGCGGTTCCGCGTCCGACCGTCCCCAAACGTCGACCGGGCCGAAACAGGAAAAACAAGAAGGAACGATCGGCGCGGGGGGCGATTCGCCGTCGGGCAAACGCGGCGGAGGCGGCGGTTCCGGACTCGGCGAACTCGGCCCGGACGAAGCGTCCTTAACCGGAGCGGACGCGCCGCGCCTCCAATACGCGGAGGCGGCGACGAACCTCGTTCTCGACTACCTCGACGACGTCCTCAAGGAGAAGGCCGACCGGCGGATTCTCGACGAACTCGGCTGGACGGACGAACAGCTCCGCGCCTTCCTCGAACGTTGGAAGGCGATGAAAGCGGCGGCGGAAGCGGGAGACGAGAACGCGAAAACCGAGTATTTGCAAGCGCTTGAAAACCTCGGACTCGACGCGCCGGACGCTTCGGAACCGGTCGACGCGACCCGGGGCCGCGCTCCGGACGACGACCGCCGACGCCGCCGAAACGACGCCGTTCGCGAAGACCGTCGAACGAAAACGCCGAACGCGCTCGACGAACGCGTCCGCGCCTTCAATCGCGGCGTCTCGACTCGCGCCGATCGTTAACGTCGTTTTGTTCCCGCTCGACGGAACGCGTCGGCCTTTCCGTTCTCCCTTCGAACCAAGGCCGACGCCGGAACGTCAAAATAGCGAAACCCCAACGGTTTTAACGACCAAACAGCCAAATATTTTCCAAAATCCCTCAAATCGCGCCCCGGCGTTTGTCGACGCGCGATTTATTATAGAATAAAATAGAGTTTTATTTCGACGAATTTCGCGCCCGGAATTTCCGCCTTCGAAGACGGTCTTCGTCGCCTTGCAAGGAGATGGTCGACCGTTTTCGGGAAGCGTCGATTTTCGTTCGCCTTATCGTTCGCGCGCCGTCGGCGCCGACATATCAAACAATAATAGCAATCGTCCAACCGATTTTAACAAAAGAACAGGAATCAACAGTATGGGAGCGTTCGCTGAATGGATTAGCGGGAAGGTCTTCGCCGCCGTACACGGCAACAATCTCGTTTACAACACCTGCTGGGAAGACCCGCGCCTCGACAAAGTCGCGCTCGAACTGACGCCGGAAGACAATCTTCTCGTCATCACGTCGGCCGGTTGCAACGCGCTCTCGTATGCGATCGAGGGGCTGAACCGCGTTTACGCCGTCGATATGAACTATCGTCAAAACGCGGTCTTGGAGCTGAAAATCGCCGGGATTAAAGAGCTGGATTACGAAACGTTTTTCCAACTCTTCGGCGAAGGCCGCCTTCCGGGCGTTCGTCAAATTTATCGCGACAAACTCCGCGCGCACCTGTCGGAATCGTCGCAAAAATATTGGGACGAAAATATTAAAAAGTTCTTCGACGGTAAGGCGAAGTCCTATTATTTCTGCGGCACGTCCGGTTATTTGGCGAAGTGGATCAACCGCCTCGTCAATCTCCGCGGGATGCGTCCGAAAGTCGACGCGCTCATCAACGCGCCGACGCTCGAAGAACAACAAAAAATTTGGGCCGAAGTCCGCGACAAGTTCTGGTCGCCGCTGATGCGTTTCATCGTCAACCGCGACTCGACGATGTCGATGGTCGGCGTCCCGAAAGACCAACGCAAGCAAATCGAAAAGACTTACGGCCAACTCGTCCCGTTCGTCCAAGAGTGTCTCGACGCTATATTTAGAGACCTTCCGATCCAAGACAACTACTTCTGGCGTTTGTACGCGACCGGTCGTTACACGAAGACCTGTTGCCCGGAATACCTTGAAAAGAGCGGTTTCGAAACGCTGAAAGCCGGCGCGGTCGACAATGTCGTCGTCCGCACGAACACGGTCGAAGGTTTCTTACGCGAAAATCCGGACGTGAAAATCAGCCGTTTCGTCCTCCTCGACCATATGGACTGGCTCTCCGACAAGCTGTTCGACGCGCTGACCGCCGAATGGGACGCGATTCTGAAGTCGGCGACGCCGGGCGCTCGCGTTCTTTGGCGCAGCGGCGGGCTCGACACGTCCCCCTACCTGCACCGCGTTCCGGTCGAAGTCAACGGCGAAAAGAAACAGCTCGGCGACATTCTGAAGTACAACAAAGAACTCGCCGCCGAACTGCACCCGAAATGCCGCGTGCATACTTACGGCAGCTTCTACATCGCCGACCTGTTGAACGGTTGATTCCGTTGCGCGGTTGAAAAATCGACGCGGCGCGCTTTTTTTGTTCGTCGCGTCGATTTTTGTTTTTTTTGCTTGCCGTCGTCCAAACGCGTTTTTTTGACGAGCAAACGCGAAGAGCGGCGCCGACGCCCGAGTAAACGGCGTTCGTTTTCTATTTTACGTCGCGCTATTCTTCGTCTTTCGTCTCGTCGCGACGCCCGCTTTTTTCCTATTTTGCCGTTTCCTCCCATTTTTCCGTTAGGCAGCTTATGTTTTCGCTCCTTCCCAGTTACAGTTTTGAGGATTTTTCGCTTTATCGCAAATCTTCGGAAGTCGACGCGATCTTTTCCGCTTGGTCGGCGCTTTACCATCCCGCCTTGGTCGCCCATTTTGACGCCGCGCCGCGTTGGGAGCCCGCCGGAAGTCCGACGTTCGGTTTGACGCCGCGTCTCGTCGTCGTTCCGCCCTGCGCCGAGAGTATGTTATCGAAAAGCTGGGTAAAATCGGCGGAAGAGGGGGGCGCGATTTTCATCCGCGACGTCGAAGATCGCGACGAAATCTTGCGCGTCGCGTTCGAAAAACTCGGAATCGACGCGCCGATCGGCGACGAAGAGTCGGAAACGTTCCTTTCGCTCGGCTTATGTTGCTTCCTCGAAGAGTTGCTGACGCGCAAATTGCGTTATATGAGCAATTTGGACTCGCAAAATTTCGACTCGCGGGTCGTCGACGCGGCGAAAGCGCATATGTCCGGCGACGTCGAGGAGCGCGAAACGAACCTGCAAAAGGCGTTCGACCTTCTGACGCAAGCGAAGGAGTATTTCTTCCCGACCGCGACGAAACTTCTTGAGCTAACTTGGGTCGAAGAGGAAGATTTTGCGACCGCTCTTCCCGACGCGCTCCGCCTCCAACGCCGCCGCGACGAGAAATCGAACGTCGTCTTGCCGGTTCCGCTCCTAAAAATTTGCCGCGAGCGTTACCCGGAAACGTTCGCGCTGTTAAAAGAGGAAGTCGAGGCAAAACGGACAATCTTGATCGGCGGCGACGAATGGGAGGGCCCGCTTTACCTCCAATCGCCGTTGGAAATCGTCCGAACGCTCTTGGCCGGGCGCGCCGCTTACCTCGACGCGTTCGGAACGGCGCCGAAAATTTTCGCTCGACGCGAAGCCGGTTACGCGCAAATTTTACCCCAACTCCTCAAATTAACGGGATACGAGGCCGCGTTCGCTCGAACCGGCGACGGTTGGACGCTCCTTGAAAAGCCGACCGACCGTTCGCGGTTCCTTTGGCAAGGTCGAGACGGCTCGACGGTCGCCGCGTTCTGCAAAAAACCGCTCGACGCGGCGGAAAGCGAGGAGATTCTGCAACTTCCCGAGCGGATCGGCAACTCCTATTACTCCGACGACGCGACCTCGATCGTTTTCGAGCGTCGCCCGGGCAAGGGTTCGCGTTGGTTGAGCGATTTCTTCCGAATGGACCGTTATTCGCCGGTTTTGGGCAAGTTTTACGACTTTAACGAATATTTCGAGGTAACGCGCGGCGCCGGCGACAAGGAAAAGTTCGTCAAAGACCAATTCAAGACGAACTTCTTGACCCGTTCGGCGCGCCGCGAACGCCCCGATCTCGTTTCGAACTGGCCCCGCCGCCGACGTTTGGGCGCGATCCTTTCGGCGCTCGACGGGCTCGAGGCGACCGTCCGCGAAGCGACGCTCAAAGCGAAACGGGACGACGCGACGTTAAAATCGCTTTTTTCCGCCTATCTTGACGCGTCGACCCACCTTTCGGCCCGCGTCGCGGCGACGCTCGACGAACTCGACGCTCGTTTCCTCGTTCCGGACGTTGAAACGCCCGCCCAAACCGCCGAAACTTCCTTAACCGCCGAAACTTCCTTAACCGCCGAAACTTCCTTAACCGCCGAAACCGCCGAAACCGCCTTAAACGCCGAAACCGCCGATCTTGACGCGACGTTCGCCGAATTGGAAGCGGAAAAAGACGCGACGCTCGACGCGGCGGCCCGTTATCTTGCGGCGGCGACAAAATCGTCAAAAACGGCAAACGCCGAAGGTTTCCTCTTCGTTAATCCGGCGGCGACCGCGCAAGAAGTCGTTTGGGAAACGCGCCGAAACGCCGACGTCGAGCCCCTCGAAACCGCCCAATTCCCCCAAACCGTCCAAAACTCCGGCGCTTCAACCGAAAATTGGGACGACGACGCGGCGCGGCGCGCCGAAGCGGCGGAACTCGGCTTCCAACTGCGAACCTTTACCGGCGTCGACGGCCTCCGGCAACACGTCGCGACCCTGCCGCCGACCGGCTCGTATTGGATTCCGAAAACGCCCGGCGTCGAATATCGCTTTCTTAATCGTCCCGCGTTTGAAACCGGCGCGCTCGACCCGGTCGATTTTCCGGCGCCCCAAACCGACGAAACCGACGAGACCGGAAAAACACCGGTAAAATCGGCGTCGTCCGCAAAATCGGCTCCCGACGCCGCGACGCCTAAACGCAAAAATTCCCTTTTCCGCCAATTCGCCGCCAAACTTCGCGGCGGCGCGCCCGACTCGGCCCCTTCCAACGCCGACGACGGCGCCGAAAAGGACGCGAACGCCGAGTCGACGCCTCGTTCCGCGCTCGTCGAATACGTCGAGCAACGTTATTCGGCGAAAGAAATCGAACGTTATTACATTCTCCGCAACGAATATTTTGAAGTCAAAGTCGACCCGACGACCGGCGCCGTCCGCCGCTTGACGACGTTCAACGTCGACGCGCCCTCGGTTTCAAACGGTTTGCTCCGCCATCCGAGTCGCGGGAACCGCTTCGCTTGGGACGTCGCGCTGAAACTTCCGGCGTCTCTTCGCCGCGACGATTGCCGTTCGCCGGAAGATTCCTGTTACGGATACACCGTTTCCGCCGCCGACAAGATTTCCGTACTCGCGTCGGGCCCCGCGCTCGGGCGTTTGCGAATCGACGGACGACTCGTCGCGCCGAACGGCGACAAAGCGGCGACCTTTACGCAAATTTTAACGATTCGGCGCGAAAGTTGGATTATCGAAGTCGACGCGGAAATAACGCCGTCAATTTCGGCAAACGGGGCGCCTTGGGAAAGTTATTACGGCGTTCGGTTCGCTTGGAAAGACGGGCTCGCCGACCTTTACGGCGGCGTCGGCGCGACCCTCATTTGGACGGGGCGCGACTACCTGCAAGCGCCGGAATGCGTCGATATTCGGAGCGAGGAAAATATCGGAATAACGGTATTGTCCGCCGGGCTTCCCTATTTTAAACGCGCCGGGGACACGCGACTCGACGCCGTTTTGATTCCGGCGGGGGAAACGCGGCGCCGTTTCCGTTTCGGCGTCGGCGTCGACCTCGAACGTCCGCATCGAACCGCGCTCGAATTCGCCGACGTCCCGCCCTTTACGCTCGTCGACGTTCCGTCCCCGAAACGAATCGCGGCGACGCCTTTCGCGTCGAGCGCCGGAAACGTCCAAATTTTGGAACGGCGGTCGATTTTGGACGCGACGGGCGACTTTGTCGGAACGCGTTTGACGGCGCTCGAAACGGTCGGCTCGAAAACGACGACGACGCTGAAAGCGTCTCTTCCGATCGAACGCGTCGAGTTTGTCGATTTTAACGGCGAACAGACCGACAAATCGCTCGAATCGCCGACCGGTTCCGCGTTCGACGTCGAGTTCCGCCCCCGTCAACTCCGGGTAATGAACGTTTATTACCGTCGCGGCTCGCTCCGTTAGTCGTTGCGAAAATCGCCGCCGCGATTCTTTTCGTTGGTCGCCAAGAAGAGCGCGTCCGCAAAAAAACGCTCCGAGTTTCCCCGGAGCGTTTTCTATTTTGCCCAATCGACGCGTTTTAACGCCGCTCGCCCGACTCGCCGCCGCGCCCGTTTTCAAGTTTTTTTTCTTAACTCAACGCCGCCTTACGACCGCTTCGCCCGTCGGCGTTTCGCCTCAACGCAAGCGGAGCATCGCCTTTTCCGGCGTTTCGTTTTTCGCGTCTTGAAGCAATTCTCGCTCCGAAATTTTAACCGATTCGACGGTCAACTCCGGAACGTTGAACGATTTTGTCGCGTTTAACGTCTTCGCCGGGTCGCGTTGCGGCAACATAAACGGCTTCGAAACTTCGCCATTTTCCCCAATATGCGCAAAGTAAAGCCGAGTGTGCGAGCCGTCGTCGCGACGCGAGCTGAAAACGAACCAACGCCCGTTCGAAGACCAAGAATGCCAACTGTCCGGCTCGGTCGGCGAATTGACTTCGTCGAGCGCCCGCGCTTTTCCGGTCGTCAAGTCGAGCGTCCAAAGATCGGCGTCGCGGAACCAAATCGGGAAGCAACCGCGCCGCGCCAAGGTAAACATCAGCGTCTTCCCGTCCGGCGAAACGCGGGGAAACGCGGCGCTTTTGTCGAGCGCGACGGCGTCGAACACCCGCTCCGGCGCGCCGAATTTTCCCGTTTTTTCGTCGAAATCGACCTTCATAACGTCGTATTGGAACTCGTCTTGCAGCGACGGAATCTCGTCTTTGCGCGCCGCGACCGGTTGACGCGGCGTTTTGAAATCGGGCGCTTTCGCGCAACAATAATAAAGCGTTTTCCCGTCCGGCGACCAAGTCGGATAGGTCGGCAAAAACTTGTCGTCGCTCGGCAAAATCGGCGTCAACTCGTTTTTCTCGACATCGTAAAGGAGCAAATCGGAGAAAGAATCAAGCACGTTAATTCGATTCTTGTCCCGGGAGTGAAAAATCTGCGCCGTTTGGTTCGACGAAAACGCGACGTGCGGCGAATTCGGTCGCCAAGCCGCGTAAGCGCAACCGGCGTCGAGCCCTTCGGCGTTCAAGTCGACTTTCTTAACGGCGCCGCGGTCGACGACGACCGTTCCGGCTTTTTTGAAACGCAAATGAAAGAGGAACGAGTCGGTTCGGCCCGCTTGAAAGGTATGACAGTTAACGCAAGTCCGTTCGGCGACGAGGCGCGCGCGGATAATCGGGCGTTCCTCGAACGTTTCGAGCGACCGACTCCAAAGGGCGAGGTCGGAATAATACTCGTAACCGGGAAAAACAAGGCGGTACGAAACCCAAGGGTCGATCGGCTCGGAGGCGACGCGCATTTCCCAATCGGCGTATTTCACCCAACCGCCGCCGTTCTCCTTCTTTACGCGGTTTTCTCCGCTTTCATCGTCGCGCCTATTTTTCTTGTTCCCTCCGTCTTTCCCATTATCCTTGTCTCCCCCGCCCCTTTCATCTTTACCCGCTTTTCCAACTCTCCCGTCTTCTCCAACTCTCTCGTCTTTTCCAACCCTCTCGTCTTTCCCGCTTTCTCGTTCGACGGCGTTCAGCGCGAAAAGTTCAAAACGCAACGCTTTGCCGACGTTTCGCTCGAGCGTCCGCCGCCATTTTCGTTGCGAAAAGCGAATTTCTTTTCCGGAAAAGGTCGCGACCGGGCGTTCGGCGCCTTCCTCAAAAACGCAAGTAACGAACCGCTCGGCGTTTTCTTGAACGTCGAAGTTCAGCGGCGCGACGTTCGGCGGAATCGTTACGTCGCGGTAATCCGGGTAAATCGTCGGCGCTCGCTCGAGAACGGCGAACTCGGTCGGCGGTTCCGGCGCGGCGTCCCCGACGAAAAACGCGACGACGGCGAGAAGAGCGACCGCGCCGACGCCCGCCGCCCAAAAGCCGCGTCGCTTCAAATCGCGACGTTTCCCCGTCTCGCCAACTTCGTCATTCCCCTTATTTCCCCCATTTTCGCTATTTCCGACATTTTCAACATTCTCGCCGTTTTGCCCCGTCGACGTTTCCGCCGCGTCCGTTTTTTTCTCGTCCATCGTCGTCATTTTCCTTAATCCCCGCAATCCCCGCCTATTTTCGCGACTTGCTTTTTCACTCAAACGCCGCAATTTGCCGTTTTGTTCCGGCGCTTCTTTCCCCTTCATTATACCGGAGCGGCGCGGTTTCGTCAAAGAGGGCGTCGCGACCGCGTCAACCGTCAAAATCGTTCGCCGCGGCGACAAAAAAACGCCGAACCGCAAAGTTCGACGTTAAAAAATTCGGAGACGATATCCAAAATCGCGCTATCCGGCGTTAAAATGCATCGGTTAAACAAAATCGCTAAAATTTAACGGCCGCTTGCAGAATCAGCGAGTCGTGCGTCGCGTCGACCGCTTCGCCGCCCCGTTGCGCGTCGATGAAAGCGCGTTCCCAGTTCAACGTCCACATCGTTTTGTCGTTCCAATACCAGTTGACGCCGGTCGTCAAGCGGTTGACCGTCCCATACGTCGAACCGGCGTATTCGCGCAAATCGTTCGCTTCCGTCCAACCCCATTTTCCCAAAATTTCCCAAGCGCCCCAATTCCCGGCGACGACGCGATCTTTCGCGTTGACGAACCGGGCGTCTTCGGCGATCGTCGGACTCAAAAAGCGCCCCGCTTCCTTCGAGTATCCCCAAGCGCAACCGGGCGTCAACATCCAACGCGCGCCGACAGTCGTCCCAAACGCGTTTCCGCCGTCTTCGACCGACTTAATGAAACCTTCCGCCGTCGTCGCAAAGCCCTTGCGCTGCCAAGCGGTTTCGATTTCCGAAACGGAATACGAACGGTCGGCGAGCGGAATCGTTCCGTCGAGGAAATAAGGCGCGGAAAAACTCCCGCCGAGCCCGCGAGTTCGAAAACGTTGCGTCGAGTCGTCGGAGCCGGGCGCGACCCAGTAAACGCTTCCGCCGAGGTGCAACAAGTCTTCCAGAAGGCCGTCTTCGTTCTCTTCGTAAATCGGAACGCCCGAAAGGCGCGCGTTCAACAATAGCCCCGGATTGTCGTCGTATGTCCCGTAAGTTTCCGTAATGAAAGACTTCGGAATAAAAGCGCCGGTAAAAAGTCGAACGCGGTCGTCGAGTCCTCGACGCGCCGAACCAACGCCGAGCCGTCGGCTCATACGGAAAATCGAGGCGTTTTCGTCCATCGTCGCGTAAGACGTTTCGTAAAGCAACTCCAACGACTCGCAACCGGATTCGACGTGAAACTGCCCGATTCGCACGTCGCCAAAGTAGCGCGTGTCTTTACAACCAAGATAGAAGTCGTAAATTTTCGGTTTTTCGGCAATAGCGAGGCAAAATTTATACTCAAGGTTGCCGTACCCGGAACCGCGCAACGTCAAGCAAACGTCGCGCAAGCGCCAAATATTCGACGTTTCGCCGTAAAAATCGGTAAAATCGGCGTCGGCGGAGGTCAACGTCGCGTCGGCGACCGCCCGTCCGCTAAAACGCAAATTGAACGGAGCGTTCGGGTCGGCTTTTTTCGCCGCCGCTTCCGCTTCTTTCGCCTTCGCGGTTTCAAAATCGACTTTAAGCGCCGCCGTTTCTTCGCGCAACGCCGCCAACTCGGCTCGAAGCGCCGCCGTTTCGTCCGCCAACGCGTCAAAGTCGCCGGAACTTATCCCGCCCGCAAAACCGCCGGAACCGACAAAACCGCTCGGAACGCCGCCGTTCGCGTCTTTTTCCTCGTCGCCGCCGTTCGACTTGACTTCGTCGTTCGACTCAACTTCGTCGTTTAACTTAACTTCGTCGTTTAACTCGCCGCTTAACTCGGCGTTTTCGTCGGCTTCCGTCGTCAAAACGACCGGCGTACCGTCGAGCGCCCGCCAACCGTTCCAATCGTCGGCGCCGAAAACGCCGTTCGACGCGCCCCAACCGAGCGAGCAAACAAGGGCGCCCGCCGCGACCGTCTTCCATCCTTGGAGTCTCATCCGCATTCCTTCGCGTCAAAATTTTCGAGCTTGTTTCTCGAAAGAAATCCCTATCTTTTCATCGAGAAAAAAACGCGGAAAGATAAATTTTTCGCCGAAAAAATTAAGACTCCAAGATAAGAAACGCCCAAAATTATTTTTGCGCGCTCCCAACTATTTTCCGACGTTATTTTTTTCGCGTCAAAAAAGGAAGAATAGTCGACAAAAAAGAATATTCGCGCCGTCGCTTGATTCCCGAACGGCGCAATTCGCCGTCGGCGGCGTTACTTCGCCTCTTTCGTCAGCGAATACGCGGCGATTTTCCGATCGAGCGTGGTTCGTTCGACGCCCAACGACTTCGCGGCGCGACTTTTATTCCACGAGAAATAATTTAACGTTTCAAGAACAAGTTTTCGCTCCATTTCTTTCAACGAAACGGGCTCGAACGGCGCGTTTTCCGCCGCGACGTCGCGTTTTTGGCAGTCGCAAACAACCGGCGGCTCGACGACGCCGAGCGCCGACGTCAGCAAATCGGCCTTTTCGACGGTCGGCGGGTTCCCCATCAGGACGGCGCGCTCGACGATGTTCTTCAGCTCGCGAACGTTCCCCGGCCAAGGATACGCGTTGAGCGTCGCTCGCGCCTCCGGCGAAAAACCGAGATAACGCCGCCCGGTCTCGCGCGAAAATTTGTCGAGAAAATGATCGGCCAACGCGTCGACGTCGCCGACCCGTTCGCGCAACGGCGGCACGACGATTTCCAAAACGCGCAACCGAAAATATAAATCGCGACGAAAACGTCCGGCGGCGACCTCTTCCTCCAAGTTGCGGTTCGTCGCGGCGACAACCCGAACGTCGACCGAAATCGGTTTGTTCCCGCCGACCCGCTCGAACGTCGCGCCCTCTAAAACGCGCAAAAAAGCGGCTTGCAACGCCGGATTCATCTCCGCGATCTCGTCGAGGAAAATCGTTCCGCCGTCCGCCGCCTCGAACTTGCCAATCTTCGTCTCGCTCGCGCCGGTAAAAGCGCCCTTCTCGTGTCCGAAGAGTTCGCTCGTCAAAAGACTTTCGGAAAACGCCGCGCAATTCAAACAGATCATCGGGCCGAACCGCCGCGAACTCTTCTCGTGCGCCGCCCGCGCGACCAACTCCTTTCCGACGCCGCTTTCGCCGCGGATTAAAACGGTCGCCTTCGACCGCGCCGCCCGTTCGACCGCCGATTCGACCGCTCGAATCGCGTCCGAAACGCCGATCATCTCGATATTTTGCCCAAGCAGGCTCCGCAAACGGCGGTTTTCCGTTCGCTCGCGGCTCAAATAAGCGGTCAACTCGTTTTGGCGGTCGAAGAAATTTTGCGTCGACCAAATCTCCGACGGAGCGTCCCGCCGCTCGCCGCTCGCCTCGAACGTTCGCGCCGCCTCGACGAGGAGCGTTTCGCGCCCAATTTGAATTTTGGAACCGATCAAGATTTCCGCTTCGCCGTCGACCGCTCTTCCGTCGACCGTCGTCCCGTTGCGGCTCTTCAAATCGCGCAAAAACCAACGGTCGTCCCGGAATTCAATCGTCGCGTGAAAGCGACTGCAACGGTCGTCGTTCAAAACGACCGCGTTTTCGAACGCGCGCCCTATCGTCGTCGGTCGATTTTTGCGCAAAAAGAAGGCGACCGACGGCGCGCCGTTTCTAAAACAAATCAGCTCGAGATTTTGAGTCGAATATTCCAACGCGCCGTCCGCTTTCCGTTAAAACGCGCGGTTTCCGCTCCGCGCTCGCTCCCTAAAATCGCATTAATCCGCAAACTCGCCGCCATTTAACGTTCTTTGAACGTCCGATCGCTTCCGCTTTTCGATCGTTCGCCGCCTTTTCGCCGTTCGGCGCGCTCGCGGTCGAGTTCCAAACGCCTCGCGACGCTCCAAAGTTGGAAGTTGCCCGAACACGGCGTCGGAACGCAAAGACGCGGCTCGCGCAAGACCCAACAAAGCGGCCCGAGCGCGAACCCGCGATCGAACCGGTCGTCGCCGAACCGCCGCAAAAACTCGTCGAGCGGCAACACGTCGACCAGTTCGACCGTTCCGATAATCGCTCCGCGAACGAACTCCGACGGCGGCTCGATCTCCAACGCGTCGAACGTCGCCGCCGCGTCCTCGTCCGACTCCTTCGAAACGGCGGCGTGAATCGCGATCCGGCCCCGAAACCGCGTCGCCCAAGACCGATTCTCGACCCGTTTCCAACCTTGCGCGATCGCCCAAGCCCAAGGCGCGCGAATCGTCAACGCCTTCAACGTCGGCGACGCGTCGAGATCAAGCGTCGGAATTTCGACGACGCGGCGCGATTCGCCCCGTTTTTCTTTCATTTCAGCTCCGCCTTTCCAAAATCGCGACGTTTTTTATTAAACGCGCGACGTTTTCAAACCGATTTCAAAACGTCGACGCTCGGCGTTCGGCGTCCGACGCTCGCGATTCTCCGTCGACGACGGTCGCTTTAATCTCTCCGGCAAGTTTCCGCGTCGCCGCGTCGAGCGCCGACGAGGTTTGCGCGGGCGTTAAAATCCAACGTCCGAAGTCGGTCAACGCGAAGCGATGCGGCGGCGTTTCCGAAAGCCGCGCGACCGCGTCCGCGCTCAAATCGTTCAGTTTCGTCGACGCGTTCGGGGGCGAATCGAACGCCAACGGCCAATCGCGAGTCGTCGAAGTTTGACGCGCTCGCGCTCGCAACGCCGGCTCCGCGTCGAGCAAAAGGGAACCGTCGAGATTCCAAGCGTTCGGCGCCGGATTCGTTTCTCGTTCGCGCGCCGTCGAAACGGTCGCCAACGGCGCGCCGTCGAGCCAAATCGCGGAGTTCGTCAACGAAACGTCGAGCGGCGTCGTCTCGCCGTCGGCGTCCCCGCGTTCGCCAAGACTCGCCAACGCCGAGCGTCCGACGACGACGACCCGCTCGAAAGTCAGCGAAGAACGTTCTCCCGCGTTCGCGACCGCGACCGTTCGCTCCTCTTCGTTCGCCCAAAAAATCGGGCCGGAAACGTTAAAACCGCACCGCCGCGCCTCGAAATCGTCGCCGACTCCGTTCGACGCGAACAACGCCGCTTCGCCGCGCGCAAAAACGCCGTCGAGCCGAACGCTCGGCGCGCCGCGCTCCGTTTCGGACGCGCCGGTCTCCGACTCGCCGAGCGTCGACGTTTCAAAAGTCGAGCGGAAAATCGCGACGTTCGAGTGCAACGGCGCGGAAAACGCTTCGCCGGGCGCGTTGCAGACGGTCGCCGACGAATCGATCAGCGTCAAAACGGTCGAACCGGTCGCCTCGAACACCGACCACTTCGACGCGACGACGTCTTGCGTCGGAACGGTAAAATCGATCGCGACGCCCCGCAACGTCAATTCGCTCGCGTTCAAATGGAACATCCGCTCCCCCCAACCGCCGTCGGCGACGTTGCGCGGATTGAAAACGAGCGTCGGGCGAAAACCGGCGGCGGCGACAATTTCGACCTTGCGCCCAACCAACGAAATCGGCGGGGTCGCCAACGCGCCGTCAAACTTCAACTCGACGCGAATCGGCGCTTCGTCCGCGCCGTCGGAACCGGTCGCCAACGCCGCTTGCAACGTCGCGAACGTTTGCGGGCCTTCGCCGACGCGGTCGACCGTTCGCGTCGCGTTCGGAACCGTCGCGCTCGCTCGGGCGCCGGGCGCGGTCGCGGTCGCCGGCGAACCTAAAAAGGAATACGCGGTCGCCCAAAATCGCGCGCCGGTCGCGCCGTCGCCGCCGTTCGCCGTCGCGAAAAGAACGTTCGCGTCGCCCGAAGCCGCGATCCGCCGCCGAGAACGCCATCCCCAAGCGACGCGGTTCGTCTCGCCGCTCGTCGCCGAACCGCTCAAAAAGGCGCGTCTCCACTCGGCGCCGTCGTCGACCCCAAGAGGCGGAACGGCGTCGACGCCGCCGCGCGCCTCGGCGTAAAGCGCGTCGAGTTCCGCCGCCGCGAACGTTTCTCCTCCGTCGTCGCTCGCGATACCAAGGGACGTCGTTTCGGTTTCGCTCCCCAACGTTCCGTTTAAAGCGTCGCTCGCGCTCGGCGCAACGTTTCGCTTATCCGCGGAACGGGATTCGGCGTTCAAATCGCTCGACGCCCCGACCGGCGCGATCGGCGTTTCGACGACCGGCAGAATCGGCGTCGGTCTTCCCGGACTCCAATAAAGAACGGCGACAAACGCTAAAAACGCGACGCAAACGATCGCCGCCGGGGTTCGCGAAGTCGTCGGAACAACGTTCCGCTCCTCGACCGCAAAGTCGACGCCGCCGCGCCCGGAAAGCCGCAACCCGATCATTTCGGCGATTTCGCGCAAGTCCAAAATCAACGATTCCGGCGTCTGATAACGGTCGTCCGGCGCCTTGCGCATCATTTTTTTGACGACCGCCGCCACCTCGACCGGAATCGCCGGGTTCGCTTCGCGGACGTCGGGCGGCTCGTCCCCTTGGTGCTGCAGGAGTTTCTGCAACATCGTTCCTTCCGGAAAGGGCGGCGTTCCGACCAACATATAATAGAAAGTGCAACCGAGCGAATAAATGTCGCTGCGGACGTCGGCGTCGCGCGGGTCGCGGGCCTGTTCCGGCGAAATATAGTCGAAGGTGCCGAGCGTAACGCCGCTTTCGGTCAAATCGTCGACCACGTCGTTTTTGAGAAGGCGCGCGAGCCCCATATCGATCAATTTCGCTCGTTTTTGCGGAGTAACGATAATATTCGACGGCTTAACGTCGCGGTGCGTAACGCCGTGCGCCGCCGCGTGCGCCAACGCGTCGGCCGCCTGCAGAACGTAACCGATCGCTTCGTCCAACTCGAGAACGCCGCGTTCGCGAACGTAATCGCGCAGGTTGACGCCGTAAACGTACTCGAACGCGATGAACGGAACGCCGTTTTCTTCGCCGCAAAAATAAACTTGAGCGATATGCTCGTGATTCAAACGCGCCGCCGACTTCGCTTCGTTCAAAAAGCGAGCGACCGTTCCGACGTCCTGCGCCCGTTGACGCGGAAGCACCTTGATGGCGACTTTGCGGTCGAGCGCCGTGTCGCGTCCCTCGTAAACGCGCCCCATTCCTCCGCCGCCGATGTACTTGGTAACGACGAAGTGTCCGAACGTCGCGCCCGGCTTCAACGCGCCGCCGTCGCCGCCGTCGTCTTCGGCGTCGAATCCGTCCGCCGCGTCGTTCCTCGGCTCGGGTTCGACGGGAGGCGTCAGGGAAACGACCGTTCTTTCGTTTTCTAAACGTTCGTTTTCTTCGTCGTTTTCCGCGCCAAACGGCGGCGCGCTCGTTTGCGTCGACGCGTCGTCGAAGGAAAAGAGCGCGTCGTTCTCGGGCGTCGCGAGAGCGGAATTCAACGGTTCGCCGCCGTTCGGCTCGAACGCGCCGTTCTTCGAGTCCGGAACCGAACCGAAAGCGGCGGTCGCGTCGGGGTCGGACGACGACTCGCGCCGCGACGCGTCGGAAGCGTCGGAAGCGTCGGAAATCGGGCGAGAATGAGAAGAATTTGACGTCATATCGGCGCGCCGTGCGTTCGTTGAATCGTTTGTAATATTTACGTCAATTAATAATTAATATATAAGGGCAACCTAAGGAATCAAAACGCCGCGACTCCGCTTGCGCCGCGTCGCTCGTCGCCGCAACGCCCCGAAAAGTCCGAACGCGACCCCTCGGCGCCGTCCGCAAAAACGACGCCGTTCAAGTCGACAAACCGCGACGCGTTCGCCGCCGTCGCGCCGGAACAGGCCGCCAACCCGGCGACCGTTCCGACGAAACGCCGTTTCCAACGTCGCGGCGCAACGCGATCAACCTTCGTTTCAGAAGATGAAACGGTTCATCACATTTTCGATCAGTTCTTGACGACCGCTGATGTTCGGCTCGATTTCGCCCTTTTCGAGCATATATTTTTCGAGCGATTTGAAGTCGTGTTTGCCGGCTTCGATTTCGGCGCCGATCCCGCGATCCCAGGAAGCGTAACGCGTTTTCAGCATATCTTGCAGGTCGCCGGAAGCGCGCATCGCCGCCGCGACTTTAAGCCCCTTGGCGAAAGCGTCCATCCCGCCGATGTGGGCGTAGAAGAGGTCGATCGGTTCGAAGCTCTCGCGACGGACTTTCGCGTCGAAGTTGAGACCGCCGGTCGTGAAGCCGCCGTACTTCATCAGGACGTAAGCCATCTTCGTCGTCATGTAGAGGTCGGTCGGGAATTGGTCGGTGTCCCAGCCGAGGAGCATATCGCCGGCGTTCGCGTCGACGGAACCGAGGAAACCTTGGCTCGCGGCGTATTCCATTTCGTGTTCGACCGAGTGGCCGGCCAGCGTCGCGTGGTTCGTTTCGATGTTCATCTTGACGTCGTTTTCGAGACCGTAGGCGCGCAGGAAGTTGATGCAGGCGGCGCAGTCGTAGTCGTATTGGTGCTTCGTCGGTTCCTTCGGTTTCGGTTCGAAGTAGAATTGGCCTTTGAAGCCGATTTCCTTCGCGTAGTCGACCGCCATATGCATAAACGCGGCCAAGTGGTCGGCTTCGCGCTTCATGTCGGTGTTCCAAATGCATTGGTAACCTTCGCGACCGCCCCAGAAGGTGTAGCCTTGCGCTTTCAATTCGAGCGAAACTTCAAGCGCTTTCTTGACTTGCGCGGCGGCGTAAGCGAACGCGTCGGCGTTCGAGCTGGTGGCGGCGCCGTGCATATAGCGCGGGTTGCCGAAGAGGTTCGCGGTGCCCCAAAGCATCGTGATGCCGGTGCGTTCCGATTCTTCTTTGAAGACTTTCACCACTTCGTCGAGATTTTTGTTCGATTCGGCGAGCGTTTTCCCTTCCGGCGCGACGTCGCGGTCGTGGAAGGCGTAATATTGGAAACCGCATTTTTCGAGGAATTCAAAGAAGACGCGAGCGCGGTTTTGAGCGTTTTCGATCGATTCGGAACCGTCGTCCCAAGGACGCGACATCGTGGCGGCGCCGAACGGGTCGGAACCGGTCATCCGCATCGTGTGCCAGTAGGCGCAGGAGAAGCGGAGCCATTCCTTCATCGGCTTCCCTTCGACGAGTTCGTCGGCGTTGTAATGCCGGAACGCGAGCGGATTGGTCGAATCGGGCCCTTCGTATTTAATTTTATTGATTTCCGGGAAAGCGGCCATTTACGTTCTCCTAATTAATTAACGCGCGTTTTAAATATAAACGCTTAACTATGCGAAGTCCTTAAGATAAACGTCGCCGGGTCGCCGAACGTTTCCGCTCGCCGACGGCGTCTTCGACTTAACGAATTGAAAGACGTCGCGAATATTAACGACGCGCCTCGAACCGGTCGATTCGCGTTTTTTCTATTTTACTCGAATTCGCGCTCAATTAAAAGAAGAAGTTTGGAAATTTTTTCGTTTTTCCGCAAAAAAACCGTCGCCGGAGCCCCTACAAACGCGCAAAAGCCCGCCGACGTTCTTCGCTCGGGCAAAAAACGTCGCGACGGGCTCTCCGCGCTTTCCTATCGTTCGCTCGACGTCGAATATTCGACTCGTCTCGCGCCGGGGCTCGGTCGACGCCGACCTCAGCCAATAACGCCTTTAGTCTTCAAGAAGAAGATGACTTCGTCGGCGAGTTCGTCGGCGGAGCATTCGGACGCGTCGAGTTCAAGATCGGGACGAAGCGGCGCTTCGTAGGGATCGTCGACGCCGGTAAAACCTTTCAATTCGCCGGCGCGCGCTTTTTGGTACAGGCCTTTCGGGTCGCGTTGTTCGCAGACTTCGATCGGCGTTTTGACGTAAATTTCGTAGAAATCGGTCGACGCCATCGTTTCGCGAACGCGGTCGCGGTCGGCGCGGTAGGGGCTGATGAACGCCGTCAACGCGATCATCCCGGCTTCGACGAACAACTTCGAAACGGCGCCGATGCGACGGATGTTTTCTTCGCGATCTTGCGCCGAGAACCCGAGTCCGAAGCGTTCGGCGAATTCGTCCGAGTGTTGCTTCTTCAAGATCGCCGGCGAAGCGTTCAACGCGTGGCGAACGTTGTCGCCGTCGAGGACGAAACTGCGCTTGCCCAACTCGTGCAGTTTATGGTCGACCAAGTTCGCGATCGTGCTTTTGCCGCTGGCGCTCAAACCGGTGAACCAAAGAACGCAACCGCGATTACCGTTCAATTTTTCCTTTTCCGCGCGCGAAACAGCTTGTTTGTGCCAGTAAACTTCCACTTGTTGAGGCGAACTCATTTTTGTCTCCTGTCTGGTTGATTAAAAGCGACGCCGCTTGACGCGTTGCGCTCGAATTGACGCCGCGCGACGGCGTTTTCGTCGTTCCAAGCCGCCGTTATTAAGCGTCGACGCGCGCGGACAACTCTATTTTAATCGCGGTTGCGATTTTTTCAATATCTCGACGGCGTTCGCGCCCGATATTTATTCAAACTCAATTCAAAAAACGCCTTTTTTTTTCTTCGCGTCCCTTTTTCCGCCGTCGTCGCCCAATTTCTTTGTCGACGCGAATATCGACAAATAAAACGCATATTGCAAAACGCGACGCTTTCCTATTTTCGCCGCTTTTGTCTCGTTCGTCGCGCCGCGCGACGTCGACGTTGTTTCGCCGCCGGTTTTCGCCGTTTTTCGTTAATTCGGCGTTTCGAATCGTTCGCCGTTTTTCGTTACTCGGCGTTTCGAATCGTTCGCCGTTTTTTGTTACTCGGCGTTTCGAATCGCCGCCTTTTCTTGCGCGCGTTCTTCGGCGGCGGCAAGGCGAGAGTAAATCGGCAAAATCGACCAAACGTCGTCGAAATCGCCCGCTTCGAAGCGCCGCCAAGCGACTCGCGCGACGCCGACCGCCGTCGGCGCCCAAAACGCTCGATCGACGAATTGCGTTTCAATATTCTCGTCCCCTTTATTTCGCCAACGATCGAGCGACGGCCCGCAAAAATAAACGTTTTTCGCCGCGCTCGACTTCGCTTTCTCAATAAATACTTCGAAATCCAAAAATCGGGCGAAATCGGCGTTCTTTACGCAATCGAAATTTCCGACAAATTCGCAACCTTTTTCCTCGGCGAACCATTTTTTCACCGACGTTACCCGATAACGGTCGTCGAGCGGAAGCGGCGCCCCCTTTTCCGCCGTCTCGACCCAAAAACGTCGAACCGCCGCGTCGCCCCGTTGCGCGTCGATCCCGACCGAAACCGCCCCCGCCGCGTCGCCGTTCGGGAGTCGCTCGATTTCCGACGCGATCGCCTCCAACGCGTCGACGCCGATAATCTTCGCTCCGACCGCCCAAGCGAACATTTTCGCCGTCGCGACGCCGACCCGCAAACCGGTGAAAGAGCCCGGCCCGACCGCGACCGCGACCGCGTCGACGTCTCCCGGAGCCCAGCCGAACTCCGCCAACGTCTCTCGAATCGTCGGCGCCAACGTTTGCGCGCTTCGCCGCTCCGTCTCCAAACGGCGCGACGTTAACATTTCGCCGCCGACGCAAAGCGCGACGCTTCCTTGCGCGTCCGTCGTTTCCAACGCCAAAATTTTCGGCGCGTTTTCCATCGTCAATCTCCGTTCAAACCGCCCGCTTTAACGGAAAGAGCGCGGTTGTTCGCCGCTCCCCGTTTTGCCAATCTTTCGCCCGACGTCCGTTCGACGCCGAACGCGGCGCCGCCCCAAACCGACGCCCCTTTTATTTTATTCCGACCTCGCGCCTTCGACAGGGGGGGCGCCGTCGAAACGCGTTTTTCCTTGCGCGACGCTCGCCTCTTTGCCCAACCGCCCTTACCGTCGCGTTCCCTTCGATCGTTATTCCCGTCAAAAATTGCTCTTGCGTTTGCGTTCGAGGAACGTTATACTCGCTTTTAACGGCAATTTCGGCGCCGAAACGTTCGCGCAAACGCCCGAATCCCCCTATTTCCCTTATTTCCCCAAACCGAGTTCGCTCGCCCGTCGCAAGGCGCGACGAAAATATTGGATTGTAAAATATGTCGAAACGTTCGAAACTCAATCGACGCCGCGTCCTTTCCTCCGCCGCGCCCGCCCGACGTATCGCTCCGACGCTTCCCCTTATTTTAACCGGGCCGCTCGGTTTATCCAGTTTGCGCGTTTTCCCCCTTTTAGCGACTCCCCTCGTCTTAACGGGATTTTTCGCCGCGCCCCGCCTTTGCGCTCAAACGCTCGCTCCGCTCGACGCGACGCAAACGGCCCGCCGCCCCGCGCAGTTTGCGCAATCTTCGCAACTCCCCCGGCTCCCTCAACTCCCGAAGTCGCCGCAATCGACGCGTTCCCCCCAAACGCTCGCGAACGCGCCGCAAGATTCCGCGCAAAATCAAGTCGTTTTCTTTTCGATACCGGTCGCCGTCGACGCCGCGGTCGTCCGCTCCGGGCCGAGCGAAGACGCCTATCCGACCGGAACCGTCGGGCAAAACCGTTACGTCGAGGCTTATTTTCGCTCCGCTGACGGTTGGTGCGCGGTTCGTCCGCCGCAAGGAAGTTTTTCTTGGGTGAACGCGAAATTTGTCCGCCGCGAAACCGACTCGACCGGGCGAATCGTCGCGGCGAGCGGCAAAGCGGTTCCGTCGCGAGTCGGCGGCGCGACGGTCGAGGAAAGCGCGCTCGTTCAAGTCGGCCTTAAAAACGGAACAACCGTCAAAATTTTAAACGAAACCCGCTTAGCGGACGGCTCGACTTGGCTGAAAATCTCGCCGCCGTCGGGCGAATTTCGTTGGATTCGCGCGACCGATCTCATCGCCGATCCCGCGCTCGAGCAGTTGCCGACGAAATTGACGTTTCAACGAGAATTTCTCGAACAACTCGCGCGAACCTCCAACGGCGCGCCGAACGCCGACGCTTCCGCTCTCGTCGCTCCCAAAGCGCCCGTTTCCGCCGACGCTTCCGCCGACGCGTCCTCGCAAACCGTCGTTTCCCCCTCTCCGACGTCCGCAAACTCGACGCAAGCGCCCCAAACCTCGCAAACAACGCAAAACACCGAAACCGCGCCGACGCCCCTTTCGGAGGAATCGGCGACGCGATTCAAAATGGAACTCGCTCGGCTTAACGCGGACGTTTTTCAAACGTTGCGACAAAATCCGCCGTCCGACGTCGAACTCGCGCTCCTCGCGTCGCGGGCCGAAACCCTTTTCGACGCCGCGCCGACCGACGGCGAACGTTTCGTCGTTCAATCGATTTACGACGCGATCAAAATCGCCGAACGCCGAAACCGCGCTCAATTCGGCGGCGCCGACGCCCCGAATCCCCGTTTTTCCCCCAATCCGCCCAGCCAACTCGTCTCCCCCGACTTCCCCAATTCGCCCAACTCGCCCAGTCGCCTCCAAACGTCCGAAATTAACGGCGGCGACCGGTTCGGCGAATTTCAGCTCGAAGGAGACGCGCCGCTTCTCGTTCTTCCCGATTCAAGTTTCGAACCGTCCGACGCCGCGCGCTCGGGCGCCGTTTTGTTCGACGGTTCGACCGGAGCCCGCTTCCCCCAAACCGCCCCAAACGCCCAGAACGCCGATTTTAACGGTCGAATCGACGTTTCTCAATTTTTCTCGCCCGCCGAAACCGGATATTCGCCGAACGGATTCGACGCGAACGCCGCCGCTCAAACGGAGAAACGTCCGCGTCTCGCCTTCGCGTTTTCCAACGCGAACAACCCGTTCCGTTCCCGCTCGTCGAAAAATAAAGCGGCGCAAATCGCTCCGATCGCGCCGCAAAACGGAGGGCGCGCCGCCGGAATTTCAAAACTTCCGCCCCTTTTGCCGACCCAAAAACAACTAATCGTTCCGCCTCCCAATTATCGTTCCAATCCTTTGGGCCAAAACGTTCGCCAAAATGCTCGCCTCGTCGCCGGAAAAGAAACGACGACGGCGAAAGAAGCGGAAAAAGCCGCCGCGTCAAGCCAAAATAGCGAAACCGCGCAAGAAATAACGGTCGATTCCGTTCGTTGGCGCGCCGTCGACAAGGTCGCGTCCGACTCGGTCGCCGACTCGGCGTCCAAAGTCGTCTCCGCGACCGCGGTCGTTTCCGACGCCCCCGCCGCCGTCGGGCAAGCGTCCCCCATCGCCGCGACGGTTTCCGCCAAAGCCCCCGCGTTGACGGGAGCGACCGTTCCCCAAACCCCCAAAGGCAACGCCGCGACCGGTTCCAAAATCCAAAAAGGTGACGCCGCGACCGGTTCCAAAATCCAAAAAGGCGACGCCGCGACCGGTTCCAACAAATTTCAACCGATTTCGTCGAGAAGTTCCGCCGCGTTCGACGCCGCCGGCGTCCTCGCCAAATTACCCAAAGCGCCCAAAGGCTCGCCTCAATACGCGTTGACGCGTCCGGTCGGCGACGGTCGCTTCGAAGTCGTTTCTTACCTCGAAACGGAAAAAGGCGTTTCGCTCGAACCTTATGTCGGGCGCGACGTCGGCGTTAAAGGAACGCTCGGAACGATTCAAATTGGAGAAGAGACGCGGAAATTAACGACGGTGCGAACCGTTTTTGAACGGAATTAGTTCCCCCAACGGTTAACGCGCGCCATCCCTGCTACAATATTCATCGATCGTTCAATAATCGCGACGGAAACGGCGACTTAAAAGCGCAAAATAACGCGCCAACAAACTCCATTTTCAAACGTATTTGATTCGTCGCAACGCAATCCAATCCCGAGCGCGTCCGCAAAACGTCGCGCTTTCGCAAGTCCGACGCCCAGTCCCCGTCCCGCTTGCCGTCCGGAAAAATAAGGCGCGAAGAGGAGTTCTCGCGCTTCCGAACTCAATCCCGGGCCGTCGTCTTCGACGCCGATTTCAAAAACGCGATCTTTTGAGAGGGGCGTTTCGCCAAAATCTCGTTCCGCTTCGTCGTTTTCGTTTTGAGTTTGCATTTGCGCTTCTAAAACGCTATTTTCATTGACCGTCTCGTATTTCGAACGTTCCAAGCATTCTCGCGCAAAAATCTTCATCGCGCCGCCGGGCCCGGTCGCTTCGACGGCGTTTTTTGTCAACGCGTTCAAAATCGCCGCCAACATCGCCTCGTCGGTCGTTAAAGTCGACGCGTTCTCCCCAAACTCAAACGCAACTTCCAACCGAACGTCCCTTTCCTCGCAACGTTGCGTTTCGCGACGCGCCCATTCTTCACAAAAATTTTTAACGTCGACTTCCCCCGGAGACGGTTTGGGCGGTCGAGCGAACGTTCGCAAGTCGACGATCATCTCATAAGCGCGCGTCGTCTGCTCGACAATCGCCGCTAAACGCCGACGTTTTTCCTCCGACGTTTCGTTTTTCAAAAGATATTGCGCGTGTCCGCCGATTATCGCCAACGGATTATTCAGTTCGTGTCCGATTCCGGCGGCCGTTTCGGCGCAAGCGTCGAAAATTTTTTGCTCCAAACCGGGATTTCCGAAACGCTCGTCTCTTTTTGTTTCGTCGATCATATTTCGTTCGCCGCCTTCTTAGACCTTTCAGGCTTCCTATTCTATCTAAACCGCGCATCTCAACAAACGCGACGACAAAAAAACGTTGGAGTTCGCCGCTCCAACGTTTTTTTGTCGATTATCGCAACGATTTATATTTTAAACCGCCGTTTTATTAAGCGAAAGTTTCAATTTCGAGCAACGCGCAAATGCGTTCAATCAAGCGTTCCGTTTCGAACGGTTTCGCGAGGAACTCGTTGGCTCCGGCGCGACGCAGTTCTTCGATCTTGTCCTCTTCGACCATCCCGGAAACGCAAATGATTTTGACCGCTTCGAGCGACTTGTCGTTGCGGACGCGGAGGCAAACGTCCTTGCCGTTGATATCCGGAAGCATCACGTCAAGAATAATGAGGTCGGGGCGATAATCTTTGACCGTCATCCCGGCTTCGAACCCGTTGTTGACGGAGCGCGTTTCGAAACGACCGTCGCGTTCGAGAACGTCGACCAACAATTCGACCAAATCGCGATCGTCGTCGACGACCAGCACCTTGCGTTTGCCGCTTTCCAGCGCGTCGGTCGGAATGTTGTTTTCCTTCATAAAGGCGTACAAATGTTCGCGCGGAATGCGACGAAAACGACTTCCCGGAACGCGAAACCCTTTTAACCCGCCGGAATCAATGCAACGAATGATCGTTTGTTGGCTAACCTTGCAGATTTTCGCGGCTTCGCCGGTCGTAAAAACAGTTTTTATACCCATTTCAGGTTCAATCCTTTTCTAAATGCCCTCGTCCGTCAACCGGAAAAAGCTTCGAATCGTCGACCCAAACGCCCGACGACGGTCGGCGCCGATCTTACCCAAGATTTAAACCGGCAACCCGTTTTCATTTAACGCAACAAAAACCGTTTGCGGTTCCATTTTGTCTAACGTCGGCGACGCGCAACGCCAAACGCTTGCCGCCGCCGACCGTTTTTCAATCGTCGAACGTCAAACCCTGTCGTCGCGTCTTTCGCAAAATTTCAATTCGCGTCGTTTTGGCGTTCGCAGATTTTACGCGCTCTTCCTTTTTTACGCGACTCTGCAATTTTATCCAAAACTAGCTTTTTTCCAATCTTGCGCGCAACGCTAATTATACCTATTTTAACGGCGACGTCAACATCAAAAAGCGGTCTTTAACCTTGCGCGACCGTTATTTTCGTTTTTTTGTCCCCAACGTTAACCAAAATTTGGAAAATTGCTTCGCCTTGCGCGCCAAAAAGTCCGTCTTAACGCTTCGACCGAATCTTTTTCGCCGTTTTACCGCCGACGCCGCGTTTCTCCAAACCGACGCTCTTCGCCAAAACTTTTTTTCGTTTTGTTTTCGCGCGTCGTCTTATATCCTTTATTTTAAACAATCGTCGGCTTCTTGCCAACCTCTATAGTCAATGAAAAGCCCCTTTTTTTCTTTTTTTTCTTATTTTTTTAGTTTTTCGCTTTCTGAAAAATCTTCGCCTTTTACCTATTTTACCCAAACAACTCTATTTTATCTTCAAATCGTCTCGTTATTAGAGACGCGCGACGCCGACGTCGCAACGTTTTTAGTCCCAAAAGAAAGGAAATCCAATGAAAAAAACGGAAACCAACGAACACGCTCGGTCTTGTTGTCGGAACTGGCCGGCGATCGCGCTCGTCTTCGCGCTGGCGCTCGGCGCCTTGCTTTGGGCGACGATGCAGCGTCGCAAGGATATTTTGAAGACGGCGGCCTCCCTTCCGGAATGTTCGACGTTCGTCGATTTGGTCGACAAAGCCGGGATGACGACGGTATTGGCGAAAGACGGCCCTTTCACCGTCTTCATTCCGACGAACGAAGCGTTCGCGAAGATTCCGCAAGAGCGGTTGGCGAAAATCGCCGACGACCGCGCGGCGCTCTCCGCGATTCTGCTTTATCATATGTCGCCGGCGGCTCTTTCGTCGAAAGAGTTGGCGCGTCCGTCCGAACTTAAAACTTGCGTCGTTCCGGCGACTTCGATCGCGACGTCGTCGGAGAAATACGGCGACGCGTCCTTCGTTCGCAAAGACGTTCCTTGCGTCAACGGCGTCGTTTACGTCGTCGACGCGGTGCAAATTCCGCCCTTTATGGAGCGCAACGGTCTCGTCGCGCCGCCGCAACGCGCGCCGGAGGAACTCGCGATCGTCGCCTCCGAAGAGATCGTCGCCGGCGCCGCTCCGCTCTCCGACCCGAACCGCGAAGCGAAAGTCGACGCCGCGTTGGAGAACGCCGCCGAAACGGTCAAGACCCGAACGGTCGGAGCGGCGCAAACGAGCGCGCAAGCGGTCGTCGACGCGGCGAACGTCGTTAAAGGCGGAGCGGCTCGCGTCGTCGAAAAGGGCGCGCAGGGCGTCGCGTCCGCGGCGAACGCTCTTCAAGAGGGCGCCGGAAACGTCGCCGACGACGCCGCGCAAAAATCCGCCGAAAAAGCGGAAGTAAAAGCGCAAGAAGCGGTCGAAAAAGCGGAAGAAAAGCTCGAAGACGCGAAACAAGAGGCGCGCGAAGCGGTCGAAAAAGCGGAAGAAAAAGCCGACGCCGCCGTCGAGAAAGCGGAGGAAAAAGCCGACGCCGCCGACAAAGCGGAGGAAAAAGTCGAAGACGCCGCCGCGCCGGAAGAAAAAACCGACGCCGAACCGGAAACGACCGCCGAGCGCCGCTAACGCTCCGTTTCGTCGGAGCGAACGTCGTCGACCGCCGACGCGACGGGTAACGGTCGACGACGTTTGTTCCCCCGCCCCGTTTTCCCCCGTTTCGTCAACCCTCTTATTCATCCCATTCCCCCCATTCCCCCCGTTTCCCCGCGTCGTTCGCGACGCGCTCCCTTAAGAAAAAAGTTGAGAAAAAGCAAGATGACGAAAGACCTGCTGACAACCGCTCGCGAACGCGAACTTGGCGCTTACTTGGTCGCGCTCGACTCCGCCGGACTCCGCCCCGAACTCGAAACAAAGGGCCCGTTCACCCTCTTTATTCCGATCGACGCCGCGTTCGAACGCTTCACGACGAGCGAACTCGACGCGCTCGAAGCCGACTTCGACGCGCTCCGACGCTTGATGCAATACACGATCGTCCGCGGCGCCCTCGCAAGCGACTCCCTCGCTCGCCTCGATTCCGTCGAAACGCTCGGCGGCGAACCGCTCGAAATCACCGTCGCCAACGGGCTGGAAGTCAACGGAATCAAAATCGTCGAAACCGACGTCGAATGCGCGAACGGCGTCGTTCACATCCTCGCCGAAACGCCGATTCCGCCGAGCCTCCGCGGTCTCGTACGCGCCGAAATGCTCGCGCCGCCGGAAAACTCGAACGAAAACGCGCAAACCGCCGAGTCCGCCGAATCCAACGAATCGTCAAACCCGACCGTCTCCGCGCAAACCGCCGAATCCAACGAATCGTCAAACCCGACCGTCTCCGCGCAAACCGCCGAAACGATCGAAAACGCCGTCCGCAATTACGAAACGGACGCCGAAACCGCCCGCCCGCAAAACCTCGATAAGGAGCCGCAAATGTTCGCCGAAGACCTCGAAAAAACCGAAAAAGACGCCGAATCGTTCGCCGAAGACCTCCGCGCCGTCGAAAAAGACGCCGAACTCGAAGCGACGAAAGCCGAAACGCTCGCCCGCGGACTCGACGCGTTCGAACGTAAAATCGACGACGAAGAGGAAGACGAGGACGCCGGCTCCTTCGAACGCGGTTACGAACGCGCCGAAAATTCCGGAAATTTCAAAAATTTCAGTCGCGACGATTATTTCCGCGATCTCAATTCCCATTTCGCCGAAAACGCCAAGAAAAATAAGCGAACCCGCGTCGGTTGCGGCGACGAACGGCGCGACGAACGGGAAAAAGCGCGAAAAACCCGTCGCGAAGAAGCGGAACGCGGCGAAACGGACGAAGTTTACGCCGGAATCCGCGAAGAGATCGAAGAGAATACGGCGCGCGTTTGACGTCGCGAACGCCGTTCGCCTTCCTTCCTCGACTCGCCGCACGCAAGCCGGAGCCGCGTCCGCGACGCGCTTCGGCGTTTTCTTTTTTTAGCTCGTTTTTCCTTACCGCCCGCCCGACGGCGCCCCGACGGCGCTTTTTCTCGCGTTTTGCCATTAATATTAATGTATATTGACGCGTTTTGTCATTAATATTAATAAGGACGTATAAAGACGTCGAAACGCCGCGACGCTTTCCCGTCGTTCGCTTCCGCCTCTTCCCCTTTCCCTCTATTCTCCCCTTCTTCCCCCTTTTACCTTTTTTCCCGCGTCGGGCCGCTCGTTCGACGTTCGCCTTCCAAAAATTCGCGAAAAAACGGCGCGCGACGCCGGAAACGCGTTGATTTTCGCTTCCGCGACGTTATACTAAAGCGAAAGAACGCGACGCGGTCGACGACGACGCCGGGCGCGGCGGTTGCCGACTTCCTCCATTCCCCCTATTTTAACGTCTTTTTAACGTCTCAAGGATAAAAAATGGCTCGACGTAAAAACCTCGTCGTCGCTCAAAGCGGCGGCCCGACCTGCGTCATCAACTCCAGCCTGCGCGGCGTCGTCGAAGCGGCGCGCGAGTTCGACAATATCGGAACCGTTTACGGCGCGGCGCACGGCGTCGAAGGCGTTCTCAAAGAAGAGTTGCTCGACCTCTCGGCGCAGTCGGAGGAGGAAATCGCGCTCCTGCGATACACGCCGGTCGCGGGCTCGATCGGAACCTGCCGTTACAAACTGAAGTCTTGGCAAAACGAAGATTTCGAGCGCGTCGTCGAGGTGTTTAAAGCGCACGACGTCGGCTACTTCCTCTACAACGGCGGGAACGACTCGATGGACACCGCCGACAAAATCGCCAAACTCGCCCGCGCTCGCGGCCTCGATCTGCAGGCGGTCGGCGTTCCGAAAACGATCGACAACGATATTGGCGACGCGGAGTTCCAACTGATCGACCACACGCCCGGCTACGCGTCGACGGCGAAATATTGGTCGCATACAGTCCAGTACGCCGAAGAGGAAAACCGCGGTTCGTCGCCGGCCGACCCGGTTCTCGTTTTGCAGGCGATGGGGCGCAAAATCGGCTACATCCCGGCCGCCGCGCGCTTCGCCGACCCGAAACGCGAAACTCCGCTCCTTATCTATCTTGCCGAGTCTCCCCGAACTCTCGCCGAAATGGCCGACCAAGTCAACGAAAAGCTCCGCGAAGCGGGCCGTTGCGTCGTCGTCGTTAGCGAAGGGTTCTACGTCGGCGACCTCGGCGAAGTGAAAGATTCGTTCGGACACGCGAACTTCGGCGCGAGCAAAGTTACGGTCGCGCAAACGGTCGTCAACTACCTGAACTCGGTCGGTTTGGCGGCCAAGGGCGCGGCGCGTTGCAACGTCCCAGGCACCGACCAACGCGGCTCGATCGGGTACGCGTCGACGGTCGACCTCGACGAAGCCTACCGTCTCGGTCAAAAAGCGGTCGAGTTGGCCGCGACCGGGCAAGGCGGCTATATGTCGACGATTTTGCGCGACCCGGGCCTCGTATATAGCGTTCGCTACGATAAAGCCCCGCTATCGGAAGTCGCCAATAGCGAGCGCGTCTTCCCGGCGGAGTGGATCGCACCGAACGGCGCCGACGTTACCGACGCTTTCCTAAAATACCTAAAACCCCTAATCGGCGAAGATATGCCGTCGCTGCCGATGGAAAACGGTCGCCAACGCTTGACGCGTTTCGCGCCGATTTTCGCGTCGCAAACGCTTCCGACTTACGTTCCGCAGGCCGACCGCCAAAGCGCGCCGTCGAAATAGCGGAATAACGGCGAAACGACGCCGAAAGCCGATGAAATCGCCGAAACGGCGCGTCTTTCCTTCCGGTCGACGCGCCGTTTCCGTTATTCGTTCGCCTATTTTCTTGCGCGTTCCGCGCGTTTTCTCTTTACCGCGCAAACGCCCTATTCTTCCCGTTCCACCTACTCCTCCCGTTTTACCGTCCGATTTCCTCGGCGGCGAGGGTTCGCCAAGTCGTTTCTATCGACGTTACCGGTTTTCCGGTTTCCAACGCTTCGGCGAGTCGGTTGAGCGCGTCCGTTTCGATTTGCCGCACTCGTTCGCGGGTCAGCCCGAGCGTTTCGCCGATTTCCTTGAGCGTTTGCGGCGCGTAATCTCCGACGCCGAACCGCATTCGCAGGACGGCGGCCTCGCGCGGCTCCATCGTGTCGAGTTCGCGCATCACGAACTTCAAATTATCGCTCTCGAGCGTCAAATCTTCCGGGCTGCGGCCGCGGTCGTCCATCAGCATTTCGCCGAGCGTCCATCCGGCTTCGGTTTGATCGGTTTGCGGCGTTAGGTTGTGAATGAGAATCGCCTTTTTTACGATCGGAAGTTTTTTTCGGGGAAGCCCTAGCGACCTTGCGACTTCGCTCGGCGTCGGCGCGCGCCCGAGTTCGTCCGTCAGCCGCGCGCTCGCCCGCCGCCATTTCGACAGCAACTCAACCATATACGCCGGAATCCGAATCGTTTTCGACGAATTAATCAGCGCCCGCTTGATCGACTGCTTAATCCAATAACTCGCGTACGTCGAAAAGCGCGTTCCAACGTCGGGATCGAACCCCTCAACGGCGCGCAAAAGCCCGAGGTTGCCTTCTTCGATGAGGTCGGAAAGCGCCAACCCTTTGCCGACGTACCCGCGAGCGATGTTGACGACGAGCCGCAAATTCGCGCGCACCATCAAGTCGCGGGCCCAAGGGTCGCCCGTTCCGACCGCCCGAGCGAGTTTTAATTCTTCGCTCGCCGACAAAAGCGGGGTCGCGTTGATGTCTCGGAGATACGTTTCTAACGGCGATTGCGCGGCGGACGATTCGAAATAAAGTTCCGCCGTCGCTGTCGACGCGTTTTGTTCGTCTTTCATAAGCGTTCCACGTTTCCTTTTTCGTTTCGCAAGGAGGGGGGGACAATGCGGAAATTCTCGGCGCGCCGCGGTCGCTTCCGCTCGTTTCGCTCGAAAATCTCCCTATAACGTATCGGCCAAAACGCGCCCCTTCTTCAAAATAGAGAAAATAGACGCGAAAAGTTACGCTAGCGAAAATAGACGATAAAAATAAGCTGAAAAAGACGCGCAAACTAACCGTTTTACAACGGCGTTTTTTACGCGTCGAACGCCGATTTTCGCTTCAGGTTTCTTCCGTGAAAGGCGCGTCTAAAATTCGCTCCGTTTTTCTATCTTTAAAAAATTTTTGCTTCGCGCGCCGTTTTTGCGAAAAAAGAGAAAATTCGACTTGTCGCAAGCGCTTTTTTTCGGTATTCTCCTCAAGCGTCGTTTCTTTTCGCAAGGAACGCGAAGGAGCGGCGCCCCGTTCGACGTTTTCTCGCAAAGCGTCGACGGCGACGCGATTATTTTCAGGACGCCTTGCAAAGGTTCGAAACGAATGCGGTTCAACGCTTACCCGACCTCCGATTTTTACGCGATCGACGACGCGCGGCTCTCGTCCGTCGATCTCCGCAAACGCTCGTTTTTCTCGTCGGCTCGCAAGTCGAGCGCGACGACGTTCGTTTCGTTCCTTGCGTTTTGCCTTTTTGCGTCGAGCGAAACCGCGTTCGCTCAAACGCCGGCTCCGTTGACCCCGGAAGAAGTTTCCGGTTCCTCGCTCCGCGATTTCGACGCTTTCGCCGCGCTCGACGACGATTACCTACGCAACCCGGACGGCGGCGTCGTTCCGACCGACAAAGACGCCGATTGGTTCCCGGAAATGTCGTTGGCCGGCCCGAACGCGAAAAAGCCGCAAACGAACGGCGTTCGCGTCATTTCGTTCGAAGGCGACAAGGTAACGACGGAAACGCGCGGCGCCCAAACTGCGCAAAACCCCCAATCTACCTCGCAAACGCGAAACGCCCAAACTGCGCAAAACGCGCCTCAAACGCAAAATCCGCAAACGGCGCGCCCGGCGCAATCCCCGCAAAACGCTCAAACTCGCCAAGCGTCCGCGCCCGGCGTCGTTTCCGCTCGTTACGAAGCCGTTCCGAACGCTCCGAATCGCGTCGCGCCGACGTCCGCGGGTTTCGCCGACTACCGCCCCGCGCCGACGCAAACGGAACAAGTTCCGCAAACCGCCCAAATCCCCCAAACAACCGGCGGTTTCGAAGACTTCGCGCTTCCGCAAACGACGCAAGCCGCCCAAATCCCCCAAACGACCGGCGGATTCGAAGACTTCGCGCTTCCGCAAACGACGCAAACCGCCCAAATCCCCCAAACAACCGGCGGTTTCGAAGGGTTCGCGCTTCCCCAAACGACGACGCCCCGCGTCGAAACGGTCGCCGCCGCTCCGGACGTCGCGCCGCGCGCCGATTTCCCGACCGCTCCGGCGAACGTTTCGCTCGACTTCGCCCTCCCGACCGCGTCCGACGACGCCGGTTTCTCCGGCCCGGAAGTCGTTTTGCCGTCCGCCGACTCGCCGATTAATTCGCCGAACAACGCTTCGGAGGAAGTCCGCCGCCACTTCGACGAGTTCGTCGCTCCGGTCGAACCGTCCCAACCGGCGATTTCGCTCGAAAGCGGAAAACCGGTCGAAACCGCCGAAACGACGCCGGAAGAAGTCGCTCCGGTCGCGCGTTCGCTCGAAGAAGCGCGCCTTTCGGAAGAAGACGAACAAAAGTTGATCGTCGAAGACGTCCGCGTCTCCGGACTCGAAATGACGACGCAACAGTTCAACCAAATCATCAAAACCCGGATCGGCGCTCGTTTTAGCCGCCAACGTCTCGAAGAGGACAAACGCGCGCTCCTGCAAACGAAGCAATTCGTCGACGTCGCGATTTCCACCTCTTGGCGCCCCGACGCGCCGGACAAGGTCGTCGTCAACTTCGACCTGACGCCGCGCCGGATGATGCGTTACGTCAAAATCGTCGGCAACCGCAAAATCGCTAAAATCGACATTCTCGACGAACTCGGTATCAAACCGGGCGAAACGCGGATGGACCCTTACGAAGTCGAAAACGGTCGCCTCCGCATTATCGAACTTTACAAAAGTAAGGATTATCCGGAGCCGCACGTCGAAATTTTACGCGGCGACCGCCCGGAAGACGTCGGCGTTTTTTACCTCGTCGACGAAGGACGCAAGCAAAAAGTCCTTAGCACGAAGTTCGTCGGCAACACGATCGCCAGCTCGACGCGCCTCCGCAGCCTCGTTACCGTCAAACCCGGTTTCCTTTACTTCATCGGCGGCGCTTTCACGCGCGAACGGTTGGACGAAGACGCCGCGAAACTTCGAGAATATTACCGCGCGCTCGGCTTTTTCGACGCTCGCGTCGACGCTTGGTACGAAGAGGGCGAAGGGTTCGCCGGACTCGGCAAGGAAAACGCTTGGGTTTCCGTTCGGTTTATCATCGACGAAGGCCCGCGTTACAAAATTCGCAATTTCATTTTCGAAGGAAATAAAGTCGTCAAAACCGACGAACTGAAAAAGCTCCTGAAAGTGAAACCGGGTTCGCCGTATAATCAAACGGAAATCGAACTCGACCGAATCGCGCTCCGTTACAAATATCAAGACTTGGGCTACGTTCGCGCCGACGTCGTTCCGACGCAACTTTTCGCGGACGAGCCGGGCGTCGTCGATATTCGTTACACGATTACGGAAGACCACCGTTACCGCGTTCGCGACGTCATCGTCGATTACGTCGGCACGGAGTCGCGCACGATGACCTCGGTCGTCTTGAATATGCTCGACGTCGCGCCGGGCGAACTCCTCAACGGGAAAAAAATCCGAATGAGCGAGAACACGCTCCGCCAATCCGGCTACTTCAACGACAAACCGAACGAAGGCCAACTCCCGGAAATCGCGGTCGTTCCGGACGAAAGCCGCTCTTTCCGCGTTCGCTCCGACGCCGCCGCCAACGCCGGCAAGAACGTCAGCGTCGTCAAGGAAGCGCGCCGTTTCGACGAAGACGGGAACGAAATTCCGCTCGAAGACGCTCAAAAAAACGACGCCGAAAACGCCGAAAAAAGCAAAAAATCCTATTTTAACGGCAAACTTCGCGAAACCGGCGGCGACGCGGCGACCGGCGCTCCGTTGAGCCAAACCGCGCGTCCCGCCGAGCTTCGCCAAGTCGCCTATTCCGCCCCGTCTTCCCCGTCGGTCGCCGACGACGCGAGCGCCGCGTCTTACCGGGCTTACGCTCCGTCGGCCTATTCGGCGCCCCCGACGCAACCGACGGCGCCCGCTTCCGCGCCGGTCGTTCGAGCGCAAACGCGGCAAATTCCGACCGGATTCTCGAACGTTACGACGCAAAACGGCGGAAACGCAAACGGCGACGGCGACTACGCTTACGCCGGTTATCGGGCTTACGACGACGGTTCGGCCCCCGCCGCGCCGTCCCAGTACGCCGATTCCTCGAATTACGCGTCCGCCGACGTTTCGCTCGCCGCCGACGACGAAGATTCCGCGCCCGGTTTCGCGGACGGCGTCTACGGCTCCGTCGGGGAAGAAATCCTCGACCCGATCGTTCCGGACGACGAAATTTACGACGGCGACGTGTTGGTCAAGGTGCAAGAGGGCCGCACCGGGATGTTCCAAGCCTCGATCGGCGTCAACTCCGACTACGGGCTCGTCGGGAACGTCAGTTTCACCGAACGCAACTTCAATATGTTCCGCTTGCCGACCAGTTTTTGGCGCGCCGACGGTTGGAAGGACGCGTTCCGCGGCGGCGGTCAAATTTTCAGCGCGCAAGCGAGTCCCGGCGACAAAGTCCAACGTTACTCGGTCTCTTGGGACGTTCCTTACGTCTTCAACACGAAGTACACGTTCGGCGTTACCGGTCTTTACGGCGACCACTCCTACGACGATTGGTTCGAATCGCGTTACGGCGGCGAGCTGCGCCTCGGTCGACAATGGACGCCCCGTTTTTCGACGACCGCGAACTTCGGCCTTTACAACGTCAAAATTAAAGACCCGTCGGTCTCGTTCGTTCCGGACTTAACGTCCGCGCTCGGACGACACGATATGTACACGATCGGCCTCACCGCGACCTACGACACGCGCAACCACCCGTTCACGCCGTCGGCCGGTTACCTCGTCAAAGGCTCGATCGAGCAAGTCCTCGGCGACTACCAATTCCCGCGAACGAGCCTCGACGCCCGTTATTACAAAACGCTCCGCAAACGTTTCGACGGTTCCGGACGTTGGGTTCTCGGACTCTCGTCGCACGTCGGTTGGACCGGCGACGACACGCCGATTTACGAACGTTATTTCGGCGGCGGTTCGCAAACCATTCGCGGGTTCGAGTACCGCGAAGTAACGCCGCGTTACGCCAACACTTACTTCGGCGTCGGCGGCAACTTCGAATTTTACAACACCGCCGAACTGTTGATTCCGGTCTCCGGCGGCGACGAGTTCCAGCTCGCGTTCTTCGTCGACGCCGGGACGGTCGCGAAAAATATCGACGATTGGGGGACGTTCCGCGTCGCGCCCGGTTTCGGGTTCCGTTTCGCGATTCCGATGCTCGGCCCGGCTCCGCTCGCGCTCGACTTTACCTTCCCGGTCGTCTCGGACGATTCGGACGTCAAACAGGTATTCAGCTTCAGCGTCCAAGGCGCCCGTTAATCGCCGCCGACGCCGACGCGCGCCTCGCCGTTAAAATCCCCAAAACGCAAAAAACGGCGCTCGTTCCCTCGCGAAACGAGCGCCGACGGCGTTTCTTGCGCGACGCGTCTTCGCCAATCCGCGCGACCGCTTCCTTTTCGCCGTCCCTTACTTTTTACCTATTTTCTCCACCTTGTCGTTTTCCGCGAACCGAACGGCGCGAACGCGACCTCGCGGGACGGCGAACTCGACGCCGAACGCTCGAATCCAAACGCGGCGCCGATCGATTTTCAGCGTTTCGCCGTCGAACTCGTCGCCGTTGCGGAGCCAAAAACGGTCGCGGTCGCGAGCCCCGGGCGCCTCCCAAATTTCGACGCAAAACGCCTCCGCCGCGCTCGGGTCGACCGGCGGCAAAAACAGGATCGCGTCGCCGGGCCGCCTCGACGTTCGTTCGCGACGGTCGCGCCGCCGATCTTCCGTTTCGATTCCGGTCGAATCGACCGCGACGATTTTGCCGACCGCCGCGACGGAGGCGAGCGCCGAACGTTCGTCGTCTTCGTCGCCGACTTTTTTTCTCCCGTCGGACGCCCGCAAAATCCAATCGTCCCCCGGATTCGGCAAACTCGACGCGACTTGCGCCGTTTCGCTTAATCGCTCCGCCGCGACGTTTTCCGTTCCCAACGCGACGCACCCCAAAAGCGCCGCCGACGCCCAAAACGCTCGTTTCGCCATTTTACCCAACCTCCCCAACTTTCTATTATAACGCCGTTTTCCGAAAAAACAACCGGCGCGGCCCCGTCGCCTTAAGTCAAAACAGGCAAATTTTACCAAAAACAACGATTATTCCAATTTCTCTAAATTTCACGGCTCTTCGCGTCGATATAACGATTAACAACGTTAAGCGTTTCCGCGTTTTTCACCGTCGAAAAGCGCGTTTCCCCCCCTTGCCCCTTATCTTAAAAGACTTGTCCGCGAGGTAAAAATGAAAAAATATTGGAAAACTTTGTCGCTCGTCGGTTCGATCGCGACGTTGAGCGCGTCGACGGCGTTCGGTCAAACCGGTTATTTCGGATATAACGGCGGCGCTTGCGCCCCGAACTGCGAACTTCCGCCCGTTTGCGAACCGGTCGCCCCGGCTTGCGAACCCGTTTGCGCTCCCGTTTGCGACGTTCCGCCCGCCGCTTGCGAGCCGACTTGCGACGTCGCGCCCTGCGAACCGTCCTGCGGCCCGGCGCTCGGTTGCGATCCGTATTGCGGCCCCGGTTACGGTTATTGCGGTTTTGGCGGTTGCGCGCCCTGTTACGACCTCGCCGCGCTCGTCGGCGGCGCGCTCGACGTCGCGACCGCGCCGTTCCATTGGGCCGCCGCGATGTTGACCGAAGGGATTTACCCGGACTGCGGTTGCGCGCCGCGTCCGCCGAAAATCAACTGCGACCCCTGCGATATGTGCGGCAACTTCGTCGGCGGTTGCGGCGAAGAATGCGAAACGCCCGTTTGCGCGAACGGTTACAACGGTTACGCCGGTTACAACGGCGGTTACGCGAACAATTACGGCGGCGGTTACGGCTACGACGCGGGCTCTTACCCGGTCGGCGCCTACGATTCGGAGGCTTACGACGTGTCGCCGACTCGCCAAAAAGCGCCGTCGAGCGCCGCTCCGACGTCTTCCCGCGTCGCGCCGGAAACGCTTCCTCGCGAAGCGGTTCAACGCGGCGGCCTCTCGCAAGCGCCGCGTTACCGCCGTCCTTCTTTCGCGTTCGGGTCGTTCGACGTCCAAACGCTCGTCGGCAACAAACGGCAAGCGCCGAAATTCGCGCCGGTCGAACCGCTTCCGCCGACGCGCGACGGTCGTTACGAAGAGGAATACGTCGTTCAAACGTTCGCGCCGAACGCCTCGCAAATTCGCCAAGTTTCCGGTTTAACGCAAACGACGCAAAACGCGCAAGTTCGCCAAGCCGCCGTCGTCCCGCATTCGACGGAGCTTAAGCAAAACGCCCGTCGTCCGCAAACGACGCAGATTCGCCAAAGCGCCCGTTACCCGCAGTCGACGCAAACCGTCGTCCCGAACGTCCCGAACGTCCGCTCGGCGCAACCGGTCGTCCGCCAAATCGCCGACGCGACGCCGGTCGTCGAAGAACGCGCGACCGGTCGCCCGCGAACCTTCGGTCAAGTTCGCCCGAACCCGACGAACGCTCGCTAACAACGCTTCATTTTACGCCGACTCGCTATTTTAACGCGAAATCGACGTTCTCCAACGCCCCTAAGCGCGCCGACGCCGTTCGACGCGCCCTTCCCCTTCGAAAATTTCGCGACGCCGACCGCTCGAACGCGGTCGCGTCTCCGCTCGATATTAAGGAGATTAAGTCAATGCGACTCGCTCAACGTCCTTTCGAACGTCTGTCGCGCGGCGCCGGTCTCGCGGTCGCGCTCGGCCTCCTCGTCGTTTCGTCGACGGCGTTCGGCCAATACAAACCGGAACAAATTTTGAAACAACGCCCGACGCAAGCCGACGTCGAAGTCGACGACCCGACCGCCGCCGAAACGCCGAACTGCGAAGTCAAACCGTTCAAAGAAGGCGGTTATCAAGGCGTTTGCCTTTACGCGCCGGACGGAACGACGCCGCTTCGCGTTTGGTGCGCTCCGCCGCCGAAAGAAGGCGCTCGCGCGACGGTCGAACAAATCCGTTTCTATCGCGACGGGCGCGAAGTTTACCGCGACGTTCTCGGCAAGGAAGCCCGTTGGCTCAACGCCGGGGGAAGCCGCCGCGGTCAAATTGACTCGAAAACGAAAAAGATCGTCGCTTGGATCTCGATCTCGCCGGAAGAAGCGACCGCCGAAATCGTCGCCGCGCTCGCGACGAACGACTTCGACCGCTTCCAACGCGTCGCGCTGACGTCCGCCGACCTGAAAACGCTCGGTCTCGGCGGCTCGCTCGCGCAAGAGATCGAACGCCAAATCGCCGCCGCCGACGCCGACGGGTTCGCGAAACTCGCCGCCGCGTTGAAACTTCCCGCCGACGTTCGTTGGGGCGCGTTCAACGGCAACCGTCCGGCGACGATTCCCGCCGGGCAAGACGGTCTCGCGAAAGATTTGACCGTTTATTACAACGCGAACGTCGTCGTCGTTAAGGGCGACGACGCGGCGCAAAGCCAACAACTTTACGTCGGCGACTTGGTGAAGGTCGGCGACGTTTGGAAAATCGTCGGGCTTCCGAGCGGCGAAGCGTTCGGCGAAGCGACCGGCGTCGTTTCCGCGTCCTCCGTTTTCTTCCCGGCCGAAGGCGCCGCCGTCGCCGGAACGGAAGGAGCCGGAAACGCCGAAATCGGCGCCGAGCTGACCGCCGCTTATCAAGCGCTCGAAGCCGCGTCGCCGACCGAATATCCGGCCCTTTGCGAAAAAACGTTCAACCTTCTCTTGACCGTCGCGGCGCAAAACCCGACTGAAGAAACGAGCCTCGTTTCGCAAGCCGCCGACTTGGCGTTAAGCGGCGTCCAATCCGGCCTTTACCCGGCGGGCGCGGAAAAACTCGCCGCGTTGACCGACGTTTACAAAGATTCGTCGAACGCCGAATTGAAAGCGCACGTCCGCTATCGCCAAATCACCGCCGACTATTACGCGGTCGTCCAAACGCCGCAACCGAAACAAAAGGAAATCGCCCAAGCGCAAGAAAAATACGCCGAAGACCTCGCGTCGTTCGTCGAAGAATACGCGACGACGACCGCCGGCGCCGAAGCGACCCTTACCCTCGCGATGAACAACGAGTATATGGTCGAAAACGAAACCGCCGCGAGCTATTATTCGCAAGTCGCGCAAAACTTCCCGGAATCGCAACTCGGCAAAAAAGCCGCGGGCGCGCTCGCTCGACTCCAAGCGGAGGGCGGCGAACTCAAACTTCCGGCGACCCGTTACTTCGGCGGAGGCGTTTGCGACCTCGCCGCGCTCAAAGGGAAACCGACCGTTATTTTCTGCTGGGCGAGTTGGGAACCGACGAGCGTCGACGAAATGAAACGTCTCGCGGCGGGCGGAACGTTCAACGTCGTCGGCGTCAACCTCGACGGAATGCCGAACCCGGAAGCGACCGCCGAAGAACAAAACGCGTTCTACAAGGAAATCGTCGCCGGGCTTCCCTGGAAAAACGTCTGCGACCCCGCCGGCCTCGACGGCGCGCTCGCGACCGCGCTCGGGATTCCGAACGCGCCTTGGATCATTTTGATCGACAAAACCGGCAAAGTCGTCCGCTCGAACGTTACGAGCGTCGAAGAA
>JAFSDX010000174.1 GCA_017436025.1 Thermoguttaceae bacterium
CCCGGCTCGATCTCCTTGACGGACTTAGGTTTAACTTCGACCGTCTTGCGCATCGCCGGAATCGACTGCGCGACAAGTTTCCCCTTCGGCGCGTCAAAAATTTCGACTTGACGCTCCGTCGCAATCGCGACCGACGTTCCGAAACGTGTTTCGAGGAAGCGCGACGTCCCGTCAACGTATTTCGCGGCGTCGGAATTCGGGTCGATCAAGGTCGCTCGACGCGCGTCGTAAACCTCGCCGTCGTAATCGTTATTTTCGAGAATCGGCCCCGCGTCGGTTCCCTTCCAACTTTCGTCGCTGACGAAAATATCGGTCGTCCCGTCGGCGTACTCGACTTGCATTTGGAAGAGCAAACGCGGCAAACCGTAGTGAACGCACTTGTCGATGCGCGGCGCGTAAAATCTTCCGTTGCCGAGCGTTACGCCGACTTCGATTTCGTCGGCGCCGAGCGCTTTCGTCGCTTTAAAAACGTCGGTCGCGTCGTAAGTAACGTAAGGAACGCGTTTATCGTAATCGGTAAACATCGGCCCGCAAATTTGGTCGCCGAGTTTGAGCCCGTTCAGGTAACACTCCGAATACCCGAGCCCCGACATAAAGACGACCGCGCGCTCGACTTCGACGCCTTGACGCATTTCGTAAACGCTTGCCAAATAACGCGCCGGAACCGGAAGCTCCGCCGGAGCGGTTTGAATTTCCTTCCAAGGGTCGGCGTCGCAAGCGGCCAAAACAAAGGCGTTGCCCCATTTCGAGTCGTCAAAATCCGGCGCGACGTAACTTTCATCGAAACCTTCGACCGCTTTCCAACTTTCGTCGGTAACGTAATCCGTTTGTTTACCGGATTTATCGCGGAGATAAAACGCGCCGAGGAGCCCGCCCGGGTTCGGGGAACCGCCGACGTTGTTGACTTCAATAACAAGAACGTTTTTCCCGTTGCGCAAAAGCGACGTCATATCGCGAGTCGCGGCGAAACGGTACTCGTCGGAACCTCCTAACTCCTCGCCGTTCAAGTAGATATAGCTGCTGTTGTCGGCGGAAAAGTTCGCGACCGCGGCGGCGATTTCGGTTTTGTCGGCGACGTCGAACGCGCGACGATACGTCGAAAAACCGCTCGGAAGCGAAAACGTGTCTTGGAACGCGATCCAATTCGACTTTTTAATGTTCGCCGGTTCGATTTCCGGCGCGTTGGAGCTGAGGCCAATCCACTTGCCTTTCCAAGGGTTAGGATCGGCGTCGGTCGCAAAAAGCCCGGTCGAAAAACAGCCGAAAATTTGCGATTTGCGCGAACCGTCGCCGTTCCAAACGACCAACTCGACCGAATACTCCGTCGCCGGTTCGAGCGACTTGCCGTCGTACTCGACGAAAAGCTGGTCGTCCGACTCGACGCGTCCCGAATCCCAAACCAACTCGCGGTCGTTAAAGGCTTTAGCGACTTTGAGTTGGTACGCCGACTGACTTTCGTTCAAGTCCTGCGAAAACAGTTTCCAACTGAAACGCGGTCGCGGAACGTCGATTCCCTCCGGCGCGCTCAAACCTTCGACTTTAAAATCGGAAACGCTAAAGCCAACAGAGGAAACAGGATACTGCGTCAGACTCAACGTTTCGTCCGCAACGCTAACGGACGTCGCGGCGCTAAAACCTAACGCCGTCGCCAGCGCTAGAATCGCCGTCGAACGCCAAAAACGTCGACGTAAAATTCGTTCTTTCGACATATAAAACTCCTTTTAAAATTAAGCGCGTCAACTCTTTTTAAAACGTCGTTTACGCCGCGACGTTTCTTCGTCGACGCGCCGTAAAAATATTCGTTACTTCGCCGATTTTTCGCCGCCGTCGAACAAATGTCGCGACCAAAATTCGAGCGTCTTTTTGCGCAGGTGAAGCGACGTGCCGCGACCTTCATAAATTCCGTGCGAACGGAACGGGTAAGCGAACGCGTCAAACTCTTTGCCGGCGGCGATTAACGCGTCGATCAACCGCTCCGACGTCTGGTAGTGGCAGTTGTCGTCGCCGCTCCCGTGAATCAGGAGGAGTTTTCCCTTCAAGCCGGACGCGAAACCGATCGGCGAACCGAGTTCGTAACTCTCGGGCGTTTCGGTAATTAGACCCGAATAACGCTCTTGGTAAATCGTATCGTAATTGCGATAATCTGGAACCGGCGCGATCGAAACTCCGCAAGTATAAAGCTCCGGATAGTTGAAAAGAAGGTTCAACGTCGACGTGCCGCCGCCGCTCCAACCCCAAACGCCGACTCGACTTAAATCGAGTTTCGACGCGCCGGGCCAAGTCTCGACAAAGTGTCGCAACGACGCCGCTTGATCGCTGCGACCGACCGCGCCGAAACGTTGGTAAACGCACTTGCGCCATTCGCGCCCCTTCGGCGCCGGAGTCCCTCGATTGTCGAAACTTACGACGACGCAACCGCGTTGCGCGAGCGCTTGGTGATACATATACGTCGAGCCGCCCCAAGAGTCGACGACAGTTTGTCCCGCCGGTTCGCCGTAGACGTAAACTAAAACCGGATAACGTTTTCCGTCGTCCGGATTCCAGTCGGGCGGCAGGATAACCCAACCGTCGATTTGCACTTTCGCGTCGAGTTGCGCGCCGTCTTGCGGCTTCTTGTCGTAAGGAAATTCGACGTCGATTTTACCGTCGATTTCGAGCGAAACGAACTCGAACGCGCCGAGATTTTCCTTCGCTAAACGCTCGCGCAACGCGGCGTTATCTTCCAACGTTTTAACGACTTGCGCTTTACCGCTTTCCAGTTTTACCAAGTCGATTCGCGACGGAACGCCAAACGCCGAACGACGCAAAATCGCCCAACGCGAATCGGCGGAAACGTTCCAAGTTTCGAAACCGAACTCGTTCGCCGACAGATCGTTAGCGTTTTCGGACGCCGCGTCGCTTTCCGTTAAAACAACGCGCTCCGTCGCGCCGTCGAACGCCGACCGGTAAAGGAAACGACGCGTCGCGTTTTCCGGCGACGCGTAAAAATAAACGCCGTTTTCGCAACCGTTTGCGTCGTAATCGAACGCGACGAAATCGATCGCGTCCGAACCGGCGGGGGTGATCGGCGTCAACGACGCCGCGTCGTTGAACGCGCCCAAGTAAAAGCGACGGAAACCGTCGCGCTCCGACGCGACCAAAAATCGCTCGCCGTCGCTCAACGGTTTCACGTCGTAAACCGTTTGCCAAGCGGCGTTTGGATCGGCGTCGCTAAAGAGAAGCGTCGGTTCGGCGGTCTCCGCGTCGACGGCGTAAAAGTCGCATCGACGTTGCGAACGCGGCGTCTTTTGGACGATCGGGCCGGGACGTCCCTTAAACCATTCCATTCGCGGGAGATAGAACTCGTTTTCGTCTTTAAAATCGACGAATTTCAGCGGAATTTCCGACGTTTCGTCGCCGAGTTCCGGAAGGGTCGCAATTCCGATTTGCGCCGTCGCGTTTTCGCAACCGACGCGCGGATACTTGAACGAGACCATCGTCGGATACGACGCAAGTCGTTCTTTCAAAATCTTTTGCGCATCCCCTTCTTTCGCGTCGTTCGACGCGGCGTCGCCGTCGGTTTGCGCCGGTTTCGCGGCGTCGTCGTCGAGCGTTCGGAAGTCGCCGTCGACTTGCACGACGCGGGCCGCGCCGGAGACGCCGGAAAGTCCGACGCCGTCGAGCATTACGAACGCCGGTTCGCGCGACGAGTCGAGCCGCCAAAACGCGATTTTCTTGCCGTCCGGCGACCAACGGAAACCGTCGCGGCAGTCAAATTCCTCTTCGTAAACCCAGTCGAACGTTCCGTTAATAATATCGGCGCTCCCGTCGAAGGTGACGCGGCGAATCTTTCCGCTCAAAATTTCTTCGACGTAAATATCGTTTTTACAAACATATCCGACGCGCGTTCCGTCCGGCGAAATCTTCGCGAATTGGAGCGTCGACGGCGCCGCGAAATCCCCGCCGAGCTTGCGCAGGACGTCGTTTTTGCGGTCGAGAATCCAATAATCGCCGCGCGTGTTGCGTCGCCAAACGCGCTTCGATTTCGTATAAATCAGAACGAGATTCGCGTCGTCGGAAAGCGCGTAATCCTCGACGTTCAAGGGTGTTGCGCCTTCGATCGGTTTGTTCGACTCGGCGTCGCGCGGAATCAGTTCCGACGCTTTTACGATCGGCGTCGACGTCCCGTCGCTCGGCGAGAGGAGGACGACGTCGCGCCCGCCGCAAGGTTCGCTCGACGCGACGCGACGCACAAACGCCGCGCCGGTCGGCGCCCATTTCGCGTCGACGCCCCGTTCGCCAAACTCGCCGGACGCGAAAATTCGCTCCATCGTCAGAAGCGGGCGTTCCGATTTCGCGCCGTCCGACTTCTCCGCAACGTCTTGCGCGAAAACGCTTTGCGTTATCGCCGTTCGAGTAAAATCGCCCTCGAAAACGCTCGCGCTCAACGCCGCCGCGACGACGAAACAACCGCCGACGACGCTTTGTAAACGCCGTTTTTTCTTTTCTCGCAACGCGCTCATTATTCTCCCTTTTCTTCAAATTAGGTCGAAAAAATTGAAAAATCCAAATTTGTTATTCGTTTTCCAGCGTATTGACGCCGCGTCGTTTCCAGCGTTCCGTTTCGACGCTAAAACGTTTCAATATCGCGAAATACGTACACGCCGCCGTTTTCTCCGGCCAATCGCCGAAACGTCTTTTTCCTCGGCTGCGAACCGCGTCCGAACTCGACGACGCAGATTTGCTTCACGTTGAAGCGCCGACGCGCCGTTTGAATCGTTTCGAGCGCCGCTTCGCTAAGTTCTTCGTCCGCGTCGGTTAAGAAAAACACGACGTCCGGCTTCAAACGGAGCGCGCTTTCGAGCGCAAGCTCCGGGCGCGTCCCGCCGTCCGCGACGACCGAACGCAAATAGCGGACGATTCGCGCTTTATTTTCAAAATTGACGTCGATTAGCGCTTCGCTTTTTTCAAAAATTTCGACGTCGTGATTGAAAATCGCGACTTGAAACTTCGTCGCGCCCTTCTTCGGGTCGAGCGATTCGACGCTCGCGACGGCCTCGTCGATCGCGCGCCGCATCGGAGCGCCGCCGTTCCAGCTCATACTTTCGCTACGGTCGATCACATACAGGAAGCGCCGCCCGGAGCCGCTCGTTCCGGCGAATCCGACGCGTTGACCTTCGCCGCGTCCGGCGCCGACGGTTCCGGCGGGCGTCGCGTTCCCGTTCGACGCGGCGCCGTTCCAGTCTAAAGCGGACGATTCGGCGTTTTGCGCTCCGACGCCGATGCGCGAGTCGGCGGGCAGCAACGCTTCGGAGAGCGCCGTTAACTCCTCCGTTTGCGTTTCTTGGGGCGATTGCGGCGCCTCGGTCGCGGTCGCTTCGGGAGCGACTTCGGCGTTTTCCTCGCCGCCGGCGTCCTCGACGGAGTCGGTAAAGACGATTCCGACCTCGTCCGTCCGCCGCTCGCCTCCGAAACCGCCGTCTTGCGCTTCCCGACTAATCGCTATAATCAGCAAAATCAGCCCCAGCGCGTGCAACGTCAAGGAGCCGCACCACGAGCCGAACCACGAAAGAACCGCGTCGCGGCGACGCTTCGCTTGCGTTCGTTTTCCTTCGACGGCTTTATTTTCGCGCATTTTTTTCCTCGTTCCGGTTGAAAATCGCGTTTTTTCGGAGCCGCGCCGATTGTCGCGCCCCGTTTTTTCGGTTATAATAAGAGTCGAACGAAAAGTCGACCGAAGGAGCGTCCGCGCCGCCGCGAAAAGCTCCCGCCATTAATTATATATGAAATTCGGAGAATTACCAGAATGCGCATCGCAAAATATCCGCATCCGATTCTTTCTTACCGCAGCAAACCGCTCCGCAAAATCGACCAAGGCCTCCGCGACATTGTCGCCGAGATGTTCGAGCTGATGTACGAGTTCAAAGGCGTCGGGCTCGCCGCGAACCAAGTCGAGCTGCCTTACCAACTCGTCGTCCTCAATCAGTCGGGCGACCCGGACGTCAAAGAGGAGGAATACGTCCTCATCAACCCGACGATTCGCAAGCGCAAGGGCCGCCAATACGGCGACGAAGGCTGCCTCAGTTTCCCGGAGCTTTACGTTCCGGTCGAACGCGCCGACGAGGTCGAGTTTCAGGCGATCGACTTGCAAGGCCAGTTGCAAACCTACCGCTGGAAAGGGTTTCAAGCGCGCATTGTTCAACACGAAACCGACCACCTGAACGGTCGCTGCTTTGTCGACCAAGCGTCGCCGGCGGCGCAACTCGAAGCGCGAGCCGCGCTCGACGAAATGCGGGCGTTTTACGAACGGGAATACGAACGCGGGTTCGAGCCGACGCCGGAAGAATTCGCCGCCTCCGTCGCCCGTTGGGAAGCGGAGCGAACCTGATTCCCGCTCGACGGTTCCCCGCCGTTTTCAAACAATAAAACGTTTTTGAATGTTTTGTCGCTAAACGTTCTCTTAGCGGAGGGGCAAATTTCGGCGTTTTTTCGCGTCGACGCCCCGCCCCGCTCGCGATTTTTTCCCTATTTTGCCTATTTTCGGCTCTTTTCCGCTTTTAGGAGCGTTCCAATGCCGGCCCGAAACGTCTATATCGCGCTCGTCGTTATTTTTGTCTCGCTTTTCGTCGCGTTCAAAACGTCGGTGAAGGAGCAAGTTTTTCGCGGCGTCGCCTCGCACCTCGAAAACGCCGCTCTTTACGACGTCGATTCGGAACGCCTCCTCGAAGGCGCGCTCGCCGGGATGACCGACGCGGTCGGCGACAATTACACGACGTATATCCCGTCGAAAGACAAAAACGATTATATGCGCGAAATTCAGGGGCAATTCGCGGGCGTCGGGCTCGGTAATTTCGTTAAAGACGGAGAAACCGGCGAATTTTACTTTGTTCCGTTGCGCGGAGCCCCCGCCGCCAAGGCCGGTCTGAAGTTCGGCGACCGAATCGTCGAAGTCGACGGAAAAAGCGTTAAAGAATTATCGCTTTTCGACTTAGCAAACGCGATTCGCGGCGCGGAAAAGACGACGGTTAAACTCAAAATTCGCCCGCGCGCCTCGACTCCCGCTTTCGCCGACGCCGCGCAAACGACGGCAAGCGCCGCCGACGTCCTTCGCGACGTCGAGCTGACCCGCGCCGTCGTTCAACAGGACGTCGTCTCCGGCGACCGGCTCGACGAAAACGGCGATTGGACATACACGCTAAAAGATTATCCGGAAATCGGTTACGTCGCGATCGAACAGTTCGCCGACGCGACGACGCCGCAAACGTTGGCCGCGCTTGAAACGCTCGAAAAAGCGGGCGTTTCGTCCGTTATTTTGGACTTTCGCGGCAACCCGGGCGGCTTTCTCCCGGACGCGGTCGCGATTTGCGACGAATTCGTCGAGGCGGGCGCGCCGATCGTCGAAGTTCGCGACCGCTCCGGCGCCGTTCAAGAAATTTACCGAGCGACTAACCGCCCGAAAAAGCCGTTCCGCGTCGTCGTTCTCGTCGACGACGAAAGCGCGAGCGCGTCGGAAATCGTCTCGGCGGCGCTCCAAGACGCGGGAATCGCGGCGGTCGGCGGTTCGCGCTCTTACGGCAAAGGAACGATTCAAAGCCTTTTCGATCTTCCGTTTAACCTCGGGATGTTGCGCGTTACGACCGCTCAATTTTTCCGCCCGTCCGGGAAGCCGATTCGCCGCGTCGACGGCGAAGACGCTTGGGGCGTTACCCCGGACGCCGCGCTCGCGGTCGAGTTGACGCCGACGCAACGCTTTTACCGCCGCTGGCTCCGCGCCGTTCGGGCGTCCGGGCCGGAAGCCGCCGTCGCCGACCCTCGAATTTTTGCGTTCGCGACCGCCGAAACGGACGCGCTTCTCCGCCGCGCCGCGCAGACGTCCGACGCGTTCGCTCGGTTGGAAGCGTTGGCGGAACTCGGCGTCGACCCGGAGACGGCGGTAAAATCGCTAAAAACGGAAGCGCCGGCCAATTCCCCCAATTCGGAAGATTCGTCTTCGCCGGAAACGCCGTTCGAGCCGTCCGGACGCGCGCCCTACTTCGACCCGCAACTCGACCGCGCCGTCGATTATTTGCTCGGAACGCTCGACGCCGAAACGCCGGAAAAATCGCAAGAAGCGGAAAAACCGGAAGCCGACGCGACGCAAGACGCCGAAACGCCGGAAAAATCGCAAGAAGCGGAAAAACCGGAAGCCGACGCGACGCAAGACGCGCAAACAACGGAAGAAGCGTCCCAACCGGAAGTCGACGCAACGCAAGACGCCGAAACGCCGGAAGAAACGTCAAATCCGGAAAAACCGGAAGCCGACGCGACGCAAGACGCCGAAACGCCGGAAAAATCGCAAGAAGCGGAAAAACCGGAAGCCGACGC
>JAFSDX010000175.1 GCA_017436025.1 Thermoguttaceae bacterium
CGGAAACAAACGCGTTGGCGGCGGCGTTATGGGAGCGAGTCGACCGGATTTCTCGACAGTCGATCTGTCCGAGCGACGACTTGATCGAGCTGATCCCGGATTTCGCCCCGACGCCGGTTTCGAGTTTGACGTTGGAGAGTTGCGGACGAGGGGCGCGGCGGTAGGCCCCGCGGGCTACGTCCTCGCGGGCCGCTGCGCGACCGAGGGCGCCGCGTCGTCGCTCGCCAACGCGGCACAAGTCTCGGACGTTATCACCAAAAACGAAGGGTAATAAGAAAAACGGCGCGGACAACGGGTAAGAAATTCGCGCGATCTCTTGTTTCAAGGTCCGGCCAGGTTGAAGCCGAAGCGGTTATAAAAGGAGCCCCGACGGCGCAAACACTTGCAAAAACAGAGAAAAATTCAGCTAATTTTAGGTTAATTTCAGTTTTCTTCAATTTCGACGATTTCGAACGTGCGCAACACGTGCTTTATGAGCGGTTTGCGAACGATACCGCCGGAAAATCAACCGATTTTGTCGGCGCGAATGAAACAAGAAAAGGCGTTCCATACGCCGCTTTGGCAGGGTCAAAGCGGCGGAGCCGTTCAAACACCTATTACGGCTGGAAAAGGCGCGCGTCTAACCTTCGGCGATTTTACAAAATGCAACGACAGGCGGAAACGTCGGGCGCTTTATTAGCTTTGTCAGCCTTATTAGTCTCGTCAGTCTTATTAGTCTTATTGCCCTTATTAACCCTGTTAATATTGGCAACGTTGGCAACATTACCCCAACCTGGCAAACGCGCTAAACCTTTGTAAACGCGGACTCTTCGACCAACGCCGAACCGAGCGCGGGCAACTCGACCGTCGTTCGGCGGTCGCCGCGTCGGAGCGTCAACGTTAAGTCTTCGTCGAGAACGTTCCAGAGGTACAGCGCCTTCGCTTCCGGTCGCCAAGCCAATACGACCGGACGCTCCTCCTCGACGTAAGGAACGCCGTCCGCGCGAAGTCGCTCCAAAATCGAACGTCGGAACGCGAACAACGAGTCGAAATCCTCCGCGACCGCCGAAAAACGCCCCGATTGCGACGCGAAACGCGCGACGCAAGTCGAACCGCCGGAACGCAACGCGCCCCGATCCAGCGCCGACGCGTCGCCGTCGCTCAAGAACGTCCAACCGTCCGACGGTATCTCGTCGCAAACTTCGAACGGAACGCCGAGCGCTAAGAAGAGCGAATACGCGTTTTCGCCGCCCAAATACCGCGACGCGACGCCGTAATAATGCTTGAACGGCCCCGCTAACTTCGACCCGCCAAAGCGCGTATGGAACGCCTTTTCCGCCTTCATTCGCGCCGACAAAATCGGCCAACTTTGCGGAGGTATCGCTCGCAAACCGCTCATAAAGCAAGTGTTGCGCACGTCCGAAATCGTCGAAACCGACAACTTCGACGCCATATTCTCCGGCGAAAGCGTCCCCTCCGGATAAACGGTCGTCTCGCTGAACGCTCGACCCGGCGCGCAGAATCGGCGATGCAAGAGCGAACTAAAGAGTTCGATCGTCTTGTTTTTCGGCGGGGCGAACCAAGAGTCGCTAAACATCCCCTCGCCGACGCGGAAGAGCGAATCGCGGTAGTCGTCCAGTCGGATTCCGCCGCGCTCGCACCCCATATACATAACCATTATTCCGACGTCGACCGACGGATCCGCCGCTTGCTGCGTTCGATAACACGCCGTCAAACGGTCGCAGAAGTAGTCGACCCAAGCGCGGAGAAGCGGCGTGTCGGCGTTGTTGCGAAGATCGTCGAGCGTCTCATCCCAACGGTTTTCCGCAAGCCCGGCTTTTTTCAAGAAATCGGCGCGACACTCCGGGCAAACGCAACCGCCGATTTGGCCCGGCGACGAAGAGAAACGGAAGTCGTCGTCGAGGAAGTAGTTGAACTTGCCGTACCGCGCTTTCAACGTTCGAATCGACTCCGCGCACTCGACGTCCGCCGGAGAATGCCAAGAAAAACCCCAATTTTCCGAACCGTCCCAACGTTTCGCCGTCTTCCAACGCTCCGGCGGCAAGTTCGGGAAATTCGGGTCGCGAGGGTCGAGCGCGCCGCCGCCGTGGCAAAACGGGACGCTAATCAAATGCGGTCGCAATCCGGCTTTTTTGATTCGGGTCAACCAATAGTCGAGCTTTTCCCAAGGATAAGGGAAATGACCGTAAAACCAAGCGCAAAGCCAAGCGTCGGTAATTCCGCTTTCGGCCCAAATTTCCGGTAGGTCGTCGTATTGCTCGAACATTTCGACCGCGCAACTGACGTGGAACGTTCGCTCGGTCGCGTCGATTCGGATATTTTCGTCCGGAGCGTAAAGCGGCTTCAACGGCGACGCTTCGACGTTTTCCGAAGCGCGGGCAAACGCGTTTTTCGGCGCCGCGCCCCAACGGCAAACTCCGGTCGAAAGCGCGCCGACGGCGCATTGGGCCAAAAACGTTCTTCGCGAAGGACGCATTTTCTCTCCTTTTCGCTCGGTTGCGATTCGTTTTCTATTCCGTCGTCGATATTGCCGCGCCGCCCTATAGAATCGCTCTATAGAATAACGACAAAACGCGCTCCGTCAACTCGGTTGTTCGACGGGTTCGCGTTCAAACGGCTCGTCGACGCGTTCTTCCGGACGCGGTTTCGGTTTCGCCTTCTTTTGCGAAGCGCGGTCGGTCGAAAGCACCTGTCGCAAGAGCGCGGAAACGTCTTCGTAAGGCTTTTCGTTCGGCGACCCGTTCGCAAACTGCATAATCGACTTTTGCGTCCGCTCGGTCAGCGAGACCAACATCGACGACGTCGTTCCGTAATTCGGCTCGGCGACGACGACGCCGCGTTTCCCGGCAAAGTCGGGCGTCCGCGAAAACGTTCCGCTCGCCGCGGCCAAAAACGCGACCGCCGAATCGAGCCGATGAAGCGTCAGCAACCGCCGCGCGTACTCTTGCCGCTGGTCTTCGCGGTCGTTCAAACGGTTCGAACTAAGGAGGTGCAACCCCGGACGCAACCGCTCGACGCCGATTTCGGCCCCACCGTAAGCGACGCCGCCGCTCGTTCGGTCGACGCAAAGGAAGTTGACGCCCGCGTATCCGCCCGTTTCAAGTTCGCGAACGGCGCGCTCGAGCGCCTCTTCGGCGTTCGCGCAAGACAACAACTCCTTGCAAAGGAGCCCGCGCGACCTCGGGTCGAACGGAATCGCCCGCTTCGGAGCGTTCAACGCGGCGACGAACATCCCGTGTTGGTTGACCCCCGCCCAAGTTCCGCCCGACTTTCGGTCGAGCCCGCAAACGACGCGCGGACGCCCCGATTGAATACGCGGCGGCTGGAACTGTCGGGAATACTCCTCCTCGCGGTTCAGCGCGATCAGAATCGGCGCGTCGTCGACCGTTTGGTATTGAATGGCTAAAATACCCATTTTATCTACTCGCTCTCAATAATATCGACGCGTCTCGAAAACGCCCCTTTTTCCGCGCCGCCGGTTTCGCGTCGCCGAAGAAAAACGGAATTTCGAGCCGCCGTCGATCGTTAAGCGCAAGACGCGCCAACGCGCGCCCGCAAAGCGACGACGGACGTCTGTCCGAAGCGCGACCGAATCGTTCTCCGACGCAAGCGCGAAAAAGGTCGAAAAAACGTCGACGAAAATCCGCCCCCCCCGCTTGCAAGAAAATCGGTTCGACGTATATTTCTATTAACTCGCTCGGAATCTCCGACTCGCCGAACCCAAACGCGTTTTCCCGGAACGCGTCGCTCGACTCGACGGAATTCGATTCGGTTCTAAAAACCGTCGTCTCGCGGTCGCGACGCGCCAAACGTCGCGACGTTAAAAACGCCGTTTTTTACTCTTCGCGGAAAAATTTTTGCGAAAAGCCAAAATTTCGCCTCTTTTTCCACTATATTAATATAATGAACAAACTTGCGCAAATAGTAACCCCACTTTCGGGGGGAACCCCTTGTTTTTTTGAAAATTCCCCCTTGCGCGCTTCTCGTTATGAGTTCGCGACGTTTCGTTTTTGAACAAATCGCCGTCAAATCCCGCGCAATCAGCATTTTCGTTCCAAAAGCGACAATCCGTTCAACCGCGACGTTCCGCCTGTTCGTCGCGTCCAACGCGCTCCTTCCGACTTGCCGCGTCGCCGCGCTCGTCCCGACCCGCGACCGCCGCCCGCTCTTCGCTTGTTTTTTGCCCGTTAGTTCTTGCAAATCGCTTTCCCCAACTGTCAAAATCGTTGCATTCCGTTTATTTTTTGAATAAAATGCGGAGATTTTGAAGGAAAGTCGACGAAATTCTTGACTTCTCCGCTTTGTATGTTTAAACTAATAAAAGGAGCCGTCCCGTTCGGAAGAAGATTTTTCCGTTCGCGCCGCCCTCGGGCTCGACTCGAAACCGTCGCTCGACTCGCGTTCGCGCCGTCGTAAGCGCGGCCCTTTCGTTCCGTTTGTTCCCGTTGCCGTCGCGCGCCGCCGTTTCGCGCCTCGCCGCCCCTATTTTGACCTCAACAGCCGTTTTCCGGAGAAGCAAATTATGTCGTTGCCTTCGCAATCCCGTCGCCGCGTCGTCGGCGCGCGCCTTTTGGCCGGTCTCGTTTCGACCTCGTTCCTGTTCGACGTCGCGCTTGCGCAGGGTCCCGCCGTATCCGGCGTTTACAACCGCGCGGCCTCGATGCAATACGGCCCGGCCGGCTCCGGCTCCTTCGGCGCGAGCGGTTCGAGCGGATACGGTTCTTACGACGCCGCGCCCGGCGGTTCGATCGCTTTCGGCGCGAACGCCGCCGATCCGACCGCTCCCACTCCCGGCTCGGTCGAGTGGAAGCCGATCGTCGTTTCGGAGCCGGAATACGTTCACGCCAAACACGATTCGACGGAGCCGATTCTTTCGGTCGCGACGATGGCGGAAAACTACGCCGTCCTGACCGCGAGCGGCGATAAAACCGCGCAAATCTGGACGCTCGAAGGCGCCGTCGACGAACAAAAAGCCGACTGGTTCGTCAAAAACGGTCGCGTTCACAAAACGTACAAAGACGCGCATCGCCAAGGCTTGACCGACGCGATTCTCACCCCGACCGAGTCGCACGTTATTACGGCGAGCTACGACGGCGTCGGGCGGCTCTGGACGATCGGCAATCAAGAAAACATCCGCCCGTATCGCGGCGCGAAAGACCGCCTTTGGCGCGTCGCGATCTCGAACGACGGTCAATACGTCGGCGCGGCTTGCAACGACGGTCGCGTTTACTTCTGGGAATCGCTGACGGTCGACGACGTCGGCAAGCTCCCGAACCGCGAAGACGCGCAAAAACTCGGGCCCGGTTTTGAAAAAGTCGGGCACGAAGGCCCGGTTTTCGACGTCGCGTTCTCTCCGGACGGCGGTTTCTGCGCGACGGCGGGCGCCGACAATACGATTCGCGTTTGGAACCTGCAAATGTTCCGCCAGGTCGCCGTCATCGAAGGACACGCGGACAAAGTTTACACGGTTCGCTTCTCGCCGGACGGCAAATACCTTCTTTCGGCGAGCCGCGACAAAACGGCGCGTCTTTGGGATCCGTCGTCCGGTCAAGAGCTTTGTCGTTTCGTCGGCTGCCTCGGCGCGGTTCGCGAAGCGGTCTTCACCCCGGACGGCTACGTCCTGACGGCGAGCGACGACGGCACGGCGCGCCTTTGGAGTCCGCAATTCGGCGCGAACGAAGCGAACGGCGCGAACGCGAACGGTCGTTCGGACGCCTACCCGCAAGCGTCGAGTTCCTTCGGTTCCTCCGACCCGAACAATCCGCAAGCGGAAGCCGCGCCCTCGCAACCGACTCGCAAACCGGGCAAGCCGAAGGGCGTCGAGTTGGCGACCTTTGAAGCCGGCAGTCCGGTCTTCTCCGCGGCGACGACGTTCGACGGCGTTTACGTCGTCGGCGGTTGCGCGGACGGTAAAGCGCGAGTTTGGCGCGTTCCCGGGATGAGCGCCGCGGCGGATATGAACTTCGACTACGGCTACGGTTCCCAACAAAACGCGAACGGCGCGCAAGGCGGCTATCCGTCGTCGCAAGGTATGCAAGGCGGCTACCCGGCTCAAAACCGTTCGACGCGTTAATCGTCGCCGTTTCTCCGCTTAAATCGCGAACGTCGCGTTCCCTTCCGTCGGGACGCGACGTTTTTTGTCGACGCGTTATCCGACGACGCGCCGCGCCCCGACATTTTTAAGCGTTCAAAACCCTTTTGGCCGCCGAAGCGTTGTCCGACGACGCGACACGCTCCGACACGACATTTGTTAAGCGTTTAACCCCCTTTTGACCGACGAAGCGTTGTCCGACGACGACGCGACACGCTCCGATACGACATTTGTAAGCGTTCAAACCCCTTTTGACCGACGAAGCGTTGTCCGACGACGACGCGACACGCTCCGCCTCGACATTTGTTAAGCGTTTAACCCCCTTTTGACCGACGAAGCGTTGTCCGACGACGACGCGACACGCTCCGCCTCGACATTTGTTAAGCGTTTAACCCTTTGCCGTCGTCTCTTTTTCCGCTCCCTTTTTTCAGTATAAACCCTGCAACAAAAGCAGTTAAAACACTCCGTTCGACGGCGACGACTTTTTTCTTTGAGCGAACGACAAAAAAACGAAAAAAATTTAAAAATCCCCCTTGCGCAAATCGAATTTTATGGTTTAATTACTATTGTTCTGAGGGCAACCGAGAACGCAAGCAAACCTCGCGTTTCAGTTTTCCTTAGAACGAACGCAAGTTGAAGAAGCACCCATAGCTCAATTGGATAGAGCATCGGTCTACGGAACCGAAGGTTATCTGTTCGAATCAGATTGGGTGTACTTTCAACCGACGTTTTTTTGAAGTTTGAAAAGCGCACCCATAGCTCAATTGGATAGAGCATCGGTCTACGGAACCGAAGGTTATCTGTTCGAATCAGATTGGGTGTATTTTCAATCTTCTGAAAATTGAAACGCGCGTTTTGGTTAGCGCGGCGTTTTAGTTTTCTTACATCGCGAGTTCGACGTATTCGAACGTTTTTGAAATGCACCCATAGCTCAATTGGATAGAGCATCGGTCTACGGAACCGAAGGTTATCTGTTCGAATCAGATTGGGTGTATTTTTTTATTTCTTGTCGGTTTTGGCAACGTCGCCAAAAGCGCCGCGTTTTAGCGACGCTCGAAAAATCTTTTAGCGTTCGCACCACTCCCCTTCAAGCGCCAAAATTTAACGACGCGGCGTTGCGCAACGCGATTCGAACGTTTTAGCAAACGACGACTTTTCAGCTTATGGGCAACGCGACAAAAAAAGCGTTCCGGCGCTAGTCTGTCCGAAACGCTTTTCTCCCCCAAAACTTCCGCTTCTCGTAACGCCGCGTTCCCCAAAGTTCAAGCGTAAGAATGCGCGACGTCCGTTCGTCTTCCGTCTTTATTCCGCGTCTCCGCGAGCCCCCCGTTTCGCCGCGTTCGCCCAACGATAAAGACTGGAAAAACGCGTCCCAAAGCGACTCGCCCGAAACGTTAAAACGCGACGCGGCGAAATAGAAAACGAAAACAACGACGCGGTCGTCGGTTCTCCCTTCCCGTTCCTCCGCCGCTTCATCTCAAATGAAGTCGTCCCAATCGTCTTCCTCTTCGACGAAGAAATTTGCAAAAACGTCGTCTAACGCGTTCGTTTCGTCGGTCGCGTCGTCTTCGACGGCGACGCTCGGAACCGCGAAATAACGAACGTCGAGCGTCAACGCATACGGGATTTCGCAACGGCTTGGTGAAACGCCGTCGTCGTAAACAGGCGACGCGTCGACATAAACGGTATGAGTTCCGGCTTCAAGCCCGTCCAACGAAAGACGGAGAATTGCCGCGCCGCCGTTTAAATCTTCCGAATTTATCCATTTTTCGAGATCGTAACGATCGTCGATCCTAATTTGAGCTTGGCGCCAAAGCTCAGCGTACTCTGCGGAAATCGTCAACTCAACGTAATCGCCCGATCGCGCCGTTTCCGTCAACGTAAACTCGAACCAGTCGCCGTCGAAGCCGCGAAACTTTTGCACGATCGTCGTCGCGCCAAACGCGACGCCCAAATCGCCGGGATGATTCTCTTGGTCGATCGGCTCGTAATCGTCGCAAACGCGCCAAGCCGTCGCGCCGCGCTCGTTGAACGCGCGTATCCGATAAAGCGTTCCAGAAGCCGACTTTGCAAATGTCGCAAACGTTGCGTCGCCCGGTAGATTCGTCAAATCGCTCCAGGTTTCGCCGCCGTCGGTCGACTTTTGCAAGTTAAAGCCGGTCGCGTCCCCGACGTTATGCCAACGCAACGTCGTTTCAAGTTCCGATTCGACGGCAAGCAAAGCCGGAACCGCCGGCAAACCTTTTGTAACAAAATTCAACTTGTACGGAATCGACGCGAAACATCCCGAAACCTCGACGTTGACAATGCGTAACGAATACGTTCCCGGTTCCAAACCGTTCAACGAGTAACGCCAACGGTAAACGCCGTCAATCCAAGAGCTTTCGTTCGAACCGTAAAAAACGTAACGCTCGTCGCCGTTCGCGTCGACCATCAAGGCCAGCGAAGTATAAAGTCCGGAATAATCGCCAATATTAATGTAAACGTCGGGAATTTCAATTTCTAAATAGTCGCCCGAACGTCCGGTTTCGGTTAACGTAAACGTGAAACTATCGTAGTCGCCGGGGAACAAACGTTGCTCAAAAGTCGTTTCGCCGCCGGAAACCGCCCCCAAATCGAATTCTAAAGCTCTTTCGTCGTTCGTTTCGGAGTCGCCGTCGTAAACGCTCCAAGTCGACGCGCCGACGTCGTTATAAGCGCGAACACGATAAAGCGTTTCAGCGTCGTTGTTTTCGAGCGTTAAACACGTCGCGTCGCTCGGTTGGTTCGGCAAATCGCTCCAAGTCGCGCCGCCGTCGGTCGAACTTTGAACTTCGTAGCCGTTTGCGTCGCCGTAATTACTCCAACGCAAGGTCGCTTCGCCGTCCTTTTTGTAAACGACGACCGCCGGACTCGCCGGAACCCCGCTCGTTTCGAAAGTTAACGTATACTCAAATTCGCGCGCTCCGGAAGCGTCGACTTTAAAAACGTATCGCCCGGGCGCGACGCCGTTTAACGAATAACGTATCGAACGAACGCCTGCGACGACCGTCGTTTGATAAAGGGCGCGGTAATAAATATCGTGTTCCGCCGTAAAAGCGGAGTAATCGACGTAAACGAAAACGTAGTCCTCGTAAGGATAATCGCGCTCGGGAATCGAAATTTCAACGTAATCGCCGAAGCGCCCGGGCTCAGTCAGTTCGAACGCAAAATACGCGTTTTTCTCGACGCGCCAATCCGTATGCGACGCGACTTTTTGCGCGATCGTCGTCTTACCGTCAAGTCGTCCTAGCTCGAACGCTAAATTTTCCTCTTCGCAACCGTGCGACGCTCCGTCGTACATTCCCCAATCGGACGCGCCGACGTCGTTATAAGCGCGAACGCGATAAATCGTTCCCTCTTCTTCGGTTAGCAAGATCGTCGAATACGCGTCGCTCGGTTGATTCGGCAAATCGTTCCAAGTCGCGCCGCCGTCGGTCGAACTTTGAACTTCGTAGCCGTTCGCGTCGCCGTAATTACTCCAACGTAAAATCGTTAAACCGTCGACTTTAGAAACGGCGACCGGCGGCGTCGCGGTTCGCCCGCTCGTCTCGAAAGTCAAATAATAAGGAAGCGCGACCGCGATCGGCTCCTCGGGATCGTCTTGGAGATTCAAATCCAAATAGCCGTCGACCACAACAACGTAAGTTCCCGGCAAACAACCGTTTAACGAAAACCGAACGGTGCGTTCGCCGCGCAAGTAATCGTCGAAATTGAGGCTCGCGCTCTTTTCGCCCATTTCCCAAGCGCCGTCCTCGCCGACGACTCCAAAAGAAAACTGAACGTCAAAGTAGTCCGTTTCGTGTTCGCCGATTTTTTCGCACCCGTCTGGCAACGCAAATTCAAGGTAATCGCCTGATTTCCCGGTCTCGATCAATTCGAACGAAAAATAATCCCAATCGCTCAATCCGTCGTAAGAATAACGAATTTCGTCGTTTAACGCTTGCGTAATCGTCGTTTTTCCGACCGTCGCGCCAAGTTTGTAAGCCTCCCCTAAATTATCGTTCGGTTCGTAATCTTCGACGTCGCTCGGCCAAGCCGCCGGAATGAACGTTTCGCCGAGAGCAAACTCGTAAACTTCGCCGTCGGAAGCGGTTAGTCTAAGCGTCGCGACGTAGTTTTTCGCCTCGTCGCCGCGTTCGTAACAATGCGCGAAAGGCGTCGCGCTCGAGCGTTCGTTCCAAACCGTTTCGGTTCCGTCGCCCCAATTCAGCGTCCAACGCTCGACCGTTCGCTCGGAGAAGAAGTCGGCCGTTAAATCAAACCTCGTCAAGACGTTAGCGTCGCCGATTTCTCGCGTCGTCGTCTTGACGTTGACCGTCGGCGCGACCGTTTCGACGGCGATTTCTCGCAACGCGACCTCGCTTTCGACGCCGGTTTCGTCGACGACTTGCAACCGAACGTCGAACGAACCGCTCGTTTCGACGACGCGATAAAACCCGCCGTCGCCGTCGGTTAGCGCGCCTTCCGTCAACGCCGACGAACCGTCCAAGTCCCAACGATACTCCAACGCGCCGCCGTTCGGAGCGGTCGAGTCGGCCCCGGAAAGCCAAACGGCGCAACCTTCTTGGACGCGAACAACGTCGCTCGTAATCGCCGCCGTCGGAACGGTTTGCGAAACGCCGAGTCCGTTCAAACGCAACGTCGACAAGACGTCGCTCGTCTCCGTTTCGATCAACTCGACGCCGATTTCCCGACCGACGACCGCCGTCGGCGCGAAATAGAACGTCAGCTCGACGCTTTCGCCGGGTCGCAACGCGACGTTTCCGCAGTCGACGCTCTCGCCGTCCGCGTAAAGTCCGGCGACGTAAAAGTCGGTCGTTCCGACACTTCCGGTCGGCGCGACGGCGAACGACGCGATTTTCGAACCGGCGTTTTTAAGCGTTATCGTTCGCTCGACGACGCCCGCGTTCCCTTCCTCCGGCTCCTCCGACGCGTCGCCGTTCGCCGCGTCGAGATCGACCGCGCCGAAGTTCAACGTCGTTTCGCTCGCTTCGATCCGCGCGACCGGAGCGAACGCAAACGTTGCGCTTTCAGCGGTTGCAAAGGTCGAAGCGAAGCGAGCGAGGAGGCGGTAATCGCCGTTAGGGAGTTCGAGTTCCGCGACGTTCAAAACGAAGGTCAAACGCCCCGCCGCGTCGACTTCGGCGTCTTCAAGCGCGACGTTCGTCGTCGCGACCGTCGTTTCTTTGCCGCCGTCTAAAGCGTTTAACCAAGCGAGTTCGAGCGTTTCAGCGGTCAAGTCGACGTCGGTTTTTTCGAATTCGACGACGACCGAAACGGCGCCGCTTTCCTCGTCGAACGTCGCGTCGACGGCTTTCGCTTCCGGTTTACGCGTCGTCGCCGACGTTTCATAAAGGGTCGCGGTTCCGTCGGTTAGCGACGCGTCGCTCGTTACGCGCCACTTGCCGAACTCGTCGACGTTAAGGAACGTCAAATACGACCGCGCGACGCTCTCGTTTCCCGCGCTAATCCGTTGCAAATAGCCGAGTTCGAGCATTTCCGCTTCCGAATAAGCGACGCCGGAGGGACTTTCAAAGCGCAACCCCGGCGCGTCGCAAGCGTTCGACCATTCGCATCGCAAAACGGCGGTCGGCGCGTCCGCGACGTCGAGCCGCGCAAGCGACGCCGCGTCGTTCCAACCGTTCACAAGGCTAACCCGCGTTTTCTCGGAGACTTCCGACGCGTCAAAAACCGACGCCGACGCCGCGTTTCGAGCGAGAATTTCGCCCAACTCTTTAACGGTCAACGGTTCGAGCGTCGTAAAGCGCGGATTCTCCGGCGTTAGAATCGCCTTGCCGCCCAAGCCGGCGTCGATTTCCACTTTCCAATCGTCGGCCCCGAAATAGCGCGCCTTTACCGAAAGCGTTAGTTTACCTATCGTTAGGCTTCCCGTAATCGTTACGCACTCGCGAAAGCCCATTACTTTGCCCTGCTTATCCCAAACGACCGTCGCGTTTTGCAACTTGAAGTAGTTAACGTTTTCCTCGCGAAGTCCGCCGCCGGTCGAAAGCGTTATTTCGTCGAAGTTGCCGTAAGCGCCGCCCAACGGAACGTTAGCGTCCTTATACCTACCGGTTATAAATCGGAACTCGTCCGTTTTTCCGATCGCGGAAAATTGCCCGCCCATTTCGCCGACAAAAAGCGTCGCGTCGGAGACTTTTGTTCCTTCGTTATGAACGACAATTTCGCCGGAAATCGTTGCTAATTCTTGGTTTATCATCAACGCAGGCAAATAATTATACGAAATCACGCCGGAACCGTAAAGCAAATAAGCGGCGTTTTTATTATATACGTCTAGCGGTTGGGGTTCAAATTTAAGATCGGCTTCGGTCAAGTAATAACTCGAACGCGAGCCCAACCGCGTCGCGCCTTTGTCTTCCTCAACTTTAATAGTTACGGATTCAAACGACCGATCTCGATAATTTAACGTCGCGGGCCACGCGAAGCCATCCGGAGAGATAAGCGCGGCGCTTCCGTTTGCTAGTTTACCGTCTTTATACGTTATCGAATCGTTAATTTGAAGAAGTCGCCAATCCTTCCCCAATTCAACGCTTCGCGAAAGATCGTAAAAATCATTAATACACTTTACGGCGTCAAAGCCCGGCGCCGGCAGATCTATAAAATTACCAATTAATTCAACCCACCCCAAATGCTTCATTATGTCCGCAAAATATCCGGTTGCCTTTACAAAATTTTTCGCAATTGGCAAAACGACGGCGTCGCCAAAGTCCGTTTTCATCGTTTTACCAACCGAAGCGACCATTTTACGGAAATTAGCGCGCCAACCTTCCGCCGTTCCGCGTATCGCAAAAATTTCCGACGGATCGCCGTCGCATAAACTCGCTCTCCACGCCGTATACTCCGCGTCGTCGTAATGGAACCAGAAACTCCCGAAAATTTCGTCCGAAATCGTTTCGCATTGTCGCGACGGCGCGACGCGGTATGTCAACGACATATCGTATTCGTCGGCGATCGCGTCGCTTTGTTCTTGCGTTTCGCCGGCAAAGGCGTATGGAACCGTTAACGGTCGAAAATGCTTATCGTTAGCGTATCCTTCGACGATATTCGTCGCGGAGGAATACGAATACAAATAGACGTTTCCTCCCGGCAAGACGGTTTCGCCCTGCAACGAAATTATGTCGCCGCTCGCAATATAATACGACAAAGCGCCGACCGAATCCGTTCGGAACTTCGCCGCCGCTTCCGCGGAAATCCCGGGCGCGTTGTACAACTCGACGCAATTCACCTTTCCGCTAAAATCGCTAAGTATCCACTGCGCGACGGCGGCGCCAAAAGAATAGCCGTAAACGTTTGTCGTCTCGCCCTTTTGCGTCAGCCAAGACTTAACGGAAGCGTCCGCCGCTCGATACTGCGCGTATCCGATTCCTTCCGGCTGAAAGTCGACGCTAAAATCCAGTTTCGACGTTTTCCCCGACGTATGTTGCGAAACGCCGGACAAAACCAAAACGTTTTCCGAGTCGTTAAAAAGCGGCGAGTCGGCGAACTCTTCGCGCAACGTCAAGCCGAACGCTTCCAACCGGCAGTTTTCGTCGTTCCATAACGCGTCGATTTGATACGGCAAGTCGAAATATTGTTCGAGTTCCCTACCGTAAATAGGGTCGAAGCGCAACGGGTCGAGGAGCGTCGCGATACCGTCGGTCGAGTTCTTCCAATGGTCGAAATGATCTTGCTTGAGCAAAATTTCCGGCAGCGTAAAGAAGGAGCCGTAAACCCTTACGACATTGGCGACTTCGCAGCTTTTATCGTCGTAAACGACGCCGTAAGTCGGGAGCAAAACGTCGGTTTCGGCGCCGCCGATTCGCGTTTTAAAGGTCGTCGTTTGCGGCTTTAAAATCGAAAACTCGCCGGTTTGTTCGTTCGAGCGCCGGGAGTAGCAGTCGACCCAAACGCCGTTTTCAAGCATATTGACCGAAGCGTAATACGACGCCATACTCGGATAAACATTGACGCCGTCGTCGGTTACGATCACGTCCTCCGGCGCGATTTCCGTCTTGTAGCGCGTCAAGTCGATTTCGAGCTTCGAAATATCGACGGTTTTCCCCGCCTCGCAGACGTCCGGGACGTAAATCGACTGCAGTTTATCGCTGTAACACGATAAATACGTCAACTTAGGACACGCGGAAACGTCGAGCGTTTTCAGCCCGGTATTCCAACATTCGAGCGTTTCGAGACTTGCGCTTTCACCGTTAGGAAGCGTTAAACCGTTTATTTCCGGGTTGTTGCCGCAAACGAGCGTTTTCAAGTAATCGCACTCGCGCAAGTCGAGCCAACCGGCGAGGCCTTTTCCCATCCAATCGATTGCGGTCAAATGATTAACGCCGTCGACTTCCGTCCACTCGACGCCGTAAGTTTCCGGGTCTTCCGCGTCGAATTTAGAGCTAACCTTAGCGCAGTTCCCGTTTTGCGTCAAAAACGAACGCAACGCCGCGACGTCGCCGTCGTCGTAATTCATTTGCTCGCTAACGACGAGCGTATGCGTTAATTCGGCGGTCGTTTCGCCGTTTTCGTCCGTGTTTTCAACGTAATAATCGCAATATACCGGCAAAATTGTTTCCGGTGTGATATGGAAATAGTAGTTGCCGTACTCTACGGCGGGCAACGGTTGCCGATTTAGGATTTGTTTCTCGCCGTTCGCGTCGTAATAATAGCACGCGACTTCGCTAAAATTCGTCGTCGAATTATTAAATCCCTGAAAAGAAAAGTAGTCTTGCGTTCGTTCGGGACTTAACAAAACTCGCGAAACCTTCGTCGCGTCGCAAAACAACTCGTACAAGTTAGGCGCGCCGCGAAGATCCAAACTCTTGATAGAAAGCCCGTTAGCGTGTAAATTCGTTAACTCGTCGCAATTCGAAACGTTTAAGTCGACAATTCCGCTGTCGGAGCAGTCGACGTAAGATATATTTTCGCAAGCCGACAGATCCAACCGCGTCAACCTCGGGCAATCGACGGCGTACAAAGCGAGCAACGCCGGCGTTTGCGCGTCGCCGATTCGCGTTTCCCAAGCCGTCAGCGCCGCGTTGCGAGAAATATCAAGCGACGTCAAATTGGGATAAGCTCCAATATCGAACGAGGTCAAGCCGACGTTCGCGAGTCCTAACGATCGCAGCGACTCGCAATACGAAAAATCGGCGTTTTCCAACGGATTGTCGTCGCAAGATAGGGATTCCAACGCCGCGCAACCCGAAACGTCCAAATCGGTCAAAACGTTATTAGCACAGAACAACCCTTTCAACGCAACGCAACCCGAAACGTTCAAATCGATCAAAAGGTTATTATCGCACCCCAAAGACTCCAACGCCGAGCAACCTGAAACGTCTAAACTTGTTAAAGAGTTATCGGCGCTCCGCAACTCTTTCAAGGCGACGCAACCCGAAACGTTCAAACTCGTTAAAGCGTTGCCGCCGCAATCCAACGTTTCCAACGACTTAAGCCCCGAAACGTCCAAACTCGTTAAAGCATTACCGCTGCACCACAACACTTTCAAAGCGACGCACCCCGAAACGTTCAAACTCGTTAACGCGTTACCGCCGCAATCCAACGTTTCCAACGCGACGCAACCGGAAACGTTTAATTCAGCCAGTTCCTCGTTCCCCCAGAGCCCTCTTAACTCTTTCAACGCGACGCAACTCGAAACGTCTAATTTCGTCAAAGTAGTAATATTAGTTTCCCACCAATCATCACCCAAGTCCAATATTGTCAACGCCTCGCAACCCGACGCGTTTAGAACCGTTAGCTCGTTGCCGAAGCAACTCAAAAATTCCAACGCCGCAAGCCCCGAAACGTCCAAATTTGTTAAAGCATTGTCTGCGCAATCCAAACTTTCCAACGCAACGCAACCCGAAACGTTCAAACTTGTTAAAGCGTTGTTCCTCCCCCACAACACTCTCAACGCAACGCAACCCGAAATGTCTAAACTAGTTAACGCGTTGTTCTCACAATCCAAACTTTCCAACGCAACGCAACCCGAAACGTCTAAACTAGTTAACGCGTTGTCAGAACACCACAACTCTTTCAACGCAACGCAACCCGAAACGTTCAGATTAGTCAACTTATTACCGCCGCAATCCAACGTTTCTAACGCAACGCAACCCGAAACATTTAAACTTGTTAAACTACCGTCCCAATTACAATACAACGTTTCCAACGCAACGCAACCCGAAACGTTTAAACTTGTTAAACCATTTTTTTTAATACTCAAAAAAGTCAAACGTCCTTCGTCGTTCCAATGACCATCGTAATAATCGAGACCGGCACGACGCAATGCCGCTAAATCGTGCGAATTATAGTATTTATCGTTAATATACTCCCGAGCGAGCGAAGCGTCCGACGTCGCGCTTTCTTCCGCTTCTTGCGTTGCGGCGGGCTCCAGCGTCGAGGTCGAAACGGGAACGGCGGGGGGTTCCGGCGTCGACGCTGGTTCCGGGGCGAAAGCGAGGGGCGCAACGATTTCCGGGACGGCGGCGGACGTTTGCGATGCGACGATTTCCGACGGAACGGCGGCGGGCGTTTCCGGCGCGACGTTCCAAGTCGGCGCGTCGTCGGCGGTTAGCGGTTGCGTCAGCGAGAGGAGTTCGCGCGATTCCAGCGGCTCGAAGCGGAGCGAGCGCGAACGAGGCGGTCGATTACAACGCGTCGATGGAGAACGGGTCGATTTTGTTCGGCTCGACGCGGCGTCGTTCCCGGTTTGCTCGCTCGACGCGGCGGCGCTCAAACGTTGGTATTCTCGATAGATACGGGCAAAAATCGACTCCGAACGCGACATAACGTCCCTTTCGCTAACACGATAAAAAAAACGGAAAAATTCAAACGCGACGCGCAAGAAAAAAAGAAAAATGCCAAACGTCGCGCCGCCAAATCGCAAACCGCTCGAACGCCCGTCTTACGTCGCTCGCCGGGAAACGTCCAAACCGTTTCCAACGGGCAAAATAGCGAACGCTCGACGGGAAATCCCCGACTGTTCGGCGCTCGACCTGCGCGCATCGCCGGCCCCCCCCAACCGTTTCCAACGGTCAAATTGCGAACGCTCGCCCGCGACGCTCGACGCTAAAATTCGGCGTAAAACCATTATAGCGCCAAAAAATCAAAACGCAAGCCCCGACGCGTTAAAAAGAGCCTTGTAAACGTCGCTCCGTCAAAAACTTGCGTTCGTCGACGCAAATCGTCGGGAAAAAAGTCGCCCGAATCGCCGAGCGCGTCGCTAACGTCCGCCCCTAAAACGCGAAAAAAACGCGGTCGACGCAAAATTTTTAACGCCGTCGCAACTAAAAAACGCCCGCTCGACAACGCGCAACGCCAACGTTCGCAACGCTTGCGCCGCCGCCCTTAAAATCGCCGCGTCGCGCCGCTCGCTCGCCCCCCTTGTCGCCGCGCAAAAAAACGGTATAATTATTAGACGCTTTCGACGACGAAGGCGCGCCCCGCCCCAACCAAGGAGAATCGCTATGTTTATCGCCGTCGACGGCGGAGACGGCGCCGGAAAAAGCGCCCAAATCGCCTATCTTACGCACTGGCTCCAAAATCGCGGTCGCGAAGTCGCTTTTTTTCGCGATCCGGGCAACACTCCGCTCGGCGACGCGCTTCGGGAAATTTTGCTCGCTCGAAAAGATCTCGCGATCTGTCCGGAAGCCGAAACCGCCCTCTTTATGGCGTCGCGAGCGCAACTTGTTCGCGATAAAATCCGCCCCGCCCTCGCGACCGGCAAAATCGTTCTCGTCGACCGTTTTCTCCTATCCACCGCGGTCTACCAAGGTTACGCGGTCGACCGCGACGCGGAGTCGATTTGGCGCCTCGGAACCCGGCTAACCGGCGGCCTGCTCCCGGACGTTACCTTTGTCCTCGATTGCCCGGTCGACGTCGCGTTCGGCCGGATGCGCCGCTCGAAAGATCGTATCGAGTCGAAAGGCGCCGACTTCCATCGCCGCGTTCGCGACGGTTTTTTACGCGCCGTCGCCGATTGGGAGCGTTTCGCCGTTCCCGGCAAAGCGTTCGTCGTCGACGCAACTCAAACGCCTGAAGAAGTTAGCGCGCAAATCATCAAACGTTTACAAAATGAAGCGCCGGAACTCGCCGACGCTTGAGAACTCGACGCGACTCGCAAGCGCCGTTGTTTAAGAATCAAACGCCGAACGGGAAACGCAAGACCTCCGTTCGGCGTTACATTTTATCGCAAAGACGCGGCGACGGCTTGTATGAACGGTTCGTATTTCAACGGTTCCATTTCCGCGACGTCGCTTAACGTTTCCAAGCTAAGCCATTCGCTCGATTCGGTTTCCGCCGCGCCGCTTTGCGAGCCGCCCGCGTTTTCCTCGGCAACGGCGAAACGCTCCGCCGACGCTTCTTTCGCCGCCTCGCTCTCCGTCTCCGACGCCGCGTAAATCCCGAAAACGTCGGCGCTTATCAATCGCGTTTCAAGACGTCGCGGCCATTCCGACTCGCCTAATGTTTCGACGCCCCAAGCGAGGAGCGACGTTTCGTCGTTTTCGGGCGGCGTTTCGACGACGTTCGCGGTTGGCGACGCGACGTAAAATAACTTCGTCGACGCGACGCCGCAAAGAACCGTCAACGACGCGGCGACCGTCGCCAACTTCTTGAAACGCGGCGTTTTACCGTTTCGTTTCACTCGACGCGGCGCGTTCGTTTCCTCGGCGAAAAGAAACGTTTCGTCCGAAGCGGTTTCCAAAAACGCGTCGAGGTCGTCCGCCAAACGCCGCGCTAAGAGCGTTTCCCAAACGTCCGTCGTTTCGTCGTTTCGCTCGTTTTTCGTTTCAAACGTCATCGCGAACTCTCCCTGTCTAAATCCGGTTTTCGTTCGTTTACATCTTGTCGCGCCGCTTTTTTTTCGCCGCATTTTTCGTTTTGAGGACGCAACCGAGCGCTCAACTTTTGTCGGGCCCGCGTCAACGCGACGCGAACGGCGCCCGGCGTTACCCCCAACGCGACGGCGGCCTCGGCGTCCGAAACGCCGTCGACATATCGCAACCAAAGAGCCTTAAACTCTTTCGGAGTCAAGACTTTTCGCGCGACGCGCCAAACGTTTTCGCCTTCGTCGTCTCGAACGACTCGCGCTTCCGGCGACGCGACGTCAAACTCGCCTCCGCTCGGTCGACGCGGCGTCGCTCGCGTTGCGAAAACGCCGTTCGACGTTCCGTCGCTCGATTCGGCGGAACCGGCGTTTTCGTCGAACGACGCGACGTTCCAACGGCGACGCCGCGTCGAATCGAGAAAGACGCGAAACGCAATTTGACGGAGCCAACCGGCCAAAAAAACGCGCTTTTCCAAACCGTCCAACGCCGCAAACGCTTTAAGCAACGTCTCTTGCGTCAAATCCTCGGCGGTTTCGAGCGACCGCGTTCGCGACCGTAAAAATTGGAGCAAACGCGGTCGGTACCGTCGCGCGATTTCGTCGAAAGCGCCGCGTTCTCCGGTTTGAAATCGCTCGACCAAGCGTTCGTCGCTTTCGTTTTTCATCGTTATTAAACGTTTCGACTAAACAAGTTAACTCAAAACCTTGCGCAAATTGCAAGCCTTATCGCTTCATTTCTTTGCAAATTTTTTCGCCGAGCCATTTCGCGATCGTTTTCACTTTATCGCGGTCGATTTTCAAGGTCGCGGACGCAAAATTAGAATTTTCTTCGCATTTAAACTCAACCGTTTTAAGGAGTTCGAGCGCGAATTCCTCTGCCGGTTTCAACTCTTTTTTCGCCGTCGTCAAACTCAAGAGCGCGACGCCGCCGACCGCCAAGTCGTTAAATTCTTTCGCCGATTTCGCGTCGACCGCTTCGAGTTCGAGAGAAACGGAAAACGTTCCGTCGACGTCCAATTTCTTAACGCGCAACGACTTAATTTTCTCGACAAAGCCTTTGACCGCTTGCGCTCTTTCGTTCTTTTCAACTTTCGCCAAGTCTTTCAAAGCGCGTTCGAAAAGCGACGTTTTCAGAATAATCTCCGAATAAACGCTTTCGTCGTTAAGTCGTTTAACGACAAAGTCGTTCGACGCTTGGAAGCGCGTCAGTTTCGTTTCGAGCGTCGCTTGCGAATCGGCCAAGACGACGGCGTAATTGTCCAAATCCTTAATCTTAACGCCGCCCAAATAAACGGTTTCCGACTTTTCGTCCGCATTAATCGTCAACTTCGCCATATAGACGCCGTTCTCGTTTTTAAGGACTTCTAAGTCGTCGCCGCAGAGTTTCGCGAGATCGAGCCCGGCCGGGTTGAAGTTCAAAATCCAAGTCAGCGAAACAGCTTGCGGTTTCTTTTCGCCTTCAAGCGGCGCGACGAAGGCCAACGCGACGCCGTCGATATGTTTGAAATACGCTTGAATCAGATTCGACGCGTTCGGCGCCGCGCCAAGTTCTCGCGTCAGCAGGTCGTTAAGATAATCAAACTTTTCGCGCGGAAAGTCTTCTTTTTCCTTAACTTCGGCGAGTTTTTTTCCGAGTTCGGCGTCGATTTTTTTCGTCGCTTTTTCGAAACAAGCGCCGAATTCCTCGGTTTGCCAAATCGAAGCGATCGCGCCGACGTTTCCGATCGTCGACGGCGAATAATACAGAATCGCGGAATCGTCCGCAAACGGACAGTCTTGCGCCTTGACCGCGCCCAACGAAGCGACCGAAGCGGCCAACGCGACGGCGGCAACGCTCAACGAACGCCCCCAATTTTTCGCAAACGCTTTCATTTCACTATTTCTCCTTAATTTAAAGTTAGATAAGGCGAAGCGACGACGATTTCGTCCCGCCTTTTAATTCCCGCTCGGCGTCCTTTTCGGACGACGTTCAAACCGAGCGACGCTTTTAAAGACGCGACGAAACGGCGAAATGTTACCTGTTTTTTCTTTTTTCGTCAAGATTCGGTTTCGTCGCGCAAGCGCCCGAAGTTAGATTATTTCAACTTTTAGCCCGTTAACTTCGGAAATTAGATAAAAGTTGCTCAACGCGACAAAAATTTTCGCCGCTCGATTCGACGCGTCGATAAACCGCGCCGCCGATAACGTTTCAACAACTTCTTCGATTGGCTAAAGAACGTCTTTAAAGCGCTTAGAATTCAAAAAAATCGCCCGCCGCAAAATAGGAGATTTGCTCGCCCAGCGTTCGGCGCGCTCGTTCGAACGCGACGCGACCGCTGCAGTGTCCGGTCAGATAACGCGTCGGCCAAGCGCGCAAACGTTCGGCGATCGCGTCGAGCGTTTCGTCCGGAATCGGAACGCCGCGACTCGGAATCGACAGGTGAAAACCGCCGATCGCGACGTCCGGCGCCGCGCCCAAAATCTCCGTCGCTCGCGCCATCGCCGAGACGATCCCCCGATGCGCGCAACCGACAAAGAGGATTTTGCGCCCGGTTTCCGTCGTCGCGATTAAATGTTGTTCGTGTAAAAAGCGGTCGGGACGGTATTCAAACGAGCGTTCGGCGGCGCTTTCGCGAAAATTTGACGATTTTTCCGGCGACGAATCAAGCCTCGACGACGAACGCAACCTTTCTCCGTCCCCTTTACCTTCCCCATTTTCGCTATTCCACCCGCTTTCGCCGTTTTTCTCGCCCAACTCTCCCGCCCCGTTCGAGGTCAGAAAATCGAAACGCTCGAAAAGCGTCGCGTTTCCTTCGGAGCGAAACTCCGGCGGGGCCTGCGCCGCGTCGGAAAAAAGAATCGTTTCGGCGTCGAGCGCAAAGGTCGCGGCGGTCGGCGTTCGGACGATTCGAGCGTCAAACTCCGGCGCGACGCGGACGCCAATATCGACGTACTCGCCGGACGGTCGCAACGAATAATAGGATCGCAACGCTTTTTCCGACGCGTAAACGGGCGCTTTCGCATTTTTTTCGAAAAACGTCGCCAACCCGCCGCCGTGATCGCGGTGTCCGTGCGACAAAAACGCCGCGTCGACCGCTGAAACGTCGACGCCGAGCCGCTCCGCGTTGCGCAAAAAGACGGACGTCGCGCCGAAGTCGAAAAGAAAGCGTCGCGTCGCCGTCTCGACGTAAAACGAAAGCCCGTGTTCCGCTTCAAATTCCGGCGACGACGGCGAATTTTCGCACAGAACGGCGATTTTCATTTTTTAACCCTTTTTTGCAACGCAAAGCAAGCGAAACGTCCGAGCGACGCGGAGAAAACGGCGAACGGCGAGTTGGAAACCGCGCGATTTTTCGGTCGCGCTTCCCCCCAAAGTCAAGAGCGGCGTCGAGGAACGCCTTGTCGGCGGCGCCTCCCTTCAACTCGATTCGAACGGCGGGGACTTGCCGGAATGTCGAGCGCGCCGGTCAGTTTCGGCGGCGGTCGTTCTTTTGGGGCGAAGTCGGTCGTTTCGTTCTCCCCCCGACCGTTTCGCAACCGCAGGAACACGCCGTTTTGGGGCGAAGTCGGTCGTTTCGCTCTCCCCCCCGACCGTTTCGCAACCGCAGGAACACGCCGTTTTGGGGCAGAGTCGGTCGTTTCGTTCTCCCCCCGACAACAAAAAACCCCGAGAAGACGAACTTCTCGGGGTTAAGTGGACGATATTGGACTCGAACCAATGACCTCTAGCTTGTCGAGCTAGCGTTCTAACCAAGCTGAACTAATCGTCCAAAAGTTTTACTGTTTCACCGCGCCGAAGGCTTGCGCCTCGACCGACTCGGAATCTTTCGCCGCCGCAAAGGAAGCGAAAGTGGACGATATTGGACTCGAACCAATGACCTCTAGCTTGTCGAGCTAGCGTTCTAACCAAGCTGAACTAATCGTCCAAACGTTTTATTGTTTCGCCGCGCCGAAG
>JAFSDX010000176.1 GCA_017436025.1 Thermoguttaceae bacterium
ACCAAACGCAAGCCCCCGCCCAAGTCGCCCCGGTCGACCAAACGCAAGGCCCCGCCCAAGTCGCCCCGACGACGCAAACGCAAGGCCCCGCCCAAGTCGCCCCGACGACGCAAACGCAAGGCCCCGCCCAAGTCGCCCCGGTCGACCAAACGCAAGGCCCCGCCCAAGTCGCCCCGACGACGCAAACGCAAGGCCCGGCGCCTTTTGTCGCGACGGTCGCGCCGCCGACGTCCGAAGAATCCGTTGCCTCCGCCGACGTCGCGACGCTTGAAAGCGCGACCGTCGACGACGGCGAATCTCTCGCTCAAGCCGCGCCGTCGGACGAATTGCCTTGTCAGAATAGCGCGCAAGAAACAGACCTCAAAACATTAATCGTTCAAACCGACGAACCGGTCGTTCCTTCGCCCGTTCTCGCCGTTCAAAACGCAGAAAGCCAAGAAAATAGCGAAAACACGCAAAGTTTAACGGCGCATATCGGACGCCGAAACCCGGGACTTTTCGCGTCTCCGACTAAGTCCGACAGCGCCGCGTCGACCGACGTTAAAATTGATTTTCGGCCCGGTTCGATTTCGACGGCGGCGCCCTTAGTCGCCCAAACGATTCCGACGACCCAAGAACCGCAAGTCGCCCAAACGATTCCAGCGACCCAAGAACCGCAAGTCGCCCAAACAACTCCGGCGGCGCAAGACGCGCAAGTCGCCCAAACGATTCCGGCGACCCAAGAACCGCAAGTCGCCCAAACGATTCCGGCGACCCAAGAACCGCAAATCGCCCAAACGATTCCGGCGACCCAAGAACCGCAAGTCGCCCAAACGATTCTGACGTCCCAAGAACCGCAAGTCGCTCAAACGATTCCGGCGGCGCAAGACGCGCAAGTCGCCCAAACGATTCCGGCGTCCCAAGAACCGCAAGTCGCCCAAACGATTCCGGCGGCGCAAGACGCGCAAGTCGCCCAAACGACTCCGGCGGCGCAAGACGCGCAAGTCGCGCAAACGACTCCGGCGGCGCAAGACGCGCAAGTCGCCCAAACGAACCCGGCGCCTCAAACGGCCCAAACCGCTCCGTTCTTTGGGCCGCGCTTCCCGGAAGCGTCGCGGTTCGACGCCGAAACGTCCTTCCGCCTCGTCGATCGCCTCGTCGAGTTGGAGAATTGCGTCGCCGAGTATTTCGCGCCCCTCGCGCCGATTTACGAAACCGCGCCGTCGCCGTTCCCAATTGCCGAACCTGCGGAACTTTACGCCGTCGCGCCCTCGCCGTCCGATTTCTCGATCGGCGCAGAAGAGGAGTTTGACGAAAACGACGATTTTGCGTTCGCTTCGTCCGGAGCGCCGCAAACGCCCGTCGCGACGTCGGCCCCCGCGACGATCGGCGGCTTCGGCTCCTACCAAGCGCCGACGTTCGACGCGTCGCCCGTCGTTCCGGTTTTAACGCCGGTTCAACCGCTCGCGCAAGCCGCTCCGACGACGCAATTCCCGCAGGTCGCGCAAGCCGCCCCGACGACGCAATTCCCGCAGGTCGCGCAAGCCGCCCCGACGACGCAATTCCTGCAGGTCGCGCAAGCCGTTCCGACGGCGCAAACCCCGCTGGTCGCGCAAGCCGTTCCGACGGCGCAAACCCCGCTGGTCGCGCAAGCCGCCCCGGCGGCGCAATTCCCGCAGGTCGCGCAAGCCGCTCCGACAACGCAATTCCCGCAGGTCGCGCAAGCCGTTCCGACGGCGCAAACCCCGCAAGTCGCGCAAGCCGTTCCGACGGCGCAAACCCCGCTGGTCGCGCAAGCCGCCCCAGCAGCGCAATTCCCGCAGGTCGCGCAAGCCGCCCCGGCGGCGCAATTCCCGCAGGTCGCGCAAGCCGCCCCAGCAGCGCAATTCCCGCAGGTCGCGCAAGCCGCCCCGGCGGCGCAATTCCCGCAGGTCGCGCAAGCCGCCCCGACGGCGGTTTCGCAATACGCCGCGCCAAACGCCGGTTCGCGTCGCCCGACGACGCCGGAAGAACGCCTGCAAGCGGCGATCGCCGCCGGCGCCGAAGTTCGCGAAATTTCGCCGGAAGAGTACCGCCGCGCCGTTTCGGTCGGCTTGAACGGCCAAGCGCAACCCCGTTAAAATCGTTAACAACTTCCCGCTTCGCGCCGTCGTCGCGCTCGGTTCGCGCCGACGCGACGGCGGCGCGTTTCCCCATTTTTCCCCAACACCGCATTTTATCGACTTTCGAGGTTTTTATGTCGGAAATCAACGAATTTTATCGCCAAACGGCGGCGCGAATCGACAAAGCGCTCCAATATTGCGACGACACTAAAGCGGTCGTTCTCGGCGAAGGAACGCTCGAACGCGTCGGAACGTTCTTCCAAAATCTCTTCGGCGCCGACGCGAAAGCGGTCGTCGTCGCGGACGTTACAACGTTTGAAATCGCCGGTCGCGCCGTCCTCGAACGCCTCGAAGCCGCCGGAGTCGTCGTCGAAGACCCGTTCATTTTCGACGCGCCGCAAATGCACGCCGAAACGCGTTGGGTCAACGCTCTGCACGCCCGCTTTTCGCCGACCGACGCGATTCCGGTCGCCGTCGGTTCCGGAACGGTCAACGATATTTGCAAGCGCGCCGCCTATCTCGTCGGGCGCCCCTACGCGGTCGTCGGAACCGCCGCCTCGATGGACGGATACGCGTCGTTCGGCGCTTCGATCGAACATAACGAATGCAAACAAACGTTTTCCTGCCCGGCGCCGCGCGGGATTCTGCTCGATATGAACGTCGTTTGCGAAGCGCCGCTCAAGATGAACGCCGCCGGGTACGCCGACTTGATCGCGAAAATTCCGGCCGGCGCCGACTGGATTCTCGCCGACTTGATCGGAACGGAACCGATCGACGAAATCGCTTGGTCGCTCGTTCAAGATTCGCTCCGCGACTCGGTCGCCGACCCGACCGGCGTCGCTCGCGGCGATAAAAAAGCGTTGGCGCGGCTGACCGAAGGACTCGTTATGAGCGGGCTGGCGATGCAAAAGGCGAAAACGTCCCGCACCGCGTCCGGCGCCGAACACCAATTCAGCCACCTTTGGGACAACCAACATCACACCCACAACGGCGAAGCGCCGTCGCACGGGTTCAAGGTCGGCGTCGGAACCGTCTCCACCTCCGCGCTTTACGAACGGATTTTGGCGACTTGGAGCGAAGCGACCTTCGACGCCGCGATCGCCGCGATTCCGCAAAACTTCCGCGCTTGGGAAACGATCGAACGCGAACTCGAAGAAAATTTCGGAACGTCCGGGCTCCGCGAAACGGTCGAGAACGAATGCCGCAAGAAATACGTCGAACCGGACGAACTCGAACGCCGGTTGCGCCTCTTCCGCGATTCTTGGAGCGAACTCAAACCGCGACTTGAAGCGCAACTTCTCCCCGCCGCGACGATTCAACGGATGATCGCCGACGCCGCCGCGCCGTCGACGCCGGAAGAAATCGGAATCGACCGCCCGCGCCTCGAACGGAGTTATCGCCTCGCGCAACAACTTCGCTATCGTTACAACGTTCTCGACTGGACGCAAGACCTCGGCCAATGGGCCAACGCCGTCGCGCCGCTCTTCCAACCGGGCGGTTTCTGGAATTAAAGTCGACGCAAACCCCGCGTTTTAACAAGCGCCCGGTTGACAAGTCGACGCAAACCCCGCGTTTTAACAAGCGTCCGGTTGACAAGTCGACGCAAACCCCGCGTTTTAACAAGCGTCCGGTTGACAAGTCGACGCGTTCGACGCAAACTTTTTAGTTTAACGCCAATCTAAAAACCCGCTTGACGCGTTCCCGCAACGACGCGCCAAGCGGATTTTCTCCTTTAACGTCGACGTTCGCCGACGTCCTTTGTTCTTCGTTCGCCGCTCTTCGTTCCCGTTCGCTAGCCGACGTTCCCATTTTACCGTTAAACGTTCTCTCAACGCCGAATCTTTTCTCGCCGTTTCCTTCCCAACGCGCCGTCCGTTTTTCCCATTTTAACATTCCTCCGCTCTTACCCCGACGCTTTGTCCGTCGCGCCGACAAGAAACAAAAAACGAACCGACGCGCGAAACGCCGGTTCGTCTCAAGGGCAAGCGTCTAAAAGACGCTCAAACGCCGCAATTTATCGATTAAACGATTAGAGTTTTTCGAGGTCCAAAACGCCGTTGGCGCTGAGGCGACCGGCTTTGTTGAAGGACGATTTCTTGTCGTTCGGAGCGGTCGCGCGAATGAAGGTTTCGAGATCGACGTTTTCGTTAACAACGCGAGTCGAACCGTCGACCATCGCGGCGACGACGATACCCGGGTGATTCGACGACATACGAGCGTACGCCCACGGATTCGTTTGTTCTTCGGTCAAGTTGCTCCAAACCGCGAATTGTTGCGATTGGTCGTCGTTTTGGTTCATAATGTCGGCGTACGTTTTCATCGAACGAGCGCGGTTCACTTGAAGCGGCGCGACCGTGCCGAGGGTTTCGTTGCCGGCGCCGTCTTCCGAAACGGTTCCGTACGTCCAAATATCTTGTTGCGGGAAACCGACGCAGAAACCGACGCCGTATTCGCGGTTCGCCCAAATGGAACCGGCTTGAAGGTTTTCCGAAATCAAGAGGGTGTTCGTCGTCCCGTCGGCGACGTCGTCGACCGTCAGGCTCTTACCGCCCGAGACGCCGTCGAGAAGCATCGCGTCGGCGCGGTTCGAAGCGAAGGAGTCCAAGGCGTAATTGCCGTCGGCGTCCAGCGTCGGATTGCCGTCGGCGCCGCCGCAGTTGGCGACGAACGCGTTGCCGTTTTCCACGGCGGAACCGGCGCTCGGGCATTGGAACGACGGAATCGTTACGTCGGCGCGGTTGCCGTTATTTTGGACTTGATCGTAAACTTGGGTTTGTTCCATATACGGGAAAATTTGCGGAGCCCACCCCAAAACGAACGGTTTGTCGTTCCCGTCGTAAGAAGTTCCTTCGGTACGCCACGTCGGCATTTTGCCTTTCGGCGTCATTTGGAACGCCAGCGCGATGTTGCGTTGGTTGTTCATGCAGGTGGTGCGGCGCCCCATTTCGCGCGCGTTTTGGACGGCGGGAAGGAGCAACCCGGCCAACATCCCGATGATCGAGATAACGACCAGCAACTCAATGAGCGTAAAACCGGCTTTGAACGTCTTTTTCATTTTCTTTTCCTTTACAGAATAAGAGCGTCGAAAACGCGTTAAAAATCAATAATTCAAACGGTCTTCTCGACGCGAATGACCTTGCCCTTTATTTTTTGTTCGCTCGTCTCGAATCGGCGGCGGGTTCTCGACCGTCCCGCTCGAAACAACCGACTCGCCCAACGTTCGGTCGCCGGATAACGCGCTCTTCGCCACGCGTCCGGACGCCCGAGGTCGGCGCTAAGGTTCGCGACGTTTTTTAGACGCGTCAAACGCCCCAAACGTTCGCTCAAAAACCGAACCGTTCGACCGTTTTTTCAAAACGCTCGACGTCGTCGCCGTTCTTGCGTTTGAAAAGTCGCGCCGAACGGCGTTCGTTCGACGTCGGTTTGCGCTCGTCGGCGCCGCGGTCTCGTTCGCTAAAAAGAAAACGCGACGCGACAAAGCAAAAAATACGGTTCTCTAAAACGATAGGATACACAACAATTTCGCTCGAATCAAGCGGATTCTTGCCGTTTTCCTCGATTTTTTCAAATCTTCTTTCAAAAAAACGCGCTTAATCGTTCTCTTTTAACATCGTCGACGTTTAAAGGCTTGCGTCGAACGTCGCTCGGACGCGAGCGCGCGCTATTCCGTTTTCGCAACAAAAAACGAAACGCGAACGTCGGCGACGCTTTTATCGTCCGCGTCCCAACGCTCGGCGAAGTTCGTTTCGCCTCGTTCTTCGCTTTTTTGAGCGTTGGCGTCGAGCCATTCGAGAATCGCGCTCCGATTTTCCGGCGTCGTCTTGCGCAACGTCAACTCGAAATCGCCGTCGATTTTCGCAAACACGATATTGTTTTTATTGCAAAAACGCAAAAACTCCGTCAGCAATCTTTTCGCGTTCTCGGAATCGACGGTTCGCCGGGTATAAAAACCGCTCGGCGTCGCGACGACGGGCTCCTTCGGCGCCTCGCCTTTGTTGCCCGGCCGACGCAGAATCGTCGGTCGCGCCGTCGTCGATTCGGTCGGTTCCGCGAAAACGGGAATTCCCGGCGTCGAAGTCGCGATATTCGGCGCGTTGTTTGGCCCCGGTATCGAAACGCCGCCTTGCTCGCCAAAGTTGAACGCAAGGAGCGCGACCGCCGCGAACGAAACCGCCGTCCCCGTCGCCGCCCAATGAAACCGCCGTCCGCCGAAACGCCGCGCCGCCGTCGTCGACTCCGGACGAATCGCCGGTCGCTCGACTTCGCGGTCGACCCAAAAATCGGAACGTTCGATCGCTAAACGGAGTCGTTCGGAAAACTCGGGCGGAACCGTCGGTCGCTCGAACTCTTCGAACGCCTTGCGAATCCGCCGCGTCTCTTCGAGCGCTTTGCGAATTTCCGGATTCCGCTCCGCCGCTTCGTAAAGCGCCCGTCTTTCCTCGTCCGTGCATTCGTCGTCGACGACGCGGTCGATCAACTCTTCCCAAACTTCCCGTTTCATCGATTTCCCCTCGCTTGGCGAGCTTGCCCAGTCAATCGTTGTTTTTAGCGGTTCGGCGAAAACGCTCTTTGTCGCCGCCGTCAAAATCGTTCTCAACGACGTTAAACGTTTCAACGTCGTTTTATCGGGACGATATCGGCGTTTTTAAGCGACAAAAAAGCCGGTTCGCGTCAAAAATCGTCTCGCCGACGCTCCAACGCTTCGCGCAACGCGTTCCGCGCTCGATGCAGTCGACTGCGCACCGTTCCGATCGGAATCTCCAAAACCTCGGCGATTTGCTCGTAATTCGCGCCTTCGATTTCGCGCAAGACGATCGGCGCCCGATACTCTTCGGGCAACTTGGCCAACGCTTCGCGCAACGCTTGCGCGTCGTCCTCGCGCTTCGACTTCGCGTCGGGCGACTCGACCGGCGACTCGAAACGATCGCCGATTTCCTCGACGATTCGGTCGACCGACGTCGTTCGTCCGCGCTTGCGCAACGCTCCGACGGCGCAGTTGTACGCGATGCGATAAAGCCAAGTATAAAAACGGCTTGAACGGCGAAAACTTTCGAGATGCGCCAACGCCTGCAGGAAAGTCTCCTGCACGACGTCGAGCGCGTCGTCCGGGTTGCCGACGATCGGCAGCGCCAAGTTATACACGCGATCTTGATACTTGCGCGCCAATTCGCCGAAAGCGTTCTTGTCGCCGGCCAAAGTCGCGTCGATCAGTCGTTCGTCGTTCACATCCGCTCCTGAAAAGTTGGACGCGTTAGAACGGCGTTCGTTCCCAAAGTTTCCCGCCGTTCGCTCGTTTTTTTCAAAATTCGTTCGCGAAGCGCCGTCGACGCCTTGCGAAACCGCTAAAACAAGAAAAGTCGATAAAACGGACGCCGACGCGCAACGAACGCCGACGTCTTTCGTCGACATTATACCCGAGATTTTCGCGAAAAAAAACGGGGCCGCCCGCTCTTAAGAAAAAAAGACGCGATTTTTTCGCAAAATTTCGCCGAAAAAACGTCCTTTTTCGAAAATAGCGTCCGCCGCCGCGCTCCGAACGACGTATCGGAAAAAAAGCGACGCTCGCGACGCCGATTCTGCGCCGACGTTATTAATTAATCGTCGTCGATAATTCGCCGATCGCCGAATCGACCGCCGCCAACTCGCCCTCCGATCGTTTTCAAACCGTCGACGCGCCCGGTCGCCGACGTTCCCTCGTCTCCGTTTTCCCTTTTTTCCCCCTTATATATATTAATAAGGACAAAACAAAGGAGAAACGTCGAGCGAAAAACTCGAACGCCGCGCCGCCGAAAACCCGTCTTGACGCCGACGCGCCGATTGTTTATCGTTAACCTCCGTTTCCGAAAGGATTCCCGTTGATCGCTTTCCTTTGTCTCCTTGCGCTCGGCGTTTTGCGTCGACTCGGTCGCCGTCGAGCGCGCCGTTCCCCCGTTTCGCCTTAACCGCCTATTTTTTCTTTCCTCGTTTTTCCTTTTATTCGTCCCTTTCCGCTTACTTCCCCCTTCCCCCTTATTTTACCCCAACGCGTCCTTTTCGCTTCATTTAACGTTTCCCCTTTGCCGTTTGCGTCGACGCAATGTTCAAAACCGTTAAAATCGTTTTCCGTTGGTGCGTTTTTCTCGCTTTCCTCGCGACGGCGGTCGTCGCCGGGATCGCGTATCGCCGCGCCGACTCGGAAATCCGACGCGTCGTTCAAACGGAATTGCAACGCAAATTCCCCAATTTAAACGTTTCGTTCGAGTCGGTTCGGTTCGACTCGACGCGCGGCGTTCGGATTCTTTCGGTCGTTTGGCGCCGCCCCGACGCGCCGCCCGACGCGCCGCCGCTCCTCGAAGCGGAGGAAATTTACGTCGAACTGCCGATCGACTGGAACGCCGTCAAATCCGGCGATCTCGCGCCGCGCCGCCTCGCGATCGCTCGCCCGCAACTGCGTTCCAACGTCGACTCCGCCGTTTTTCTCGACGACTTGCGCCGCCTCAAACCGACGCCGAGCGAGAAACCTTGCCCGGTCGAAGCGTTCGACGGCGCGATCTTTTTCGACGATCCGGAGCGTCCGAACGAAACGACGACGCTCGCCGGCTTGCGCCTCCGTTTGACCCCGACGCCGCGAAGCGCGTTTCCCGACGCGTCGACGCTCTCGCCGGAAAAAATCCTCGACGACGAACGCCTCTTCGCCGACGCGACGCCCGCGAACAACGCGAACAACGCGAACAACGCGAACAACGCGAACAACGCGAACAACGCGAACAACGCAAACAACGCGAACAACGCAAACAACGCAAACTCCCCAAACGACGCAAACAAAGCCGTCCAAAATCCCGCCGACGACGCGAACGTCCCGATTCCCCCAAGCGATGCAATCGCCGCCGACGCCCCCGATTTCACAAACGTCCCGCTTTCTCCAAATCTCGCAGATTCCGCAAACGCCGCGAACGCCGACGAAACCGTTTGGACGCTAACCCTTAGCGCGTCCAACCCTTACGTCCAAGAGCTGAACGTCCGCGGCGCCGTCGACGGCGAACGTTGGGCGTTCCGCGGCGCCGCTCGGCGTCTCGACGTCGCGGCGATTCTTCAACGTCTCGACGCGGAACGACAGGGCAAGCTCGGCTCCTTGCGCAACGCGCGCGGCCAAACGTCGTTCGATTTTGAAGTCGTCGGCGACCCGACCGCCTCCGACGGCGTTCGCTTCCGCGTCGACGGCGAACTGTCGCGCGGCGCCGTCGCGTCTCCGCTCCTTAAATTCCCCCTCTCCGACGTTGAAATTCGTTACGTTGCAACGCAAAATTCGCTCGAAATCGAACGTTTTTCGGCGCGGAGCGGAGCGACGACGCTGGCGGCCTCTTATCGGCAAATCGGGCCGCTCTCCGCTCCGAACGAAGGCGCGCTCCGGCTCCGCTTGAACGATTATCCGCTCGACGACGCGCATTTGAAGCGGCTCGCGATCGAAAACGCCGCGCAAGCGAACGTCGAATCGACCAAATTGCGCAAACTTGTCGATTTCCTCAACAATTACCAATTTTCCGCGACGACAAACGTCGATTTGACGGTCGAAAAATCGGCGCGTACCTCCGGCGCTTGGCGTCCGACGAATCTCGTCGTTTCCGGTTCCGGGCTCGATCTCGTTTGCGTCGCGTTCCCTTATCGGCTCGAACAGCTCTCGGGTCGGGTCGCGCTCGACGCCGCCGGGGCGCTGACGCTCGCGCTCCGCTCCGAATTCAACGAGCGGAGCTTAAAAATCGACGGGCGTTTCGACGACGCGTTGGGAACGCCGAGCGGCGCCGTCGAGATCGAAGGGCTCGGTTATCCGATCGACGCGCGCCTCTTGTCGGCGCTTCCGGCGTCGAGTCGCGCCGAACTCGCCCGGTTGCGCCCGTCCGGAGCGATCGACGCGAACGTCAAAATCGATTACGCCCCGAATCGCGCCGAACGGTTGCAAGTCAAAACGACGATCGGCGTTCGCGACGCGGCGATCCAATACGACCTTTTCCCGCTCCCGATCTCGTCGATCGGCGGTTTAATCCAAATGGAGAAAGGCGCTTGGGTCTTCTCGAACCTCTCCGGCAAAAGCGGCGCCGCCCGCCTTCGCGCGTCCGGTTCGTTCGTTTCCGGAGCCGCGCTCGCCGCCGCCAACAACGCAAACAACGCAAACAACGCAAACAACGCCAACAACGCAAACGGCGCGAATTCGCCCGCCGTCGCCCGCCGCTCCCTTTACGCAAGCGCTCCGATTCGCCCCGCTTCCGCGACCTTCCCCGTCGACGCAAACAACGCAAACGCCGTCAATTCCCCAATTTCCGGAAACTCGCCGCGCGGCGCCGATTTCGCCGACTTCGTCCCTCCGGCGCTCGTCGATTCGATCCCGACGCCGCCGGGCGCGCCCCTTCCTCCGGACGCTTGGCGCTTCGAACTGACGACCGACGTCGAAGATTTCCCGCTCGGCGAAGAGCTGTCGAACGCGCTCGTTCGTTACGACGGTCGCGAATCGTTCGAAAAATTGGGGCTTTCCGGCAAAGCGAACGGCCAAATCCGCGTCGCTTACCGCTCCGACCAACGCAAGCTCGACGTCGAGTTCGACGCGGAACCGGTCGCGGGCGCCGCGTCGATGAAACCGGGCTCGCTCCCTTACGAACTCGGCGATTTGCGGGGGCGCGCCTCTTATCGAGCGGGCGAATTCCGCGTCGACGGGTTCCGAGCCCGCGCCGGTCGAACGACTTATTCGGCGAACCTCGCCGGGCGGTTCGCGCCGAACGGCGGTTGGACGTTCGACGTTTCGGCGCTCCGCGTCGAACAACTGCAACTCGACCGCGACCTCTTGAGCGCGGCGCCCCCGACGGCGATCGCGTTCGTCGACTATTTTCAACCGAACGGCTTTTTCAACGTCGACGGAGCGCTTCGGCTCGAACGCGGCGCGACGGCTAACTCGCCTCTTCAAGCCGCTTGGGACTTGCGGTTCGTCGCGCAGCAAAACTCGTTCCACCCGAACGGCGTTCCGTTGAACAACGTTTGCGGACGGGTCAAGACGCGCGGCTTCGCGGTCGAAGGCGGCTCGATCGCGGTCGGCGGCGAGTTCGACTTGGACTCGTTCTGTTGGGGCGACCTCCTCGTTTCGCGGACGACCGGGCCCTTTTACTTCGACGGAACCGACGTTTTTTGGGGACGCGACGCGCCGCCGGTTCGCCGTTCGGCCCTTTACCAACATCCGTTTTTGCGGGAACGAATCGACGCCGACCCGCTTTACCGCGCCGTCGGGGTCGCCGCTCGACCGTCGGCCCTGTATCGCGGTCAAACGCCGAACGCTCCCGCCGTCCCCGCCGCCTCTTCCGTTTACGCCGCCGACGCGCCCCCCGGTTTCGCCCCGGACGCTTCGACGTCGACGCAAACCTCGGCGCCGCGTCCGCGAATCGCCGTCCCAACCGCGCCCCCCGGGCTCCTCTCGAACTCCGGAGCGAACGCCGCGACGCTCGGTTCCGGCAACGCCGCGTCGTTCCCCGGTTCGCGACCGGTCGCGACCGTCTCCGCCGCCGACGAACGCCGCCCGATTTTGGCGCGCGTTTGCGACGGTCAAGCGACGACCGACGGCGTTTTTTACCGCCGCCAAGTTCCGACGTACAAAGTCGTTTTCAACGTCAAAAACGCTCGACTCGCCGACGTTACTCGCGAGTTCGCGCCCGGTTCGAAACCGCTCCAAGGTCGCGTCGCCGCTTACGCGACGCTTCGCGGCGAAGGTCTCAACGTCGCGACGCTTAAAGGCGAAGGCGGTTTCAGCCTCCAAGACGCGGAGCTTTACGAGTCGCCGCAAATCGTCAAAATCCTTCAAATCCTCAGCGTTCGGGAACCGGATCAAACCGCGTTCGACTCGGCGTTCGTCGACTTCGAAGTCATCGGCGACCGTCTCCAACTCAAACGCGTTCTCCTCGAAGGAAACGCGCTCACCTTGTTCGGCGACGGTTGGCTGACCGTTCGCGACAAAGAGAAATTAATCGACTTAACGCTCAACGCCCGCCTCGGAAGCGCGTCCGACCAAATCCCGATCGTTTCCGATTTCCTCGGCGGCGTCGGCGACCAGTTGGCGCAAATCCGCGTCGAAGGGGCGCTTAGCTCGCCGATTATCCGCCAAGAACGCTTCTCCGGCGTCAAAAAGGCTTGGTGGAACGTCTTTCCGGAACAGGAACCGACGCCGACCGACGCCGTCCCGACCGAACGCCCGAAACCGCTGCGCGACGCGTTCCGACGCTTGACCTCCGGCGGCGAAAAGAACGACGAGAAGTAACGCCGCCCGCGTCTCTTGCTCTTCGCCGTCCCATTCGTCTCCCCCGTCGTCCGCGCCGCCCTTGTTTCCCTTATCGTCCGCGCCGCCTTTGTCTCCCTTGTTTCCCGCGCCGCCCCCTTTCCCGTCTCTTCTCCCCCTTTTTTCAATCGGCCAACCAACCGCGACAAAAATCAATCTTTTCAAAAACGCCCGTCGTCCAAACGCGCGCGGTCGTTCGCCGTTCGACAAAAGGGACAATTTTCAAAAAATCAAACAAGGCGTCGCCGGCCCAAACCGCCGTTATAAACCGCCGTCGAAAAGCGAAAAAGTTTTAAAATTTTCGCGCAAAGTCGCTTGAAACGCTCGCAATTCGCTCGCGAATCGGGTATAATCGTTTTCGGCGCGGCGACGTTCCCGCTCGCCGACGCCGCGTTCCCGGCTTATTTAACTTTCGATCTCATTCCATTTACCCGCCGCGCTAATGATTTTGCCGCGTCGTCCCAAGGAGCCGCCGATGCAACCGAATCCCGCCGAAAACTCGCCTTCACCGCAACGCGTTACCCGCCGCGACGCGCTGAAAACGACCGTCGCCGCCGCCCTCGCCTCGACCGCAAGCGTCGCCGGACTGCGCAGTTACGAAGAACGCAACTTGCTCGCGCAAGAAGCGCAAAACGCCGCGCAAAACCCGCAAAACGGCCAAGCGGCGCAAGTCGACGGACGCTCCGGCGCGACGCGCACGTCGTTCAACGTCAAACCGCGCGCCAAACTGAACGCTAAAGTTCCGTTGGCCAAGCTCGGCAAAGACCTCGTCGTCAGCCGCGTCATTTTGGGCGGCAACTTAATCGGCGGATACGCGCACGCTCGCGATTTGATTTACGTTTCCGATTTAATTAAAGCGTATCATACCGAGCAAAAGTGCGTCGAAACGTTTATGCTCGCGGAAGAATGCGGGATCAACGCCTTCCTCGGCGACTGGAACCAAGGCCAAATGATGTCCAACTATTGGAAGTGGACGGACGGCAAAATGAAGCTGATTTCGCAATGCACCGACGATCCGGACGTCGTCAAGCGCACCATCGACTGCGGTTCGGCGGCGGTTTACCCGCAAGGCGAAACTTGCGACCGCCTCGTTCGCGAAGGAAAACTCGACCGCTTGGCCGAGATCGTCGAAACGATTCGCGACGCGGGTCTCCCGGCCGGCCTCGGCGCGCACCGCGTCGAAACGCTCCAAGCGGCGCTCGACTTCGGAATCGTCCCGGACTTTTGGATGAAGACGTACCACCCGTTGACGTATTGGTCGGCGCAACACCCGCAGGAACACGACAACGTCTACTGCCGCCGCCCGGACGACACTAAAGCGTTTATGGAAGCGCGCCCGGAACCTTGGGTCGCGTTCAAGACGCTCGCCGCCGGCGCCGTTTCGCCGCAACAGGGATTCCGTTTCGCGCTCGACGGCGGCGCCGACTTCCTTTGCGTCGGAATGTACGACTTCCAAATCGTCGACGACATTAATATCTATACCGATATCGCCGCGAACCCGTCCGGCGCCCGAACGCGACGCGCCCTCCCGGACGTCGACCGCGCCGAGTACGAACGGAAGCTCGAAGAAGCGGCGGAAGCGGAGGAAGCCGACGCTTAATCGGTTTTCCAACCGTTTCGCTCCCGTTTCCCGTTCGACGTTTCCCCTTGACGCGACGTTCTCGCCGCGAAACCGAGCGTCGCGTCGAGAACGTCGCGGGACGGTTGCGAACGCCCCCCTTCCGGAATCGGAAAAATCGGGTAAAATAAGGTTCGGTTCGTTCCGCGTTCTTTCGGAGTCGCCCCGACCCGACGCGAAACGAACGAACGCGCCTCCCCGGCGACGCGTCGACCGAAAGAAGCCCCCAAAATGCCCGAATCGCCTAAAAAACCGAAATTCAACCCGGCGCTCGACAATTACGCGGAACGCGCTTCGTACCGTCAAATCAAGTGCGAACTCTTTACCGTCGAAGGGTTTTCGCGCGCTCCGGTCAAGACGTTTTGGCGCGTTCCGGAGTTCAAGCTCGGGTTCGACCTCGGTTGGCAGCCTTGGGAGTTTATGGGAACGCCGCGCTACTTTGTGTCGCACACCCATATGGATCACATCTTGGCGCTCCCGGCTTACGTCGCGCGACGTCGGATGATGAAGATGGAGCCGCCGACGATTTACCTTCCGGCGGAAAAGGTCGCGGAGGTTCGCCAGCTTCTCGGCGTCTTTTGCCGCTTAGACCAAGGCGCGCTCCCTTGCGAGTTGATCGGCGTCAAACCGGGGGACGAAATCGACTTGTCGCGCGAACTCGTCGTCAGCGTTCACAAGACTTACCACTCGACGCCGTCGGTCGGATACGTCGTTTGGGAGCGGCGCAAAAAGCTGAAGCCGGAGTTTTTGGAGTTGAGCGGCGACGAAATCCGCGACTTAAACCTCTCCGGCGTCGAAATTTCTTACGAACTGCGTTTCCCGCGCGTCGCGTTTTTGGGGGACAGCTCCGCTCGCGGGCTCGACGAGAACCCGGCGATGTTCGAAGCCGACGTCCTCATCGCCGAGATGACCCGCATTTCGTCGCGCCGCAACGACGGTCTCAAAAAGGGGGGGCATATGCGCGTCGAAGACTACGTCGACCGCCGCGACAAGTTCAAGAACCAAAAGATTATCGCGTCGCACTTTAGCGTTCGTTACCCGCAACGCGAGATCGAAGCGGAGGTTCGCAAAAAAATCCCGGATATGCTCGACGGTCGCCTCGTTCTCGTTTGACCCGCCTTTATTTCCGGCCTTTTTCTTTAGCGTCGCCGGTCGTTTTTAACGCCTTGCGACTCGCCGTCTTTTTCCGTCTTCCCGCGTTCCGCCGTTTCGCCGTCGGAACGCGGTTCTTTTTTACCGGTTCGCCGGTTCCCTTTCTTCCGATTCTCCGGTTTCGCCGCCCCGACGCGCAAAAAAATCCGCGAACGGCGACGTTTTTCCCGCTTTTTCCTTGACGAAAACGCGCGCTTGCGTTAGAATGAGGGGAAGCGGCGACGTTCGCTTCGCCGTTCCTTTTCACCGAATCTTTTCACGTTAATCGCCAAAAGTCGACGCCCCCGTTAACGTTGACGCGGCGTCGTTACCCTTTATCCTCCCCGTTAAGTCCTAAAGGAAAACGACATGACGATTACCGTTTCGAAGTCGCGACGCGGCTTCACCCTTGTCGAGCTGTTGGTCGTAATCGCGATCATCGGCATTTTGATCGGTTTGCTCCTCCCCGCCGTCCAAGCGGCTCGCGAAGCGGCTCGCCGTATGCAATGCACGAACAATATGAAGCAACTGGGGCTCGCGCTCCACAACTTCGCCGACGCGCACGGTCGTATTCCGAACCAATACTGCGACGAAGTTTGGATGAGCTACATCCCGGCCGGCACGTCCGACCCGACGAACAACACCGCGTCGATCTGCAGCCGTCCGCAACGCTACACGACGCAAATGCTGTTGTTCCCCTACGTCGAGCAAACCTCGCTTTACAGCGAAATCACCGGTCTCTGCGACAAAGCGAAGTCGACCGGCGACGCGAGCTATATGCCGAGCCCGACCAACGGTTCCACCATCCCGACCGGTATGTCGCGCAACCCGTTGACCGCAAAAGTCGACCCGCTCCTCTGCCCGTCCGACGGTTTGGCCGTCGGCTCCAAAGGCGAAACCGGCCATATGGGGCGCACCAGTTACCTCTGCAACGTCGGCGACGCGGCGTATCAAAACACGTCGAGCCGCGGGAACACGCACCGTCGCGGCGTCTTCGTCAACGGCGCCAAAGCCGGTAAAACGACCCTCGCGACGATCACCGACGGCACGAGCAACACGATGGCGTTCAGCGAAACGACCGTTTCCGACCAAAGCGCCAGCGTCCGCTCGAGTAATATCGTCGCTTACGTTACCGGTTTGAAATCGAAAACCCCGGCGGCCTGCCTCGCGACGCGCGGCGAAGGCGGGATGACGAACGTCTCGACGACGTACCCGATCAAGGGCCGTCGTTTCAGCGACGCGCGCAGCGCCTGCTCGAACTTCACCGCGTGCCTCCCGCCGAACTCCCCGAGCTGCTGCGGTTCCGGCGGCGGTTCGAAGGACGACTTCACGATCTCGACCCCGTCGAGCAACCACAGCGGCGGCGTCAACGTCGCGATGTGCGACGGTTCCGTCCGCTTCGTCAGCGAAACGATCGACTGCGGCAACATCAACACGATGATGGGCGGTCAAACGAGCGACTACATCTGGACCGGCAAGTCGGAACGCGGCGTTTGGGGCGCGATGGCGACCCCGGGCAAGGGCGAAACCGAATCGCTCTAATCCCCCGTTTCTTGTCGGTTAGCGACTCGAACTCGGACGCTTGCCGGGTTCGAACCGCGCCGCTCCTCGCGTCGGAGCCGTTTCGCGACGGCTCCGACGCAGTTTGACGACGCTAACTCTAATAATATTCTCCCTTCGACGCGCTTAAATTCCCAAACGAAGCGCTCGCGCCTCTTGACAATATTTTATTTTTCCGTATAATTGTCGACAAACGACTCTATCTTGTCCGAATTTTTCGCGCCGAGCTTGTCGTTATCGCGGCGCGTCGCCAACGTCTTGAAACGTGTTCCCGTTGCTCGTTTTTCGATCGTTCGCTTGTCGTTTTATTTGTTTTTGCGAACGAAGTTCGTTACATTTTGTCGATCTTGTCGGTTTTGCCGCCGTCGACGGAAAGGACGAACTTACTTACACACTACATCACGTCATAAAGGAACACGACATGACCACCCCGTTCTTGAAGTCGCGCCGCGGTTTCACCCTCGTCGAGCTTTTGGTCGTTATCGCGATCATCGGCATTCTTATTGGTTTGCTTCTTCCCGCCGTCCAAGCGGCGCGCGAAGCGGCCCGACGTATGCAATGCACCAACAACATGAAGCAACTGGGCTTAGCGCTCCACAACTTCGCCGACGCGCACAACCGCATTCCGAACCAATACAACGACAAAATTTGGATGAGCTTCGTCCCGGCCGGAACCGCCGACATTTACACCAACGACGCGTCGATCTGCAGCCGTCCGCAACGTTACACGACGCAAATGCTCTTGCTTCCCTACGTCGAGCAAACCGCGCTTTACTCCGAAATCACCGGCCTCTGCGAAAAAGCGAAGTCGACCGGCGACGCGAACTACATGCCGAGCCCGACCGACGGCTCCACCATCCCGACCGGTATGGATCGCAACCCGTTGACCGCGAAAATCGACCCGCTCCTCTGCCCGTCCGACGGTTTGGCCGCCGGTTCCAAGGGCGAAACCGGCCATATGGGCCGCACGAGCTACCTCTGCAACGTCGGCGACGCGGCGTACCAAAACACCTCCGGGCGCGGCAACCAATACCGTCGCGGCGTCTTCGTCAACGGCGCCCCGGATAAAGGCGGCCAAACGACCCTCGCGATCATCACCGACGGCACCAGCAACACGATGGCGTTCAGCGAAACGACCGTTTCCGACCAAAACGGCGGCGTTATGTCGAAGAATATCGTCGCTTACGTTACCAGTTTGAAGTCGAAAGCCCCGGCGGCCTGCTTGGCGACGCGCGGCGAAGGCGGGATGACGAACGTCGGCACGACGTACCCGATCAAGGGCCGTCGTTTCTGCGACGCTCGCAGCGCCTGCTCGAACTTCACCGCGGCGCTTCCGCCGAACGCGCCGAGCTGCTGCGGTTCCGGCGGCGGGTCGAAAGACGACTTCACGAT
>JAFSDX010000177.1 GCA_017436025.1 Thermoguttaceae bacterium
CTCCTCCTTGTTCAACCAGCCTTCAAGGTAACTGGGGCGAACTTCGCAGTAACGCTCGGTGGAAATTTCGAAAACGTCGCCGAGTTTTAAGCAAAGTCGAATAATATCCTTATCGGTAAGATGAGTCGACGGGAGGCGCGGATCGTTACGTTCGTATTTCATTGGGCGTTTCCTTAGCCGGAAGTCGCGGCGTCGCTTAACGTTGCGACAACGCGGGCGGTTGTTGAGCGACGTCGTTTCGCCGTTCTTTCGTTCGAGTTTTTTTTGAGATTCGGCAAGGCGTCGCGAACCTTGCGCTTTTCATTATACCGCCGCGCGCCGCCGTTTGCAAGGAAATAAACGAGAAAGTAAGCAAGAACAAGAAAGAAAAAGACAAAAAAAGCGCCGCGCTTCGTCTCGCGACGAAAGCGCGGCGCTTGACAAGGCGTCGTCAAAAGATTCAACGACGATGCGTCGCTCGCACGTCGGCCAACGTAACGCCTAATTTTTCAAGGGTTCGCGCTTCCGCTCGGAAATCGCGACCCAGCAGAGCGCCGCCGATCGAAATCAACGCGTCGGCGATCGGCGTCGCGATCCCAAGCGCCGCGCCCAAAGAACTTAGCAAGCCCAAACCGTTCGGAACGTCTTCGTAAAGGTAGCGCGTGTTCACCGACGTCGGCCCCTTCGGCCCTCCCTCGCGACCGTACCGCCGGAACGTTTCGAGCGCGTCGACGCTTAAATCCGGTTCGTTGCGAAACTTGCAGTCTTCGAGATACGGCGTCGGCTCGCAGTCGAGCGCGGTCAAAATCGCCTTTTTCTCGTCGTCGAGACGCTCCGCAAGTCGCCAAATCGAAGGAGTAAAGGCTTCGCGGTACATCCAAAACTCGCCCTTGGCGTATTCGATGCGGGCCGCCGACGTGATCGCGCCGACCGTGTGAACGATCAAATTCGGATTGCGAAGCGCCGACTCCGCGACGTTGCGCCGGTAGTAACGGTAAGTCTCGACAAGACTTGCGGCGATCTCGAGCCCCTCGTCGCGACGCGCCGGGTCGACGAAACTCAACGCGTTGCGAACGTTTTTGAAGCAAATATTCGCCTCGCCCCGCTCCGACCGAGCGTCGTAAGGCGTCGACTCCCCTTCGGCGAAAATCTCGACGCGGTCTCGCAACGCGCGCCAAAAATAGAAACTCCCCATATACCCCGGCGCGACAAGAAGTAGTTTCGCCCGTTTCAGGTCCGCCGTCAAAATCTCCGCAACCTGCCGATGATAAAGCGTTTGCGTTAAGACGAAAACAACGTCGGACGGTTCCGCAAACGCGATTTTCGGGTCGCGAGTAACGCAAGCGAGCGGGACGAACTCGGACGAACCGTCGAGCGCGTTCAACACGACGCCGCCGGCCGCCGCGATTCGATCGAAATTTTCGTCGTTCGACGCGTTCGAAGTCTTGCCGTTCGTCGTTTTAAAGAGCGTTACGTCGGCGCCCTGCTTCGCTAAAATCGCCGCGTGCGCGCAACCGGAGTTCCCGGCCCCGACCACCGTTACTTTCATCGCAACCTCATTTTTCTCAATTATTTAAACGCGTTTCTCTTCTCGCCGCGACGTCGGAACCGTTCGCTTTCGCCGTCGCGCCGTCTTAACTTGTTTAGCGTCGCCGTTTACGCGAATTTCTCCGCCAAGACGTCGGCGATTCGCTCCGCCGCTCGCCCGTCCCAAAGGGGCGGAATCTCCCCAACTCGCGCCGTTCCGGACGTTAACTCGCGATACGCCGCCAAAATCGCGCTCGGGTCGAGCCCGACCAAACGGTTCGTTCCGATTTCGCAAGTGCTTGGCCGCTCGGTGTTTTCGCGCAACGTCAAGCAAGGGACGCCGAGAGCCGTTGTTTCCTCTTGGAGCCCGCCCGAGTCGGTCAGGACGGCGAAAGCGTTCGCGTTCAGCTTCAAAAAGTCGAGATAGCCGAGCGGTTCGACGAGCCGCAGGTTCGCGATTCGCTCGACGCGCTCAGCGAAACCAAACTCCGACAAGCGGTTGCGAGTGCGCGGATGAATTGGGAAGACGATCGGCGTCTCGGCGGCGATCTCCTCCAACGCGCCCAACACGTCGGCGAACGCCTTCGGGTCGTCGACGAGACGCGGGCGATGCAATGTCGCGGTTACGTATCGTCGCGGCGTCAAGTCGAGCGTTTCCAACGTCGGAAGCGCGTCAGCCTTCGCTTTACTCCTTAGGAGCGAGTCGATCATCACGTTCCCGACGAGAAAAACGCGTTCCGACGCAACCCCTTCGTTCGCAAGGTTTTCGACGCCGCTTCGCTCGGTGCAGAAGAGGAAGTCGGAAATCGAGTCGACGACGATTCGGTTGATTTCCTCCGGCATCGTTCGGTCGCCGCTGCGGAGGCCCGCCTCGACGTGAACCGTTGGTATTCCGAGCTTTACGGCGACCAACGCGCAAGCGAGCGTTCCGTTGACGTCGCCGACGACGAGAACGGCGTCCGGCTTTTGGTCGAGGCAAACTTGCTCGAACGCCTTCATCGTTTCCGCCGTCGCGACCGCGTGCGACCCGCCGCCGACGCCCAAATTCACGTCCGGAAGCGGAATTTCGAGTTCGCGGAAAAAGAGCCCCGACATTTTTTCGTCGTAATGTTGGCCCGTGTGAACGAGAATCGGCTCGAACTCCGGACGCTCTTTGAAAACGCGAATTAACGGCGCAATTTTCATAAAATTCGGACGAGCGCCCGCGACGCAAACAATCTTCATCGTCGACTCCTCGACGGCGCCGTTTCGCAACCGACGTTTTTTCAACGCGTTACCGACGCCGCGACAAGAGGGAATATTTAACGGTTCAAAAAACTAAAAATCAAAGCGACCGATTCCGCCGTCAAACCGACTTTGTCGACGGTCGGAAACGGGCGCCGTATTATAGAAACTTTGCGCCGTCGAGTCAAGAGAAACGGGGAAAAACGCGCTCGCCGTCGCCGATTTCGCCCGTTTTTTTCTCGTTTTTCGTTCGATTCTTGCAAAGAGCCGCCGTTTTTGGTAAAATGGAGGCGCGGCGAAAAACCTCGCGACGCGTTTCGCCGCCGCGCTTGTTGTTTCGTCGCTTGCTTTCAGTTTGTCGGAGGTTTCCCGATGCGCCGTTTTTCTCTTTTTTATCGCCGTTCGCCGTCGTTCCAAGCGCTTGCTTGTTTAGGTTTAACGCTCGCCGCCGCGTTCGGTTCCCCCTTCGTCGTCGCGTCGACCGACGCAACCTCCCAAGAAACGGCGACTTCCGACGAACGCCCGACCGGCGAGCTTCTCTTCGAATCGACGGCGCAGACGTTCGCCGCGAACGCTCGTAAAACGCGAATCGGCGCGATTTCCGTCGTCGACGAAGCGGACGGCGTCGGCCCGGTCGCGCGTTGCGAAGTCGTCGAAACGCCGGAATCGCCTTGGGCGTTTTCGCTCCGTTTTCCGGTCGACCGTCCGGTCAAAAAGGGGGAAACGCTCCTTCTCGAATTCCGCGCGCGAACGGTTTCGGCGAAAACGGAGTCGGGGCTCGGCTCGCTCGGCGCGATGTTCGAAGTCTCGGAACCGCCTTACGTTAAGTCGTTGAACCGCCGACTCGAACTCGGGCTCGCTTGGCGCGACTATTCCCTTCCGTTCCGCTGCGTCGAGTCGCGCAACGCCGGGGGAAGCGCGATCGTTTTCTTCCTCGGCTATCTGCCGCAAATGCTTGAAATCGCGGATGTTAAACTCTCGACGTTCGGAACCGATTTCGACGTTTCGTCGCTCCGGAGTTCGGAACCGCGTTACAAGGGCGCCGAGCCGGACGCGCCTTGGCGAGCCGCCGCTCAAGAGCGCATCGAGAAAATCCGCAAGGGCGATTTGACGTTACAAGTCGTCGACGCCGCCGGGAAGCCGGTTCCGAACGCGACGGTCGAAATTCGCCAAACCCGCTCGGCGTTCGGTTGGGGAACGGCGGTCGTCGCCGGTCGAATTCTCGCGCAAGGTTCCGACGCCGACGCCTACCGCGACTTCCTCGCTAAGTACTGCAATCGCGCCGTTTTCGAAAACGACCTCAAATGGTTCGGTTGGCAAAATCGCCGCAACCGCGCCGACGTTTTCCGGGCGCTCGATTGGCTCGACGAACGCCGAATCGACGTTCGCGGGCACTGCCTCGTTTGGCCGTCTTGGCGCAACTCGACGCCGCGTTGGCGGGAACTCGCGTCGAATCCGGAAGCGCTCGACGCCGCGATTCGCGAACACATCCGCGACGAAGCGTCGTCGTTGCGAGGCCGCGTCGTTGATTGGGACGTCGTCAACGAAATACACGATAACAACGATATTTTAAAGATTTTAGGCGACGATATTCTCGTCGATTGGTTCCAAGAAGCGCGAGCCGCCGACCCGAACGCGCGCCTCTTCATCAACGATTACGGGATTCTTTCCGGCGAAGGGCTCGACCGCCGCAAGCAAACGTCGTATTTTCAAGCGATTAAGAAGCTGATCGACGCGGGCGCTCCGATCGGCGGAATCGGAATGCAAAGCCATTTCGGGCAAACCGCGACGCCGCCGGAACGCCTTCTTGAAATTCTCGACCGTTTCGCCGAGCTGGGCCTCCCGATTTCGATCACCGAACACGACGTCGACGCGGTCGACAAAGCGTTCCAAGCCGAGTTTACGCGCGACTTTCTGACGGCGGCGTTCTCGCACCCGGCGGTCGACGAAATCTTGATTTGGGGCTTTTGGGAACGCTCGCACTGGCGCCCGGAATCGGCGTATTTCGCCGCCGATTGGACGCCGACGCCGGCCGGTAAAGTTTGGCAAGAGCTTGTCGGCGAAACTTGGCGCTCGAACCTCGACGCGACGTCGAACGAAACCGGAACCGTCGCAACTCGCGTTTTTCTCGGCGATTACCGGATAACCGTTCGCGTCGGCGACAAAACGTCGACGGTTGAAACGACCGTCGAAAAGAACGCCGCCGAGCCGGTCGTCGTTCGCCTCGCCGACTAACGCTAAAAGATTTTAAACGTTAACGTTGCAAGAAACGCCGAACCGCGTTTTCCGTCCCTTGCGAGCGAAAAACGCGGTTCTTCGCAACCGTCAAACGCGCAAAACGTTCAACGTCAACGTTTACCGTCGCCGACGTTAAACCGGAAGTCGGCGCCGTCGAAATCGACGACAATTTGTCGACGCGGCGCGTTTTCCCCGCCGAACGTCGCCGGGCGTTTCAGCAACTCCAACGCCAACGGGTTTTGCAACCGTTGTTGAATAACGCGTTTGAGCGGACGCGCCCCGAACGCCGGGTCGTATCCGAGTTCTGCGATTCCGTCGAGCGCCGCGTCGGTTAGCGTCAAGTCGACGTTTTGCTTCGCGAGGAGCGCCGTCAACTTGCGCGCTTGAATCGCGACGATCTTTCTAATCTCTTCTTTCGCAAGGGGTTGGAAAACGATCGTTTCGTCGATTCGATTGAGGAACTCCGGCAAAAACCGCTCGCGCAAAATCATCGTCGTCGCTTCGTTAAGTTCTTCCGTCGTCCCGCCTTGCGACGCGATTTCTTGAATCGCGCGGCTCCCCAAATTCGACGTCATCACAATCAACGTGTTCGAGAAGTCGACCGTCCGTCCTTGGTTGTCGGTAAGTCGTCCGTCGTCAAGGAGTTGCAAAAAGACGTTGAACACGTCCCGGTGCGCCTTCTCGATTTCGTCGAAGAGAAGAACGCTGTAAGGGCGACGCCGCGCCGCTTCGGTCAAAACGCCCCCCTCCTCGTACCCGACGTATCCGGGAGGCGCCCCGATCAGTCGCGCGACCGAGTGTTTCTCCATAAACTCGCTCATATCGATTCTTACGATCGCGTTCTCGTCGTCGAACAGCGCTTCCGCCAACGCTTTGCAAAGCTCCGTTTTCCCGACGCCGGTCGGGCCGAGGAAGAGGAACGAACCGATCGGCCGTCCCGGGTCTTGGAGCCCGCTTCGACTCCGGCGCACCGCGTTCGACACGGCGTCGACGGCGGCGTCCTGTCCGACGACCCGCGCGTGCAGGCGGTCTTCCAAGACGAGCAGCTTCGCCCGCTCCGTTTCGAGCATTCGCCCGACCGGAACGCCGGTCCAAAGCGCGACGATTTCGGCGATTTCCTCCGGCCCGACGACTTGACGCAACAGCTTTTTCGGCGGCGCTTTAGCGATTCCGGAAGTCGGCGCGTTACCGTTCGTCGCGGCGATTGCGTCCGAGGTTGCGGCGGCGTTCGCTTCTGCGGCGCGTTCTTCCTCTTCCTCGACGGCGTCGAGTTGTTTTTGCAAGTTTTGAACCTCCGCATAAAGCTCGGCCAACCGTTGAAACTCCGCGTTGTCGACCGCTTGACCGCGCGAATACGCCGCCTTAATGCTCGCGTCCAAGTTCTTGTATTCGAGCTGTTTATCGTCGATTTTTTCGCGCAGCCGCTTCGAGTCGCCGACGCCGCTTTTTTCCTTTTCCCAACGCAAGTTCAGCTCCGCCAACGTTTCCGTCTTCGCGGCGATTTCCTTTCGAATCTCGGCGAGTCGGGCGACGGCGCTCGGCTCCGTTTCGTCGACAAGTTGTCGCTCGGCGATTTTCAGCTGCGTTAACCGGCGTCGCGCGTCGTCGATTTCGGTCGGAACGCTTTGCAACTCCATCGCCAAGCGGCTCATCGCCTCGTCCATCAGGTCGATCGCCTTGTCCGGCAGGAAGCGCTCCGGCAGGTAGCGTTTCGAGAGTTCGACCGCCGCGACGAGCGCCGAATCCTTGATTTTAACGCCTTTATGATGCGACTCGTACCGGTTTTTCAGCCCGCGAAGAATCGCCAACGCGTCCTCGACGCTCGGCTCGGCGACCGTAATCGGCTGAAACCGCCGTTCGAGCGCCGGGTCTTTCTCGATATATTTGCGGTACTCGTCGAACGTCGTCGCGCCGACGCACTTCACTTCGCCGCGCGCAAGCGCCGGTTTCAGGAGGTTTGCGGCGTCGGCGCTCCCCTGCGCGTTCCCCGCTCCGACGACGGCGTGTAACTCGTCGATAAAGAGGATAATCCGCCCGTTCGACGCTTCGACCTCCTTCAAGACCGCTTTCAACCGCTCTTCGAACTCGCCGCGGAACTTCGCTCCGGCGATCAACGCCCCCATATCGAGCGCGACAACCTCTTTATCTTTAAGGCTTTCCGGCACGTCGCCCTCGACGATGCGCAACGCCAATCCCTCGGCGATCGCCGTTTTCCCGACGCCCGGTTCCCCGACCAGCGCCGGATTGTTCTTCGTTCGTCGCGACAAGACCTGAACGACGCGGCGGATCTCGGCGTCGCGCCCGATCACCGGGTCGAGTTTGCCCCGTCGCGCCCGTTCGACCAAGTTAATCCCGTATTTCGCCAGCGCTTGCAACTTCCCTTCCGGCTCTTGGTCGACGACGCGGTTGTTCCCGCGCACTCGGCTCGCGCCTTCGAGAATCTTCGTTCGGTCGACGCCGAACAGGTCGAGAATTCTTTGCGCTTTCCCGTCGACGACCGTCAGCGCAAGGAGCAAGTGTTCGGTCGAAACGAACTCGTCGGTTAGCGCCGTCGCTTCCTCCGCCGCCTTAACGAAAATCTTTTGAAGTTCGGCGCTCGGCGACGGCGTCGTCCCCTCGACGCGCGGCAGTCGATCGATTTCCGAGTCGACCGCTTTTTTCAATCGGGCGACGTCGACGCCGATCGCGGCGAAAATCGGAGCGACCGCCCCGTCCCGTTCTTCGAGCGCGGCGGCGAGGAGGTGCAATCCGCCGATTTCCGGGTTCCCCTTCGTCGTCGCGAGCCGTTGCGCGCCGGCGATCGCTTCCTGCGATTTCGTCGTCAATTTATCGAAAGAAAAATTCATTTTCGGTCTCCTTGCTGATTTTCGTCTTCACGAGTCGTCCCCGCGACTCGTTTTCCATTTAAGCAAACGCGGCGCCAAATCAACCGTCGCGTTTATTTTTTTATTAAAAAGCGCGTTTTTTTCTTTTTTTAAGCGAAAAAATTTTCTTTTCCGTCGCCGTTTTTTGTTCTCCGCCAATTCATTCGCCGTCGCTTCGCCGCCAATTTATTCAAAAGTCGCCGCCAAAATCGCCCCGTTTTCGCGATTCGACGGGCCAAAATGACAGCGCCGCCCGTCCCGCTTCCTCCCCGTCCCGCTTTCATTAACCGAACAAATGTCCGATCGCGAAACCCCAATAGCCGAAAACCGCCCCCTTTCCCCAATGCTCCTATTTTCACTTCACCGCCGACCGCCGTTCGCCTTTAAAAACGCAACGCGGCGCCGCAAAACGCGCAATCGTCCCCGACTCGCCCCTTTTTCTCGGCGAAAAGTCGCAAAAAATTCCCCCGGCGCTCCTAACGCAAATCGAAGTCGACGTTATAATATAAGGGGACGTTTGTCGAGGCGTCGTTTCGCCGCGTTTCCGACGACGCTTTTTCAGCCAATTTAACGATTTTTGACAAAATTTCCGACCGCTCCCGACGCCGCCGCTTCGACGGTTTCGGCGCGACGGTCGCGATTCCGTTTGTATCGATTGGGAGAGATTTCCGTGCAAGAAATTAAAGAACGGCTCGTTCAAGATTTGAAGTCGGCGACGACGGCGGAGCAAGTCGAGCAAATTCGCGTCGATTACCTCGGTCGCA
>JAFSDX010000178.1 GCA_017436025.1 Thermoguttaceae bacterium
GAAACGTCGCTCGTTCTTAAACGCCGTTCGCAAAACGAATTAGAACGTTTGACGCAATGGTTCGACGCGACGCCCACGCGTCTCTTTCCCGAACGTTTTACGGACTCGAACGGCGACGCTTTCGTCAAAGCGCCGTCGTCGAAGGGAACGCCCGATCTCGTTTCGAGCGGCGCGAGCGACGTTGCAATCGGCGGCAAGTCTTACGATCCTTGGCTTTTCGTTCGTCCGGGTTTTCGCAAGCCGTCCGACCCGAACGCGCCGACGACGCTCGACGGTTGGCGACGCCTTGAAGCGGAATTCGCGCCGTCGACGCTTCGCGACGAGATTACGTTAACTCGTTTGCAGCTCGAATATTACGACGCCGACGAAGGCGAAGCGTCCGACGCCGCGCTCAAAATTCTCGTCGATTGGTTGCGCGACCGTCCGGAACCCCAACGCGTCGTTTTGACGGAATCGCTCCGCTCGAATCGCGGAACATTCCGAAATACGCCGCTCCAAGCAAAACGCGCAACCCTTTACAAAACCTTAACTTCCGCCGTTTCGCGCGAACGTTTTCCGCTCGACGGCGCCAAGTAACATCGGCGAAACGTTCGGTCGACGGCGAAAGCGGCGCGGCGTTTCTCGTTGTTACGCGACAAAACATCAAACACAATCGAGCGCAACTTTTCGACAACGCAACCCATTTAAACTTACCGTTTACATCGGTTCGCCATTGTCGCCGCTTCGCCTTCGCCGCTTTAACGACGCCGAGTCGCGGTTACTCGCTCGCTTTCCCTTGCGATTCGGCGAGCCGTCGCATACAATCGGCGCCAATTTTTGCGGCGTCTACCGCTAACAAGTCAAAATCCGAACCGAAAAACTCAAACCACCCCTCCCGCCGTTCCAGGACACGCGCCGCCTCTTCGAACGCCTCCGCGGCTTTCGCGTAAGCGCCGATTTGACAATACTCTAGCGCAAGAAAAAAATCTCGATAACGCGGGTCGGTTCCGTATAAAAAAACCTTTCTCTCTATGAGCCCAGCCTCGTAGTCGCGCAACAGGTCGCCCGTTTCGGAATAGTTGCGAAAGTAATCCGTCGCGGCGTCCAAAATCGACTCAAAGTCGGTAAAAAACTTTTCAAACTCATCTTTGTTTTTGGGCGGATAAGGTAAAACCTTATCAAACGCATCCGCCATAACATTTGATTCTTCCCATTCATTAAACGCTGTTTTAAATCGGGTTAGCGTCTCTCGCGTCGCCGCGTCTTGCCGAGCGTTCGCCCAGCAATCTGCGCAAGCGTCCAAACGAAAACCGGCGCTACCGCCGTACTCGAAACTGAACTCCGGGCGCCTCTTCATGAAGCGAAAGCGACAATGTTGCCACATCGTAATTGTTTTACGACTCCATTCTTGACCGTCTTCTTGCTCAAACCCAAGCGGCTCCAAAGTTTGCGCGATCAATTTTTTAACGCGGCGCGTCAAGGCGCTTTTGAGTTTCGCCGCTTCTTTTTTGGCGTCGTCCGACATTGCGTTACCTCCTCGGTTTCAACGTTTTTGAAAATCGCGTTCCGACGCCGCGTCGCGAACGCTTTATTCGATACCGTTAGTATAACGCCGCGCCAAGTCTAAAGCAAGGAAAAAGAAGAAGAGAAAAAAGCGAAAAAAAAGAAAAAAAACGCCGAGCGAACCGAAATCCGCTCGACGTTTCTTCTTGTTCCAACGACGCAAACCGCTTAACCGCCGAGTTTACGTCGTTTAGTTTTCAACGCGTCGCTCGATTAACGACGGCGTTCCGCGATTTCCGCTTTCACGTCGGCGATAAACGTTTCGACCGGAATCGCGCCCATCTCGCCTTGTTTGCGGCCGCGAACGCCGACCGAGTCGCTCTCCGCTTCCTTCGCGCCGACGACGCAAAGGTACGGAATCAAATCGTTGCGACCGTCGCGAATCTTCGCGCCGATCTTTTCCGAGCGCAGGTCGCACGAGACGCGCAAACCGGCTTCGCGCATACGTTTTTGCACTTGCTTCGCGTAATCGTCGAACTTTTCGCTGATCGTCAGAATGCGCACTTGCTCCGGCGCCAACCACGTCGGGAACGCCGCCGCGAAGTGTTCGATCAAGATGCCGGTGAAGCGTTCGAACGAACCGAACGGCGCGCGGTGAATCATCACCGGACGGTGCAGCTCGCCGTCCGGGCCGATGTATTTCAGGTCGAAACGGTCCGCCGACGGCAGGTTGTAGTCGAGCTGAATCGTCCCGAGCTGCCACTTGCGGCCCAGGCAGTCGCGGACGACGAAGTCCGCTTTCGGGCCGTAAAACGCCGCTTCGCCTTCGACGACTTCCAACTTCGGCAAGTCCATTTCGCGGCACGCGCGTTCGAGCGCGTCTTGCGCTTTCTTCCAGTTTTCCGGGTCGCCGACGTATTTCGAACTCGTCCAGTCGCGGAAGCTCAGGCGCACTTCGTAATCTTCGAAGCCCATCGTGCGCAAGACCATCAGCGTCATATCGACGCAGTTCTTAAACTCTTGCTCGACTTGCTCTTCGGTGCAGAAGATGTGCGCGTCGTCTTGGGTGAAACCGCGAACGCGGGTCAAACCGTTGAGTTCGCCCGATTGTTCGAAGCGGTGAACGTTCCCGAATTCCGCCAAGCGCAACGGCAACTCGCGGTAGCTGCGCGGTTTCGAGTCGTAAACGGAGACGTGCAGCGGGCAGTTCATCGGACGGAGCAAGTAACGGTCGCCGCCGTCGACTTCCATCGGCGGGAACTGGCTGTCGGCGTAATACGGGTAGTGCCCGGACGTTTCGAACAGCTCGACTCGGCAGATGACCGGCGAGTACATCGGCTGATATTCGCGCTTCAGCAACTCTTGGTAAAGGAAGTTTTCGAGTTCGCGACGGACGATAGCGCCCTTCGGAAGCCAAACGACGAGGCCGGAACCGACTTTCGGGTCGACCATAAAGAGTTCGTGCCGCTTCCCGAGGACGCGGTGGTCGCGTTTTTTCGCTTCTTCGAGCTGCGTCAGGTACGCGTCGAGTTCTTTCTTGTCGAAGAACGCCGTCCCGTAAACGCGGCGAAGGCTTTGGTTGTTCGCGTCGCCCTTCCAGTACGCGGCGGAGGTCGACATAATCTTGAACGCCCCGATGAATTTCGGCGACGGAACGTGCGGCCCGCGGCAGAGGTCGAGGAACTCGCCTTGACGGTAGAACGAGACCGTATCCTCTTCGCCGAGGCCGGTTTCGAGGTGTTCGACTTTCAGCGATTGCCCGGCGCCCTTCAAAAGCGCGATCGCTTCGTCGCGGCTCATCTCAATGCGTTCGAACGGCTCGTCTTCTTTGACAATCTTCGCCATTTCAGCTTCGATCTTCGCGAAATCGTCTTCCGTGAACGGCTCTTCCTTCCAAAAGTCGTAATAGAAGCCGTTTTCAACGGTCGGGCCGAACGCGAGTTGGACGTTTTCGTAAAGGCGCATCACGGCGCGCGCCATCACGTGAGCGCAGGAGTGGCGCATAATGTCGAGCGCTTCGGCGTCTTTTTTCGTCAAGAGGCGCAGTTCGACCGTTCCCGACTCCGGCAAAAATTCGGAAGCGGAAATCGTTTGGGCGACCGGATTTCCGGCGTCGTCGCAAACGTCGGGCGTCGTAACGACCGCGGCGACCGTCGCTTTGGCCAAGCCGGAGCCGATCGAAGCGGCGACGTCGATCGGACGAACGCGATTTTCGAAACTTTTTTCATTACCGTCGGGAAGAACGACTTTCAACATCGGATAACCTCAAAATATCGAAGAGGATTTTGCGCGAGGACGGGTTTCTTCGACGACCGAGCGCCGAACACAAAACGGCGACGGCCCGCTTCGCCGTCCGAGGGGCGGGAAACGCTCGCTAATCTTCGTCATTATACTCCGAAAGCGCGATTTGGGAAGCCCCCGACGCGTTAAAAACGTCCGAAAAAGCGCCGAGTTTCAAAGCGCCGTCGCCGACGTTCGCGCCGCCAAATTCGCCGATATTTCCGATATTTCCGAATTTCCCTCTCAAATCGAGCCGCTCCCCCCCCCGCTAAACGCCGCGCCGCCGCGAGTTCGCCCCGCTTCAAGAAAGCGCTCCCCCAAAAGAAACGAAAAAGAAAGTCGCGCGCCGCGGACGCCCGCCCCGCCCGCCTTCCGGACCTCTCAAATCGGAAAAACGAACGAAAGCGAACGCCGCGACGCGCCGTCGCAAGAAGTCCGCCGACGTCGAAAGGTTGAGGCAGATTTGACCAAAACCGTCGAACGGCGTCTCGCGACGTCGCGCTTATTATAAACGCAAAATTAGACGACGTCAAGTAGCGTTTTCCGATAAAAGGCGTTTTTTCTCCAAAATTTTATTACAACGCGTCAATCCCCGTTCTTCCCGCTTTAACGCGTTTTAATTAATCCGATTAAAACAGCGCGACGACGCCGACTAACGCCTCAAAAACGACGCGGCGCCGTTCTCGGACTTCCAAACGTTTAAGGCAATTCGGCCAACTTGCGAAAATAACGGAGCGTCGGCTCGGCTCTTTCCTTCGTCATTGGGTTCGCGTCGAGCGTTTCTCCCGGTTTTATCTCGCTTCGCGCCGGAAATTTCTCCGCCGCCGCCTCGAAAATAGCCAAAAATTCGGCGAATTTCTCGCGCCGTAATTCGAGCGCCCTCGCGTCCGCGTCCTCTTTCGTCTCGCTCTTGATCGCGAAAAAGAGTTCCGGACAAACGACAAGCGCCGCGTAAGTCTTCAAACGGTCGCACTTCCGCCAATCTTCGTCGTATTCTCGCGACTCCTCGACGTAAACCGGAAACCCGGGCTCGACGACGTTTTGCGCCTTCGCCCGCTCGACCAAGCGCTCCAACGCGTCGTATGAAACCGGAAATCCGCCGCTCTCCCAAAGGTCGACAACGCGTCGCGCCGCGTATTGGTCGTTCCCCCGGGCGCATTCGAGTCGAATACTCGTCCAACGCTTTTCTTCCGAGTCGGTTAGCGCAATCCGATAATAGCCTTCCGCTCGGTCGAAACGCCCCGATAATTCGCAAGCGATCGCCAACGACGCGACGTCGTCTTTGAAATCCTCGGCCTTCTCGAAGGGAAAGCGGTTCGCGCCGGTATAAACGCCGTTTTTCGGACGCTCGTACTCGTCGCGCCAAAACGTCGCGCTTTCGATTTTGTCGACGATTTCTCCGATCGTTTCGTCGTAACGTCCTTGACTTAACGCGTTAAAACAACCTTTGCTTCCCAGCGTCGGCGCTCCGGAAAAGGTCGAGCCGAAGTAACGCCCGGCGGTCTCGGGCTCGAGAACGATTCGCTCGGAACGTTTGCGAACGACTTCTTGTCGCTCGACGGCGGCTTCGGCGCGACGTCGCGTCGCTTCTTCTCGCGCTTCGACTCGCTCTTTCAAACGCTTCAAAACCTTTTGAAAAACAACGACTTCCGCCGCGTTCGCCTCCGGTTTTCCGAGTTCGTCGAAGGTCGCTTCGAGAAACGCGACAAACTCCGTCGCCGCGTCGAGGTCGGCCCGTTCCCTCGCTCCCGCCAAGGTCGGCGTCCAACGGTTGCGCGGTCGAGCGCTAGCGACGGCCAAACGCTCCGCTAAGTCGAGCCGCCCTTCCTCCGTCGCGACGATTCCGACCTTCTTCAAGCGCGAACAGGCGGTCTCGAACGCTTCGCGGCGTCGCCCTTGCCCGTATAAAACGGCGATTCGCTCCTGCGATTCGAGCCAAGTTTTCTCCGCTTTCGCCGCGTCGCCCTTGAAACAACCGGCGTAAAAGTCGCGCCCCGCTCGCTCCGCTTCGTCCCAAGCGCCGGTCAAAATCAACGCCTCGACGTACCCGCGCCGCGCTTGCTCCAGCTCCGGTTCGCTCGGATAATCGGCGACGATAACCCTCCCAACCGCAAGCGCTTGCGGCCAATCATTCCGCTCCATCGCGTTGCGAAACTCCGCCGCCAAGCGCCGAATCTCTCGCGTTTCCTCCGCCGTCCGGTTCGGTATTTTTGACGACGCGTCTTCTCTCGCGACGACGCCGCCCGCAATCTGCGACTCGATATAAAACGTCGCTTGCCGCGCCGCGACGACCGCCGCCGCGCCCAAGCAAAGGGTTGCGGCGGCGATTCTTAGCGCGCTCGCCCGTTTCCCGTCGCGTCCGTTTTCGTTTTTTTTCTCTTGCGACGTCATTTCGCTCCTCCCGTTAACGGCCTTAATCTTAACGTTGATTCGACGCGTCGTTTCCGACGTCGGGTTTATTTTACCCGAGCCGCTATTCGACGTCAACAAAAAAAGGACGCGTTCGCCGTTTTTTTCCCAATTCCCAACTTTCCGTTGTCATTCGCCAACCGCCGAGACGTTACATCCCGCCCATTTTGTCTATTTCCGCTTTTGAAGCCCGTTTGCCCCGCGATTTCCGCCTTTTTTTCTTTTTTCTCCTTTATTTTCTTGCAATCCGTCCGCCGCCGCGTTATAATAAACGTCGAGGAGACGCGCCCTCGCAACCGCCGATCGACGCAACTCCCGTTTTTTCAACGCGTTAACCGTCCGACGTTTTGACGCGTTCCCGTTTTTTCGTTCCGCTCGTTTCGACCGTCGGCGCCGACGCGTCCCGTTTCGCCGTCCGACGTCGAGCTTGCTAGAAAGGGTTTCGTTATGCGCAAAAGTATTGTCGCCGCGACGTTTGCGGCTCTTTTCCTCGTCGTCGGCGCGGTCGCGTCGTTCGCTCAAGACGCGCAAAAATCGCCGGTCGGCGTCGAACGCGTCGTTTGGATCGGCTCGGACGGGTTCGGCTCGCACTACGTGAATTGGGACGAACTCCCGAACCTTCGCAAACTCCGCGACGGCGGCGCTTGGACGCTTCATATGCGCAGCGTTCTCCCGTCGTCGAGCGCGATCAACTGGGAAACGCAGCTCGCCGGCGCGCCGTCCGAAATGCACGGCTACCGCACTTGGGGGAGCAAAAAGCCCGACCTGCCGCCGATTTACGTCAACGAAAACGGTCGTTTCCCCTGTATTTACAAGGTGTTGAAGGACGCGAACCCGGAAATCGTCTCGACCTCGATTTACTCTTGGGACGGAATCGGTTATCTGTACGATAAAACCGCCGTCGCCGACGACCGCTCCGTCAAGGGCGACCCGGCCGTTTTCGAAGGCGCGCTCGAACAATTCGACAAAAACCCGACTTTCGCGTTCGTTTATTTCAGCGAACCGGACTCCGTCGGACACGGGATCGGTTGGGGGACGCCGGAATATCAAAAGATGCTGACGACGATCGACGATTACGTCGGCAAGCTCCTCGCGGAACTCGAAAAGCGCGACATGATGAAAAACACGCTCATTCTCTTCACGTCCGACCACGGCGGGACCGGCAAGGGCCACGGCGACGGCGTTATGGAGCATATGGAAGTTCCGTTTATCCTTTACGGACAAGGGGTTAAGCCGGGCGAAATTAAGGACGTCGTCGTTCACTTCGACGTCGCCGCGACGATCGCTTGGGCGCTCGGCGCTCCGCGACCGCAGGCTTGGCGCGGCGTCCCGGTCGAATCGGCGTTCCAAAAGTAAGCGATTTTTAACGTCTTAACGTTTTTGCGGAAAGCGGTTAAGCGGCGTCGCGTTCCGCGTTCTTTCTCGAACGCGGCGCCGCTTTTCCCTTCTCGCCGTTTTTGGCTTTTTTTCTTTCTTGCGTTCTCGACGCAACACGTTTCTTCGAAAGGACTTCCGATGAAATTTTACGTTTTGGAGGAAACGCCGGCTTTTTACGATCCCGAATACAAAAAATTTCAAAATTCCGATTATCCGGATATGGAAGAACAGCCGAGCGACGGCTCGCCGGAACATTGGGAAGAGCCGACGCGTTGCCCGGTTTGCGGAAGTTGGTTCGCCGGGCTGCGCCGCGTTCCGCCTTACGAAACGGAATTGGTATTGTACGCGCCGACGTTCGCCGACGTCGTTTTGCGCTCGAACTTCTTGGTTTCCGAGAAGTTTAAAGAATCGTTCGAAGCGTCGGGCTTGACCGGGCTAACTTTCGCGGGGCCCGTTTCCGTTGTTAAGGTCAAGAAAGCCAACAGAATACGCCGCAAGAATCTTCCGGAGCCGCCCGTTTATTATTTAACGTATGCGGCGGAAAACCGCGCGACGGTCGACCATCGCCGTTCGGAAACCGTTTTTTATAAAGACGGCGAACCGAAATGTCCTTACTGTCTTACTTGCAGCGTTCGCGTTCTTCCTCGGTTGTGCGTCGACGAAGAATCTTGGGACGGAACCGATATTTTCACCCTTAAAGGCAGTCTTGGCGCAACTTACATTACGTCGGAGCGGTTTGCGCGCTGGTTCGAAGCGAACGGTTTTACCGGCGCGGAACCGATTCCCGCGGAAGAATATAGCCTCGACTGGCGCCCGGAAGCTGTTAATAAACGCATTTTCGGCGGCGACAATCCGAACGAAATTCTTTTCGACAAAGAGCCGTAAACGCGCCGAAACGCCGGGCTCGCCGCCCTGTCGCCGTCGCCCAAGAAACGCCAACGCCGAAAAAGCCGTTCGTCGACTCTTCGACTTCCCGGCTCTTTCGGCGTTTTGCGTTTGCGCTTGTTAACGTTTGCAGCGTCGTTAACGCAACCGACGCGCGCTCGACGTTTGCGCTCGCGGCGGCTCGCGTTTTCCCGTCGATTACAGTTCGTAACGGCGGTGATAATTCAGCTTCTTCATTCGTTGGACGATGGCGGAGTGCATTTGGCTGACGCGGCTTTCGCTGAGGTCGAGCGTCGCGCCGATTTCCTTCATCGTCAACTCTTCAAAGTAATACAGGATAATGATTAAGCGTTCGCTTTTGCTGAGCCCCTTCGTGCAGACGCGAATCAGCTCGGCGCGTTCGAGGCGCTCGGTCGGGTCTTCGCCGCGCTTGTCCGGAATGACGTCCATCTCGGTAACGTCGTTGTCGCCCGATTGATCTTGCCATTTCTTATCCAAGCTGGCGACGTTGACGCGGTGCGAATCGACGATCGTTTTGCGCACTTCGTCGAGCGGTTGTTCGAGAAACTCCGCCAACTCCTCTTCGGACGGACGGCGCCCGTACTTCCCTTCCAGCACCTTGTACGCTTCGTTAAGTTTCGTCGCTTTCGAGCGCACCATCCGCGGCGCCCAGTCGAGCGAGCGCAACTCGTCGAGCATCGAGCCCTGCACGCGCGGAATGCAGAACGTTTCGAATTTGACGCCGCGTCCCGGATCGTAAGCCGACACCGCGTCGATGAGCCCGAACGAACCGGCGGAAATCAAGTCGTCGAGTTCGATTTCGTTCGGCAGCTTCGCCCGAATCCGCTCGGCGCGACGGCGCACGATCGGCATATACCGCTCGATCAACGCGTTGCGCAGTTCGTAATTGCTCGGATCGCTCTTGTAGTCGAACCAAATTTGTTCGATTTCGTTCGCCGCAGGCGCCGTCGCTTGCTCTTCCATTGCCCAAAATCCCTTAACCAACGTTCTTCCTTCGTCGCGCCGACCTTCGACGCAAAGCGGAACCCAACGCGCTCCGGCGTCCGTTCCAGTTGCGAACACGATACCAACTTTTCCTCTTCTTGGGAAGACGATTTTCAACCTTTCGACCGAAATTTCGCCCAAAAAAGCGCCGTTTCGGTCGCGTCGGAAGCGCGTTCGTCCGTATCCAATAGTATCGGAAAGCGTCCGCAAAAACATCTTCAAACTCGAGAAAATTCGCAAATTTCCCGACTTTTTCCCGCTCCGGCGAACGGTCGCGACGGTTAAGCAAGGAGCGCAAAAGAGCGAAACTTTAACAATCGGCGCCGCGCCAAAAAATTTTTAAAAAATTTCCTCGAACGCTTGATTTTCCGCTCGCCGACCGTCATAATAACGGAAAATGGAGCGTTTTTTCGCGCGCTCCCCTTTGCGCAAATTCGACGTTTTCGCCCCTTCGCGCCGCCGTCGTTTTTTGCGCCGTCCTTCCCGTCCCCCTATTTTTCGCATTTTAACGGAGTTTTTATGTCGCGTTCCCTTCCTTCGCTTCGACCGTCGCGCTCCGCTCGCTTGGCGACGTTGGCGTCTCTCCTGACCGCCGCGCCCCTTGCGTTCGCGTCGTTTACCCAAGCCTCCGAACCCGCGCAACCGTCGCAAAACGCCGATTCCCAACAAAGAGCCCCAACAGCCTATCTTTCCGAAAACAACCAAAGCGCCGACGTCGGGCGCGACCTCTTCGCCGATACTTGGGTCGCGACGGACGCGCTCGGGCGGCAAACCCCGACGTTCGAAGAAGTCGGCCCGGTCAAAAACGACCAGCGCCGCGTCGTCGGCATTTTTTACATCACTTGGCACACGCAGAACTTAGCGACGCGTCCCGGCGGCCCCGACGAGCCGTTCAAGTACGACGTTACCCGCATTTTGAGCGAACACCCCGAAGCGCGGCTCGACGCCAACCATCCGGCTTGGGCCAACGCCGGTTCTTATCACTGGGGCGAGCCGGAAGTCGGTTACTTCCTCAGCCAAGACGAGTACGTCATTCGCCGCGATATGTCGCAACTCGCGGACGCAGGCGTCGACCTGATTATCCTCGACGTAACGAACGCCGTCCGCTATTGGGACGAATGGGAAGTCCTCTTCAAGACGATGCAAAAGATGCGCGACGAAGGGAACCGCGTCCCGAAATTCTGCTTCTGGTCGTTCAACGGCGAGTCGATCGCGGTCGTCGAAAGCCTTTACGAGGCCTACTATAAGACGCCGAAATATCAAGACTTATGGTTCTATTGGGACGGCAAGCCGCTCCTCCTTTACAACCCGACGCCGGACGTCGACGCGAACCGTCGCGGTATTAAGTCGCGCAATCCGAAATACGACGCCGCCGCGAAAACCGACGAAAATCACCCGCATTACGGCGACCCGGCGTACACGGAAGAGTTCTATTCCGATTATTCGCAAGAGGTTAAGGACTTCTTCACCCTCCGCGCGATGTGGTGGGGCTATTATGAATGGAACGGCGAACGCTTCGTCGGAACGGAAGATAAATGGTCGTTCGGGTACGACTTAGGCGACAAGCGCGTTCGCGATATGAACCCGCTCGACCTCGTTTCGACGCACGACGGCGTCCGCGAACAAGCGGCGGTTACCCCGGCGCAGCATCCGTCGAGCTTGGTCGGCAAGTCTTGGTCGCGCAAGACGTTAGAACCGCAACTGGACGAGCGCGACGAACCGGTTCCGACGTTCGTACCTTGGCTCGGCAAAACGGTCGAAAACCCCGAAGGTTACGGGATTTACTACCAAGAGCGTTGGGACGAAGCCCTCGCCGCGAACCCGCAGTTCCTTTACATCAACGACTGGAACGAATGGACGGCGGGCAAGTATCACACGCCGGAAGTCCTTAAAGCGATGAACTTTATGCGTCGCGGCGACAAGGCGACGTATTTCTTCGTCGACCAGTACAACGCCGAGTTCAACCGCTGCGTTCAACCGATGAAGGGCGGCTATACCGACAACTATTATATGCAGACGGCGCAAAATATCCGGCGTTACAAGGGAGCGCGTCCGATTCCGACGAACCGCGGCGAAATTTCGTTCGACCAAACCGCTCCGCTCGCCGCTTGGGACGCGCTTTCGGTCGAGTACCGCGACACGGTCGGCGACGTCGCTTGGCGCGACGCAAAGGGTTACGCCGGTTTGCGTTACGTCGACCAAACGGGCCGCAACGACTTCACGACGGCGAAAGTCGGCGTCGACGCGGAGAACCTTTATTTCTTCGCGGAGGCGGCGAGCGATTGGACGGCGTCGACCGACAAGAACTGGGCGCTCCTCTTCCTCGACGCGGACAAAAACGCGCAAACCGGTTGGTTCGGGTACGATTATCTTGTTAACAAGAGCGTCGTCGACGAAACGCAAACGACGATTTGTCAATGGGTTGCGAACGCAAACGCCGAAAACGGCGGCGCTTGGAAGGAAGTCGCGAAGACCGATTATTACGTCGAGAAGAACCGTCTTGTCGTTCGCGTTCCGCGCGGTCTCGTCGGCGCGACCGGCGCTCAACTCGCGCTCGACTTCAAATGGAGCGACAATCCGACGGAGCTGGTCGACCCGATTTCCCTTTGCACCGCGGGCGACACGGCGCCGAACCGCCGCTTCAATTACCGTTTCCTTTGGACGCCGAGTAAACGTCGCTGACGGCGTTTTTCCGACGCTTCGCAACCGTTAAAAAACGGCGACTTAGCCTTTGCGCCAAGCCGCCGTTTTCTTTTACCGCTTCTTTTACCGCTTTGTTTACGACGTCGCGTCGCCGCGTCGCCGGACTATTTTTGCACGGTTATCTTATACTTTCTCCGATTTTGGAAATCGCCGAACTTCGTTGCTTCCGACGCGACGACCTCGAAGTTTTCGCGCCCCGTAAACGCAGACATTTTAACGATTTGCACGCTGTTCGGCAAGACGATCTTCTTCGGTCGCGTCGTACTCGCTTCAGCCCTAAAGGCGTTCGCAACGATTTCGACGACGCCGTCCGGAACGCGATACTCTTCGCCGCCCTTCCCCATCGGATACTCGTAAAGCGTTCTACCGTCCTTACTTAACAAAACGCCGTCGACGCTCTTGTACTCGGGGTTCTCGGGATCGACTTCGATCGCGCGCAAGGCGGCGCAACCCCAAAACGAACCTTCGACCCGCGACGCTTTCGCCGGAATCTTGACCGTCGTCAACCGCGAACAACCGCAAAACGCCGAGCCGCCGAGATTTAGAACGCTTTTCGGAATGTCGACCGCCTTCAACGCGGAGCATCCGGAAAACGCGTTCGTCTTCAACGCGATCAAGCCTTCGTTCAACGTCAACGTTTCCAACGACTTACAATCCTGAAACGCGCCGACGCCGACCGTTTCGACGTTCTTCGAGAAACGAACCGTCTTCAAGGTTCGATGCCGTTGAAACGCCGAGTCGCCAACGCGCACAACGCTTTCCGGAATATTAAACTCTGTCGCGCCGTTATTCGGCGGACAAAAATAAAGCGTCGAACCGTCGAGACTTAGCAACGCTCCGTCGACAGTTTTTGCGAGCGTAAAACCGGGAGCCAACTCGACCGCCGCCAACGCCGAACACCCGTTAAACGCCGACGCCAAGTCGCAATTTCGCAACGACGCCGGCAACTTCGCCGTCGCCAACTTGGAGCATCCGGCGAAAAGATTCGCGCCGCAAGTTTCGACGCCGTCCGGAATTTCGATCGATTCCAGTTCGGCGATTCGCGCCAACGCGCCGCTTTCCAACGTTTTCAGCGTTTTCGGCAACCGAATCGTTCGCAACGACGCGCCTTCGAAAGCGGATTTCGCGATCGTCTCGACGCCGTCCGGAACGACGTATTCGCTCGCGTCGCGCCCTTTCGGGTATCGGTAAAGCGTTTTACCGTCTTTACTTAGCAAAACGCCGTCGACGACGCGGTAAATGTTGCAACTCGGGTCGACCTCGAACGAAGAAATTCCGGCGCAAACGATTTCGTCCGCCCAACCGATCGGCGTTTTCAAATTCGGCGGCAACTTCAACGCGATCTTCCGCGAGGAGCCGACGGCTTGCAAGCCGAGCTTTTGCAACGTTTCCGGAATTTCAAACGCCGTTAAGTTCGAAACGCGAAACGCGGTCGTTTCAATAGTCAGCCCCGGTCTAGCTTCGAGGTCGACCGGGTAAAATCCGACCGTTTCGAGTCCGCTATCGGCGAACGCGTGTCGCTCGATTCGCCGAATCCCGTCCGGTAAGTTAATTGATTTCAACGCTTGGCAACGATAGAACGCCGATTCGCCGATCGTTTCCAAACGGTTGACGACCGGGAAGAATTGAACCGCTTCCAACGCTTCGCAGGCCTCAAACGCTTCTTTTTCAATACGTTTCAACGTCCAAGGGAACTTTACCTCTTTAACGTAAAGATTGTAAGCAAACGCTTTGGGCGCGATCGTTTCAACGCCTTCCGGAACTTCGTAAATTTTGTCGACGACGCGCGCCGTCGGATAAGCGTAAAGCGTTTTACCGTCCGAACTTAATAACGAACCTCGAACGACTTTAAACGCTTTGTTATCCAGCGAAACGCCGACCGCTCGCAAGGAGCGACAATTTGTAAACGCTCCGACGCCGACGCTTTCGGTCGCGCTCGGAATAACGACCTGTTCCAAATGGCGGCAGTTGACGAAGGCGTAAGCGCCGATTTCGCGAATCGTCGACGGAAGTTGCGCTTCGACAAGGTAATGCATATTGGCGAACGCGGAGTCGGCGATTCGCGTAACCGCGTATTCGCCGATTTTTCGCGGCACGACGACCGAATGCGCGTCCTGATTAATAACGCCGACGATCGTCGCTTCGCCGCCTTCGAACGCCAGCCGATAAATTTTCTCCGCTTCTTCAAGCGTCAACGTTCGTTCTTCCGCCGCCTCGCTTCCTTCGCCGTTCGTATCGTCTTTGGGCTTCGACGTTTGCGTTTCGTCGACGCGAACCTCGCAATTCGGCGCGACGTCTTGAAACGCGTTAGCCTCGTACTTGGTCGCGCTCGATTTTAGAACGATTTCCGCCAATTTCGGCGAATTGCTAAACGCGCGACCTCCGATATAACGAACGTTTTGCGGAATCGCCACTTTCGTCAAATTCTCGCAGTTCGCAAACGCGCTCGCCTTGATTTCGATAAGGCTTTCCGGCAAAACGAGTTCCGCGAATTTTTTCGACGCGACCGCGTTCGACTGCGCTCGTTCGACGCCCTCGGGCAATTTCAAAACGCGACGGTTTTTGTCGGCGACGACGCAACAAAACGTTTTGCCGCCGTCGCTTAGCATCAACCCGTCCTTAACGCTCAGAACGCGATTCTCCGGCGCGACTTCAAACGTTTTCAAGGCGTCGCAACCGAGAAACGCGCAATCGCCGACGCTCGAAACGTTCGCCGGAATCCGCAACGTTTCGAGTCGCGAGCAATGTTGGAAAGCGCGCGCTTCGATCCGTTCAAGGCTTTGCGGCAAAACGATTTCCGTAAAGGCGTTGCGCGTCCGCCGAAGGTCGCTAAAAGCGTTTTCCGCGATCGTCGCGACGCCGTCCGGAACGACGTAAACGTCGTTTTTATACGCCGGAATCGAACGCGAAGTCTCGTCGCGCTTTGTCGCTTTCGAGACGTGTTCGTCCGCTTCGAGCGTTATCGGGGCGCCGTTCGGGTCGCGCTCGACGGCGACGATTCGATAAAACGTTTTACCGTCTTTACTTAGCAGCGCTCCGTTTTCGCTTTTATAAACGGCGTTTTCCGGGTCGACTTCGAAACGCTCCAAGGCGTCGCAAAGCGGGAACGCGTCGTCGAGCGCTGCAACTCTCGCCGGAATAAAGATTTCCGTCAGCGACGAGTTGCGATAAAACGCGTTCCGTTCGATCGTCGTTACCGACGCCGGAATCTCGACCGACTCGAGCGTTTCGTTCCCGCCGAGCGCGGCGCGTTCGATAATTTCGACGCCCTCCGGAATCTTGAAGTCCTTTAATTTCAACGCCGGCGGGAGGCGGAAAAACGACTTGCCGTCTTTCGACAAGAGCGCGCCGTCGACGACCTTGACCGCTTCGTTCCCCTCCTCGACCTCGATCGTTTTGAGCGGAGTAACCGCCAACGCCGCGTCGCCCATAACTCGAACGCTCGCGGGAATTTTGATCGACGTAAAACCGCATTCCGCGAACGCCGACGGCCCGATTTCGAGCAAACCGTTCGGCAACTCGACTTCCGTCAACAACGCGCAGCCGCAAAACGCCGAATTCTCAATTTTTTGAACGGAAGTAGCTCCGACAAACGATTTAAGCGAACGACAATAAGCAAACGCGGATATCCCGATCGTTTTCAGCGACTTCGGCCAATCGAAACGTTCCAACGCGTAACACTCCAAAAACGCGTTGGCGCCGATCGTTTCCAACGCGCTATCTTCCGGAATAACAACGCGTTTCAGCGATTCGCACCGGTAAAAGGAAAGGGCTCCGACGGAGCGCAAACTCTTCGGCAAGCGAATCGTTTCGATCTCCGAGCGTCTCCCAAAGAAGCCGTTTTCGATACTTTCGACGCCTTCCGGAATCGCGACTTCGCCGCTCCGCTTCCCTAAATACGCGTTAATCCTTTTACCGTCTTGACTTAGCAAGAATCCGTTGGACGTAAAACGCGGATGGTCGACGGGATAAACGATTTCGATATCCGGAAACGTTTCTCCGAACGCTTTCGCGTCGAAGTACTCTAATTTCTTCGCTTTAGAGAGATCGACGCGACGCAATGAAGCGCAGTCGGCGAAGACGCCGGACTCGATAACGGCGACGTTTTGTCCCAACGTAACCGTTTCGAGCGCGGAGCATCCGACGAAGGCCCCGTATACGATACGGACGAGCGAATCGGGCGCCTCGAACGATTTGAGCGATCGACAGCCCAAAAACGCGTTCATCCCGACGGTCTTCAACGCCGACTCGCTCTTGCCGTCCGCGCTTTTCGCAAACTCGATCTTTTCGAGCTTTACGCACCCTCGAAACGCGCCGATTCCAATCGTTTCGACGCTCGCCGGAATCCGAACCGTTCGCAGTTCGGGCGCCTCGGCGAACGCATTGGCGGCGATCGTCCGCGTCGGAAGCCCGTTAATCGTTTCCGGGATTTCGATCGTCGTCGCGTTTTTGTCGTAAACCCCTGTAATCAAAGCGCCTTCGTCCCGAACTTCCGCGTTTACGGTCGGCGAAACGGACGCGACGGCGAGCGGAGCCGTCTTAACGTTTTCCAACGCCGGTTCGGGCGCTTCCCTCTCCTCGACGCGAATCGTCAAATTCGGCGCGCAACGGAGAAAGGCGTCGTCTTCGTAAATCGTTGTTTGCGAACGCAGAACGATTTCGGCAAGTCGCGGGCAATCGACGAAGGTGAAACGGTTGAGTAGGTAAATGTTTTTCGAAATCGTCGCCGTCGTTAAGTTCGCAAGATTTCTAAACTTACCTTGGGGAATCGAAGTCAAACTATCCGGGAAAACGATCTTGCCCGGGTCGCCAAAATTCCGGTCTCCCGTCAAATGTTCGACGCCCGCCGGAATTTTCAAAACGCTTCGTTTCTTGTTCGCGACAACGCCGTAAAATCTTGAACCGTCGGCGCTTAACAAAACGCCGTCTTCGGAGCGGAACGTCTTGTTTTCCGGCGCGACTTCGAACGTTTTCAAGGCGTCGCAATCGGTGAAAAGGGTCGTCGTCGGAAACGCCGACGAAGCCCCGAATTGCGCGACGCTCGCCGGAATCCGAAGCGTTTCAAGCCGCGAACAGGAGCCGAACGCGTTCGCGCCGATAACGACAAGTCCTTCCGGCAAAACGATTTCCTTAAATCCGTTGCGCGCCTTTCGAGAGTCGTCAAACGCGCCGTCGCTAATCGTTGTAACGCCGTCTGGAACGCGATAAATCAAACTTCTGTACGCCCGACGCAACGCGTCAAAACGCAAGGTCTCGCCCGGCGTTTCCGAACGCAACGCGGCGTTCTCTATCGACGATATATGGAGAAGAGCCGGAGCGTTCGGATCGCGCTCGACGGCGATTAGCTTGTAAAACGTCTTACCGTCGGCGCTTAGCAACGCTCCGTTTTCGCTTTTATAAGCGGCGTTGTTCGGGTCGACTTCAAAGCGCTCCAACACGTCGCAACCGGCGAACGCGTCGACGTCGATTTGACCGGTTTTCGCCGGAATCGCAATTTCTTTCAACGCCAAGCATCGGTAAAACGCGTTTTTCTTAATCGCTCTTAACGTCGACGGAAGCTCAACCGTTTCAAGGGTTGCGTTCCCGCGAAACGCGCCGTCTTCGATAACTTCGACGCCTTCGGGAACTTTACGCGACGTCGCGTTCAAGCCCGACGGCAAGCGGTAGAACGTCTTCCCGTCCTTCGACAGAAGCGCGCCGTCGACGATTTTCAGCGTCTCGCTTCCCTCCTCGACTTCGTATTTTTCGCGCGGCGACGAACTCGCAAACGCCGATTCGCCAAGGACTTGAAGGCTCGCCGGTATTTTAAGCGTCTCATATCCGGCGTCGCCAAACGCAAACGCTCCAACTTGTCGCAATCCGCTCGGCAGTTCGACCGTCGCCAACGACCGACAATTCCAGAACGCGGAATCGCGAATTTCCTCAACCGAAGTCGCTCCGGCAAACGATTTAAGCGACTCGCAACCGCCAAACGCCCGAGCGCAAATTACCTTCAGCGACTTCGGCCAGTCGAACGTTTCCAACGACGCGCAACCGCCAAACGCGTTATACCCGATCGACTGAAGCTCGCTATCTTCCGGAATAACAACGCGTTTGAGCGACTTGCAGTCCTTAAAGGCCTCGTTGTTGACAATCCGAACGCTTTTCGGCAAGCGAACCGTTTCGAAGTCCGCGCCCGCAAACGCCGAAATGAAAACGTTAACGACGCCCTCCGGAACGACGAGTTCGCCGCTCCGTTCGCCGAAATACGCGATTAGTTGTTTATCGTTAACTTCTTCGTCGGCAATAGTTATAAGGCAACCGTCGACGAGTTTCAAAAACTCGCTCTCCGGGTCGAGGTTAAACGCAAGCGGAGTCGACCGCCCCGCGAACGCCGTCGCGCCAACGTAACGCAACGACTTCGGAGCGTCAAACGACGACAAGGCGCCGCAATTCAAAAACGCGTCTTCTTGAATCGACGTTAACGCTTCGCAAGCCGTCGTATCGACGTTATTTAGCGCGACGCAATTAGCGAACGTATGGCTGGCGACGTCTTGTAAACTTTTCCCCAACTTCGCCGTTTCAAGCGACGGACACTTGCAAAACGCCCCGCCGCCCAATTTAACGAGCGAATCGGGGGCCGCGAACGACTTAAGCGCCGCGCACCCCTTGAAAGCCTCGGCGCGGATTTCTCGCAAACGCGACGCGACGCCGCCGTTTTCGTCTTTCGCAAATTCAATCGTTTCGAGATTTACGCAACCGCCGAATGCCATCCATCCGATCGTTTCAAGGTTGCGCGAAATTCGAACGGTTTTCAGTCCGCTCATTCGGGCGAACGCGACGTCGCCGACCGCTTTAACCGGAAGACCGCCGAGCGTTTCCGGGATAACGAGACGCGTCGCGGTTTCGTCCTTGACGCCGGTAATCGTCGCGCCGTCGTTTTCCTCGCGCCACTCGAAGCCGTTCTGCTCCAACGTTTTAGAAACGTCGACGGCAATTTTCTTCGCCGGTTCGACCGTTTTCGCTTGCGCCGCGTTCACCGTTTCGACCGTTTTCGCTTGCGCCGCGTTCGCCGTTTCGACCGTTTTCGCTTGCGCCGCGTTCGCCGGTTCGACCGCTTTCGCTTGCGCCGTTTTCGCTTGCGGCGCGTTCGCCGGGTCGACCGCGTTAACTTGCGGCGCCGTCGGCGTTTCGGCGTTTTCTTTCGCCGGTTCATTTTCCTCGACGCGAATTGTCAAATTCGGCGCGACCTTGACAAACGAGTTGGGGAAATAAACGGTATCGCTCGATTTTAGAACGACTTCCGCAAGTCGCGGGCAATTGTAAAACGCTTCCGCTTCAATTTGTCGCACGTTTTTCGGAATCGTAATCGAGGTCAAATTCTCGCAATCGCGAAAAGTATTGGTCGAAACGCGTTCAAGGCTTTCCGGCAAAACGATTTCCGTCGCTTTCGTCGCCGCGGACGCCAACCGAACGACGCCGTCCGGAACCTTCCAAACGCTTCTATCTTTGTTCGCGCAAACGGCGTAACATATTTTCCCGTCGGCGCTTAACAACATACCGTCTTCGGAGCGATACGTCTTGCTTTCCGGCGCGACTTCAAACGTCTTCAGGGCGCGATTCGAAGCAAAAACTAATTGCGGGAAAGGCGCGGAAGGGGTCGAGTCGGGCGACAAAACGGTCGTCCAAGACCCGAGGTGAGTTACGCTCGCCGGAACGCGAATCGTTTCGAGGCGTTCGCAAGTGTTAAAAACGTTCGCGCCAACAACGGTAAGTCCTTCCGGCAAAACGATTTCTTTAAAAGCGTTGCGCGTTCTTCTCGAGTCGTAAAACGCGCCATTGCTAATCGTTGTAACGCCGTCCGGAACGCGGTAAACGTAACTCTTGTACGCGGCGACCGAACGCGGTTCCTCGTCCTCGTTCTTCGGTTCGACGACGAGCGGTTCGGCGCTCGGGTCGCGCTCGACGGCGACGACGCCGTAAAACGTTTTGCCGTCTTTACTTAACAGCGCGCCGTTTTCGCTTTTATAAACGGCGTTGTCCGGGTCGACTTCGAAACGTTCCAAGGCGTCGCAAAATACGAACGCGTCCTTGTCGATTTGCTCGGTTTTCGCCGGAATCGCGATCGCCTTCAACCGTTCGCAACGGTAAAACGCGTCTCGCTGGATCGTCGTTACCGACGCCGGAAGTTCGACCGTTTCGAGCGTTACGTTCCCGCCGAGCGCGGAGCGTCCGACGATTTCGACGCCGTCCGGAATCTTGTACGACGTCGTTTTCAAGGCCGGCGGCAGGCGGTGCAACGTCTTTCCGTCTTTCGACAGGAGCGCGCCGTCGACGACTTTCAAGATTTCGTTCCCTTCCTCGACTTCGATTTTTTCGAGTCCCGTACACGCAACGCCGGCCGGGCCGAGAACTTTGACGCTCGCCGGAATCTTAATCGACGTAAACTCGTCGTTTAGGAACGCGCAAGGCCCGATCTCGCGCAAGCCGCTCGGCAGTTCGACCGTCGCCAACGCCTTGCAATTCGCGAACGCGGAATCGCCGATTCGTTCGAGCGAAGTCGCTCCGGTCAACGATTTAAGCGCAGCGCAACCATCGAACGCATACTCGCCGATTTGCTTCAGCGACTTCGGCCAAGCGAACGTTTCCAGCGCTTTGCAATTAAAAAACGAACGAGCGCCGACGTGTTTGAGCGCGCTATCCTCAGGAATTTCAACGTTTTTCAGCTCTCCGCAACCCGCGAACGCAAAGTTGTTGACACGACGTAAACTTTTCGGAAAACGAACCGTTTCAAAGCCCGCGCCGCTAAAAACCTCGGGGCCGATCTCTTCGACGCCGTCCGGGACGACAAGTTCGCCGCTCCGCTCGCCGAAATACGCGATAAGTCGATTATCGGGCTCGGTTACGACGCAACCGTCGACCGTTTTCAAAAACGCGCTTTCCGGGTGAACGTTGAAATTAAAGGGCGTCGTTCGATTGCCAAAAGCGTTTCCAGCGACAAGACGCAACGACTTCGGAGCGTCGAACGTCGACAAGGCGCCGCAATTAGCGAACGCGTTGTTTGCGATTTGCGTTAATTTTTCGCAACTCGAACAATCGACGCGTTTTAAAGCGCCGCAATTGTCGAACGCTCCCACCTCGATTTTTTCCAAATTTTTACCCGCCGTCGCCGTTTCAAGCGCCGAGCAACCGAGGAACGCGCTCGCGCCAATCTCAACGAGCGAATCGGGCGCCGCGAACGACTTCAACGAAACGCACCCCCGGAACGCCAACGCTTTAATTCTTTGCAAATTCGACGCGACGCCGCCGTTCTCGTCCTTCGCAAACTCAATATTTTCAAGTTTTACACAACCGTCGAACGCCGCCAATTCGATCGTTTCAAGATACTTCGGAAGACGAACCGTTTTCAGCTCGCGCATTCCGGCGAATACTTGGCTTCCGATCGTTTTGACCGGCGCCCCGCCGAGCGTTTTCGGGATAACGACCGACGTCGCTTTTTTGTCGCGAACGCCCAAAATCCAAACTTCGTCTTGTCGCACCTCCCGCCATTCGAACGCGTCCGAAACGTCGCCGTCGACGGCGGCTTGGTTCCCTTTAAGCTCCGAATTTTGCGGCGCTTGCGACGTTTCGGGCTCTTCGGCGACCTGTTCTTGCGCCGGTTTGTCGTCTTCGACGCGAATTTTCGGCTTCGGGCCCTCCGGGTAATTGTAAAACGCTTCGGCGTCCGCCAACGTATCTCGCGATTGCAAAACGACTTCCGCAAGATTCGGGCAGTTGCAAAAAGCGCGCGCCTCAATCTTCTTCACGTTCTTCGGAATCGTAATCGACGTTAGGTTTTCCCAATTGTTAAAAGAGCCCTCTCCGAGCGACGTAAGAGTTTCCGGCAAAACGACTTCCGCGTAAGTCGGCCCGCTTTCAAAGGCCGACCAAACCCAAGTTTTCGCGATTCCTTCGACGCCGTCCGGAATTTTCAAAACGGTTTCGCCGCAGTCGACGAGCGCTTCGTAAAACGTTTTGCCGTCTTTACTTAAAAGAAGACCGTTTTCGAGTCGATAATTCGGGTTTTCCGGAGAAATTTCAATCGTTTTCAACGCGTCGCAATATTTGAACGCGCCGCCGCTAATTTTCGCGACGTTTTTCGGAATCAACGCTTTTTCGAGCCGTTTGCAACGCGCAAACGCGTTCCCCCCGATTTCCTTAACGCTTTCCGGCAGAACGATTTCCGTAAAGGCGTTGCGCATCCCTACTTCGTCGGAAAACGCGGACGAAACGATCGTTTCGACGCCGTCCGGAACGCGGTAAACGGGATTCTTGTAAATCGGCTTCGACGTTTTGGCGTCGACGCCTTCGGTCGCGGCGATTTCGGCGGCGGCTTTCGCTTCGGCCTCGGCGTCGCGCTCGACGGCGAGAATCTTGTAAAACGTTTTACCGTCGGCGCTTAGCAACCCTCCGTTTACGCTTTTATAAACGGGATTCTTCGGGTCGACTTCGAATTGTTCCAAACCGTCGCAACGGTTGAACGCGCCGTCCATTTTCTCGACGCTTGCCGGAATCGAGAGTTTTTTCAGCGCGACGCAACGGTAAAACGCGTTCGGCCCGATCGTCTTCACCGTCGCCGGAATCTCGACCGATTCGAGGGTTACGTTCCCGCCGAGCGCGGCGCGTTCGATAATTTCGACGCCGTCCGGAATCTTGTACGACGTCAATTTCAACGCCGACGGGACGCGGCGCAACGATTTTCCGTCTTTCGACAGGAGCGCGCCGTCGACGACTTTCAGCGTTTCGCTCCCCTCCTCGACCTCGAACTTTTCAAGCGCTCCCATCGTAAACGCCGTTTCTCCAACGATTTGAACGCTCGCCGGAATTTTAATCGACGTCGCGCCGCACTCGGAAAACGCGCCGTTTCCAATTTCGCGCAAGCCGCTCGGCAATTCGATTTTCGTCAACGTTTCGCAATCCGAAAACGCGTACGCGTCGATCTTTTCCAACGCCGGGCCGCCGACGAACTCTTGGAGTCGACAGCGGCTAAACGCCGAATTTCCAATTGTTTTCAACGTTTTGGGCCAAGTAAACGATTCGAGCGCCTCGCACCCGCGAAACGCGCTGTCGCCGATCTCTTCGAGCGCGGAGTCCGGCGGTAACTCGACTCTTTTCAACGACTTGCTTAGCATAAACGCTTGTCGATAAATTACGCGCAAACTCTTCGGCAAACGAATCGTTTCGAAGTCGGCGCCTTTAGAAATCGAACCGAACACCTGCCCGAGCCGCTCGACGCCCTCCGGAATAACCAGTTCGCCGGTTTTCGGGCCGAAATAAGCGCAAATCGTTTTTCCGTCGCGACTTAAAATCATTCCGTTGACGTTTCGCAACGCTTTGGAGTCGGGGTGCAACTTGAATTGGAACGGACGCTCCAGTTCGCCGAACGCGTTCGGACTCAACCCGCAAAGTTGGCGCGGCGCGTCGAACGAAGTCAAGGCGTCGCAACCGTTAAAGGCGGAGTCGGCGATATATAAATCTCCGTCGCTTTCCGGGATATTGATTTCGCGCAAGGCCGAGCAGTTCCTAAACGCGTCCTGCCCGATTTCCCGAGTGCGCGGGCTCAACTCGACCGTTTCGAGCGCCGAACAACCGGAAAACGACCTCGGAAATAAGCTAACGAGCGAAACGGGCGCCGCGAACTTTTTCAGCGACGAACAGCCTTCAAAGCCCCCGTTCAGAATCGCGTGCAACTTCGACTCGCCGCTTCCGTCCGACGCCGGCGGAAACTCGACGCTTTCAAGGTTTACGCAGTTGCGGAACGCGCCGTTAATTCGCTCGACGTTCGCGCCGATTCGAACCTTTTTCAGTCGCCAAAGGTTCGAGCAAGCGTCCATTCCGATATCCGTAACCGGCGCGCCGTCGAGCGTTTCCGGAATGTTAAGCGACGTCGCCGTTTTGTCGCGAACGCCGGTAATCGTCGCGGCGCCGCCCGCGCTAACTTCCCATTGGAACGTCTCTTGCGCGGTTTTTTCGGCGGCTTTTTTCGCTTCCTCGGCGGCCTTTTGCGCCTCGGCGGCGGCTTTTTCACGTTCGAGCGTTTCCTCGGCGACGCGAATCGTCAGCGCGCTCGGGTTCGTCGTAAACGCCGATTTATCGAACGTTGCGGAACTCGACTCCAACACGACCTCGCGGAGCGGCGCCCCGACGAACGCGCCTTTTTCGATTTTCTCGACGCCCGCCGGAATCGTTACGCTCGTTAACGAGGTCGCTCCGGAAAACGCCGAACGTTCGATCGTTCTAAGCGATTGCGGCAAAACGACTTTCTCCATTTGCCAAGCGCCGGCGAACGCGTTTTGCTTGATCGTTTGAACGCCCTTCGGAACGGTCGTCTCGAAGACGAAATTCGGCGCTAGGGCGTTCGGGCGCGTCCAAAGGCCCTTGCCGATAAAGCTGTAATACGTTTTGCCGTCTTTACTTAGCAACGCGCCAAAAGAGTCGCGATAATTCCGATTTCCCGCCGCGACGTCGAACTCAGCAAGCGCGTCGCAACCTTCGAAACGCTCGTCGAGCCGCTCGACGCTCGCCGGAATCGTCAGCGACGACAAGCGGTCGCAAACGCCGAACGCTCCGGCGTCGATTCGCTTGACCGACGCCGGGATTTCAACGCTCGTCATCAGGCGGTCGTCGCCGACGGCGCCCGCGGCGATCCGCTCGACGCCCTCGGGAATAACGCGCTTCGTCTCGCGTCCGCCCCAATAAGCGGCGGTTTTCAACATTCCGGCGCCGCCCTCGCGAGCGATTCGATAAAGCGTTTTGCCGTCTTTACTTAACAACGCGCCGTCGTCGCTTCGATACGCCGGGTTTCCCTCGGCGACCTCGAACGTTTCCAACGCGTCGCATCCCGCGAAACGGTCGTCGATTCGACGAACGCTCGCCGGAATCGCGAGTTTTTGGAGCGCCAAGCACCCGCTAAACGCGCCGGAGCCGATTATTTCGACGCCCTCGGGTATTTCGACGGCGACAAGCGACACATTGTCGTCGAGAGCGCCGCGAACGACGACGCGAACGCCTTCCGGAATCTTCCAGCTCGTTCCCGACGCTTTCGACGGTCGATAATAAAGCGTTTTCCCGTCGGCGCTTAAAACGGCGCCGTCGACGATTTTAAACGTTCGACTCCCCTCTTCGACCGCGACGCTTTCGAGCGCGAGCCCGTCGAGCGCCCAAGCGGTCAACGTTTCGAGGTCGCGCGGCAGTCGGAACGACGTCAACGCAGTTCCGGCGAACGCAAACGCTCCGATTTCGCGAGTTCCGCTCGGCAGTTTCAGCGTCGCCAACTTCGAGCAACCGGAAAACGCCCGCTCGCCGATTTTTCGAACGCTTTCAATCGCCGCCGATTCCAGCGACTTGCAATCTTGAAACGCGCCTTTTTCGACGTTTTGCAAGTTTTTCGGCCAGTCGAACCGCTCGAGCGCGCCGCACGAAGCGAACGCCTCGGGCCCGATCGTTTCAAGCGCCGCCTCCGGAGGGCCGACAAGCGAATAAACCGAGTTCAACGCGTCGCAATTCGCAAACGCTTTTTCTCCAATACTTTCGAGCGAACGCGGAAGAACGACCGTCTCGAGCGCGCCGCCGGAAAACGCGCCGGGAGCGATCGAAACGACGCCGTCCGGAACGATAACCCCCTTTTGAGCGCTCGGACAAGCGACCAACGTTCGCCCGTCTTGCGACAATAAGAGACCGTCGACGATTCGCCAACGTCGGTTTTGCTCCGCGCTATTCTCGAACGCCAAGAGACTCCGGCATCCGGCGAACGCGCCCGCTCCGATTCGATAAACCCCGGCGACGTCGAACGTTTCGAGCGCCAAGCAACCGGCGAACGCCTCGGGCCCGACGGTCGATTCGCGCAAGCCGAATCGAACGGTTTTCAACGAGACGCAGTCGGCGAACGCGCGCTCGCCCATTTCGCTAATAAACGTATCGACGTACAACGCTTCGAGGCGGTCGAGTCCCGCGAAAGCGTTCGACGCGATTTTTCGCACCGGACTTCCGCCGATTTCCTTCGGAATGTAAAGCGTCGTCGACGTCCGGCCCGCCTCGCGAACGCCGGTAATCGTCGCGCCCCCCGGCTCCTTGATATATTCAAACGCGGCCTCCGGGGTCGGCGCAAGCGTCGCAAAGTCCGCCGCGACCGTCGGCTCGTCCGCCGCTCGAACGCTCGCCGCGTCGAACGCCGCCCAACCGCCAAATACGAACGCCGCCCCCAGCAAAGCGACGCAAACGCTTCGATTCCGTCGGTTGGGAAAAATCGCGACGCCGAGTTGCGCTCGTTCGCGCGCCGTTCGTTCGTTCCCCGACCCGACGCCGCGGAACCGTTCTTCGCTTTGTCGCATTCTCATCGCAGGTCTCCTTTTACTCGTTGACTTCGCTCCGTCGCGTCGGCGGCCTTTTTCACAATACTACCCGACGCCGCATTACCCGTATTATATTATGTCGCAAGCGCGGGCGTCAAGTTTTTTTTTCTCCTTTTTTCCCTTTTTCTTATTTTTTTCCAATTTTTTTTGACGCGGCGCCGCAAAACGCCCCGATTTCCGCGTCTTGGCGTCGTTTTCCTCCCATTTTCCCCGCTTTCCCCATCTTTCTTTTTCTTTCCTTTGCCGGACGGCGTTTGGAGGGTCTTTTTTATTTTTTTGGTCGCCCTTTCTAGAAATTTTCGCAAAACGCGTTATAATGACGGCGTCGACGGAAACGCGGAACGCCCGGCCGTCGCGGCCCGGGCGAGCGTCCGTCTTACACGCTCGTTAATGGAGCCCGAAAGATGCAGATCAGAATTGGAATCGTTGGATACGGTAACCTCGGCCGCGGCGTCGAATGCGCCGTCAAGCAAAATCCCGACATGACGCTCGTCGCCGCGTTCACCCGTCGTCCGCCGGAAACGGTCAAAATCTTGACCGAAGGCGTCGGCGTTTACTCGGTCGACAAAATCGACGAAATGCAAGACGAAATCGACGTTCTTATCCTTTGCGGCGGAAGCGCGACCGACTTGCCGAAACAAACGCCGGAACTGGCGCGCCTCTTCAACGTCGTCGACAGCTTCGACACGCACGCCAAGATTCCGGAACACTTCGCCGCGGTCGACGCCGCCGCGCAAGCAAGCGGCAAGGTCGCGCTGATCTCCTGCGGTTGGGACCCCGGTATGTTCTCGCTCGCTCGACTTTACGGCGGCGCGATCCTCCCGGACGGCGTCGACTACACGTTCTGGGGACGCGGCGTCAGTCAAGGGCACTCCGACGCGATTCGCCGAGTCGACGGCGTTTTGGACGCGAAGCAGTACACGATTCCGCTCGACGACGCGTTGGCGGCGGCCCGAAGCGGCTCGAACCCGACGTTGACGACTCGCGAAAAGCACCTGCGCGAATGTTTCGTCGTCGCGAAAGAAGGCGCCGACTTGGAGCGAATCGAGCGCGAAATCAAGACGATGCCGAACTACTTCGCCGATTACGACACGATCGTTCATTTCATTTCGGCGGAAGAGTTGAAGCGCGACCATTCCGGCATTCCGCACGGCGGTTTCGTCGTCCGCTCCGGGAAGACCGGCTGGAACGGCGAACACAAGCACGTCGTCGAATATTCGCTGAAACTCGACTCAAACCCGGAATTTACGTCGTCCGTTTTGGTCGCTTGCGCTCGCGCCGCCTACCGACTCAACGCCGAGGGCGTTCGCGGTTGCAAAACGCTCCTCGACGTTCCACCGGCCTACCTTTCGCCGAAATCGGGCGCCGAGCTGCGCAAAGAACTCCTTTAATCGCAACGTTTGCTTAACCGCGACGTTTAGCGAACGCCGTTGAAGTTTCGTCGAAGTTTCGCCGTTCGCTCTCCCCGCGAAAACGAAAAACGCCGTCCAAGTCTTAACGACCGGACGACGTTTTTCGTTGCAGCAATCAAACCGGCGGTTCGCCCCGCTCCGTCAAAAAAATCGCTCGACCGCGACGCGGAGTCTCCCCCGCGCCCGTCGAGCGATTTTTCGTTTCAGATTTCTTCCGCTTCGCCGACGTTCGACGGGAGCGCCGCTTCGTCGCGACGCGCCGTCGAAACGCGTTAAGCGCAAGTTTTACGCCGTTCGATTAGAACATCGGCAGGTCGTAATCCCAGTAAATCAGGTAGAGGACGACCGTCAGCGCGACGACGACCCAACCGCCGATCTTCGCGCCCTTCGATTCCTTCAGGAACTCGGCCTTGCTTTCGTCGGTCGCTTGGACAAACGCTTCTTTGCGCGGGCAGACGATCGACATAACGACCGCCAACGCGATCAAAACGCCGAACGTAACCGCCATTCGATTCAGGAAGTCGAGCGACGGAACAAACGTCGCCAACGCGCCGTAAAGAATCGGGCAAGCGATCAACGCGATCGCGCCGTAGGAGTTCGGCGCTTTCTTCATCCAGAAACCGACGACGAACGCGGCGAAGATCCCCGGCGAAATATACCCTTGGAACTCTTGGATCGCCTTGAAGACGCCGCCGAATTTCGGGTTCGCCCACATCGGCGCGACGACGCAGCCGACCAAAACGAACGCGACGACCGCGATACGCCCGACCAAAACGAGTTTCTTTTGGCGCGCCGCTTCGTCGAGGTTCTTATTAACGAGGTATTCGTTGTAAATGTCCATCGAGAAAATCGTCGACGCGGCGTTCAACATCGCGGCGACCGAGCTGACGATGGCGCCGAGGAGCGCGGCCAACATAAAGCCCTTGAAACCGCCGGTCGGAACGACCTTCGCCATCAGGAGCGGGAACGCGGCGTCGTAATCGCAACCGTTGAGCATCGGGCCGGTTTTCGCGCCCGTCGCTTTCGCTTGGATCGCGGCGAGTTTCGCGACGCGCATTTCTTCGTCTTTCATCCCGTCGTTGATTTTGCCCGCTTCTTTCGCGGCGGCGACCGCTTCGTCGAGGTTGACGCCGGACGCGGCGGCGTTGAACGCAAGGATTTCGTCGGCTTTTTCCGGATAGGTCAGCGCGAAGCTGCGGTTGAACGAGAAGAGCGTCGCGTCGGACGTCGGGTTCGCTTTGACTTCTTCGAAGCGCGCCATTTCGGTCGCGGACGCTTTTTCGGCGTTCGCTTTCATATCGCCGCTAAAGAGGTTCAGCGCGATCATCCCCGGGAAGATGACGATGAACGGAATCAAGAGCTTCATAAACGCGGCGAAAACGAGACCTTTTTGGCCTTCGCCGAGCGACTTCGCGCCCAAGGTGCGTTGAATGATGTATTGGTTGAGGCCCCAATAATAAAGGTTCGGAATCCAAATCGCGAAAATCAACGCGGTAACCGGAAGAACCAAGTCCCAACTCGGGAGGTTCATGCGGAGTTTGTCGGCGTTGAGGGTCGAGAAGCGTTCCCAAGCGCCCATATCGGCGGTCAATTTCGAAACGGCGTCCGCGCTTCCGGCGGCGAGCGAGCCAATATCGGCGCTCCCCAACGCTTTCAGCGAGAAGAAGAGGACGACCGCGCCGGCCAAAATCAGCGCCGAACCTTGGAGCAAGTCCGCCCAAGCGCAAGCCTTCAAACCGCCCGCGAAAATGTAAAGCGCCGCGAAAATCCCGATGACCCAGCAGAAGAAGGTCAGGTCGAGCGCGACGCCGCCGACCGACGCGCCGTCGAAGAAGACGGCGTAAGCCTTCGCGCCGGCGAACGTAACGACCGTGATGTTAACCGCGACGAGCATAATCATCATCATAATCGACATAATCGAACGCGCCGACTTATTGTACCGCGTTTCCAAATATTCCGGAATCGTGTAAATCCCGGCTTTCAGGAAGCGAGGCAGGAAGAAAAACGCGACGATAACCAACGAAAGCGCCGCGATCCATTCGTAACTCGCGACCGCCAAGCCGATGTAGTCCGCCGCTTGGCCGGACATCCCGACGAATTGTTCGGCCGAAATGTTCGCCGCGATGAGCGAAAAACCGATCAGCCACCACTTCAAACCGCGACCGGCCAAGAAGTACGATTCGCTGTCTCCGCCGGAGTTGCGGCTCATACCGAACGCGACGAAAGCGACCGCCGCCAAAAACGCAAAAAAGACGAGAACGTCGGCGCCGTTGCCGAAAGCGCTCGCCGCTTGCGCAAAGAGGAAATTTGTCATCAAAACACCTTTTCAAAACGTTTCAAAAAGAAAACGAGCCGCCGCGCCCTCGTTCGCCGAGTTCGCGCCCGTCCCCTTCGGCGTCGCCGCCGCTTTTATTACGTCGCGACGAAACGCTCCCGACCGCGTTCCCGACGCCGCTCGAAGAACGACGCCGGAAAAGCGGTCGAAAACGCAAAATCGCCGCGCTATTTACTTAATTTGACGTTATTTCGTCAGGAAGAGGAAAACGCCTTTTTTGTTCCCGACCAAAATATCCGCGACGCCGTCGCCGTTGACGTCTTCGGCGGTAACTTGCGTCCCGACGCCGGAGTTATTGTCGATCTCGTGCGCGACAAACTCGACTTTCCCGTCGGCGCCGCGTTTCGTTTCCCACCAAATCAGGAGCGCCGGGTCGTTCGTGCCGACGTCGCCCTTCGAACCGTGCGCCCACCAACGCTTCCCGGTAACGACGTCTTGGACGCCGTCGCCGTTGAAGTCGGCCAACGCCATCGAGTGGAGCTGGCTCATTTTCGGGTAGAAGTCGTCCGCCGGTTCTTTCGGAATCAGCCATTGCGCGTCGAAGGAGATCGCGCCCGAAGCGTCGCGCTTTTGAATCCAGCAGACGAGCCCGTAAAGATGGCAGTGCCAAGCGGTAAAGACGTCGTTCAAGCCGTCGCCGTTGAAGTCCGCGACGAGCATGTTCGACGGCGCGTCCGCGAATTTGAACTCGTGAAATTTCCACGGAACGGCGTTCAAGTCTTCCGGCTGCTCCCACCAACCGTCCATTTCGAGGAGGTCGAGGCGCCCGTCGCCGTTAATGTCGCCGACGCCGTTCCCGTGGAAATAACGTTGATATTTCGGATTTTCGTTCGAAACCGCGAGGAATTTCCAAGGCTCGTTCGCGTTGGCGCCGCGGTTCGGGAACGCGATCCCGTACCAGTTGTTGCGGTTGAAAACGAGTTCTTTCGTTCCGTCGCCGTCGACGTCTTCCCAAGCCTGCGACTCGTTCCCGAGTTCGATCGTCGACTCGTGCGCCGTCCAAAGGCGGTCTTCCCCCTTCGGATTTTCGTACCAATACCCGGTAACGCCGGGGTGCGGGCAGAGGACGAAGTCGTCCCAACCGTCGCCGTTCAGGTCTTCGACGAAGTTAACGAAGGAGTTCGAGTACCCTTCCGGGTCGTATTTCGCGTCCCCTTCGTAAATTTTGTATTCTTTTTTGAAATCCGGCCCGGCGTACCAATAATGTCCGGAAAGGACGTCGACGACGCCGTCTTTGTTGAAGTCGCCGAACGCCGCGCCTTCGCTGCGGTATCCTTCGAAAATAACGATTTTTTCGAATTCGGGATTTTTAACGACTTTTTTCGCTTCGTCGGCTTGAACGGAAAGAGCCGCCCCGACGACGGCGCCGAGCGCAAACGTCGCGACGGAGGAACGCAAAATCGAACGTTTCATCGGTGAACCTCAAAAAAAAACGGAAAACAAAGCGCAGGAGCAAGAGCGGAAGTCGCTTTCCCGCGAAAAAAACGGTCGGCGCCCCCTTGCGTTCAACTCGATCCAACGCCGGATCGCTTCATCGTCGAACGCTCTATTAATAATATTGACAAAATCGCCATTAATAATATTGAGAAAATCGCCGTTTTCCCCCCGTCGCGCCGCGACGAAGGCCCGGCTCGGCTCAACTCGTCAAGCCGAACGTCGACGCGCCGGCTCGACGGAAAATTTTCAAGCCGAACCGCCGATTTTCTCATTAAAACAGAGTCGCCCGCGATTTTCAAGAGCTTGCGGACAAAAATTTCAAAAAGATTGGCGTTTCGACGCGACGCAAACGTCGCCGCCGTCAAAACGCGCCGACTCGCCGCAAAACATCCCGCCGCCGCATTTTACCGGCGTCGCGCCGTTCCCCCAATTTACCCAATCCGGTCAAACGTCGTTTTTCGCCGATTCTCGCGACGTTAACGGGAAATCGCGCCTTGAACGCTCGCCGTTTGCCGCATTTGCAACGCTCGCGCCCATAATTCGCGAATCGCCGGGTCGTTCGGGTCGCGCGCCGACGCTTCGCCGAGCGCCGCCAACGCGCCGTCGATTTCCCCCCGAGCCAGTCGAGTTTCCGCCAAGCGCCGCCGATATTCGACGACGTCCGGCGCGGTCGCCGCCGCGATCGCGAACGACTCCTCCGCTTCGACGGCGAGCCCGAGACCGCAATACGCTTCCCCTTGTCCCGCAAAGACTTCCGCCGGTTCGCGGTTCGTCGGATAAAGCCGTTCCAAGTGTTGCCAAGTCGCGAGCCCCGCGTCGAAATCGCCGATTTCGTTTTGAATCGTCGCGATTTCCCGCAGGACGGCCCGGTCGTCCGTCGCGAAATGCGCCGCTCGCTGAAAATTTTCGAGCGCCTCTTCCGGTCGCCCGAGTCGACGCGCCGCCTTTCCGCGCAGTTCCCAACCGACGGCGCTTTTCGGCGTCAAATCGACGATTTTATTCGCCCAACGCGCCGCGTCCTCCGGTCGATTTCGTTCGAGCGCTTTTTCGCCGAGCGACCGATAAAGCGACTCCTCGACGTCGAGCGTCGCCCGCTTTTCCGCCGCCGCCTCCAAAACCGCGATCGCGTCGTCTCGCTTGCCGAGCCGCCAAAGCGTCTCCGCATAATAACGGCAAGTCTCGACGTCGGAGTCGTTTAGCTCGACCGCCTTGCGCAAATTTTCCTCGGCGAGCAAGAGATCGCCCCGTTCGAACGCGACGATTCCCTCGCGGCTGAGCGGCAAACTTTTCGACGCTTTGCTCGTCATTCGGTAAAACGGAACGTTGCGGCACCCGGCGCCGACGCCGACGCAAACGACCGCTCCCCAAGCGACCGCAAGCGCAAGCGACGACGCGCCGACCGACGTTTTTCTCCAACGACGAACCATTTTGCCGTTATTATCCCTTTTACCGTTAAACTCTTCAAGCGTTCGACGCGCGACGCGGCCGCCTTCGAACGACGACCTTGCGCATCGTATCAAATTTTCCGTTCGAACGCTAGGGCAAAAACGCGTTTCTTCGCCGATTCGCGCCATTTTCCTTTTTTCGTCGACGCGGTCTTTTCGCGCTCCCCCTTTTTACGCAAACCGCTCCGTCGCGTCTTTTTCGCCATTTTTCCCAACCGCTCCGTCTCCCCCGTTTTATCGTTCTTCGCCTTTTTCCTCATTCCCCCCTTTTTCTTTTTCTTTACTTTATTTCCCCCTTTTTTTTCGGCGCGCCCCGTCAAAAACGCCCCGCGTCGGTCGGAAACTCGGACGCTCGACAAGGAACGCGATTTTCGCCGTTCGTCGGTCGACCTTTCTAACGTCGTTCCCCGCTTTTCCTTCCCCGCCTCAACGTTAGAAACGACGCTCGCCCGATGAAAACGCGCTTACTTTCCGCCCTAAAATACCTATTTTTCGCCTTCGTCGCCTTTACCGTTCCCAAAATGATCGTCGATTCCGGTCGACTCGTCGCGCCGTTGGAGCCGTCGCCGACGGCGGCGAACGCGTCGGTTCCGCAATCGCGCTCCTTTTGGCCCTTTCGTTTTTTGCAGTCTTCTTCGTCCGCCCCCGTCGACGTCGCCGCTTCGCGCTCCGCTCCGTCCGACGACGCTTTCGGCAACGTCGGCAACGTCGCGACAACGCGAAATTACCCAAGCGCGCCTTACGACGCTTGGAACGAAAACGCTCGTTCGACTTCGGAACGCTCGCCCGATTTTAACGGTCAAACCGATTTTAACGCGTCGTTCGCCGCCGACGCCGCGACGTTCGGAAGCGACGCCCGTTTCGACGACCTTTCCGCTTCGTCGTCTTCCCGTTTCGTTCCGCTTTCGTCCCCGGAAGAGCGTTCGTCGTTCGCGCGCTTCGCCGAGTCTCGTTTCGCGCCCTCCGATTCCTCGGCGCCCTTCGCCTCCGACGCGACCGCCTCCTTTCGCCGCGACGCCGCGACGCCGCGACGCTTCGAGGAACTCTTCCGTTTCGGGCATTCCCCGGCTTGGCTCGTCGCGACTTGGCCGCGAGTCGACGCGGTCGCGACGGACGACGGCCTCGTCGGATACCGCGTCGCGATTTCGACCGGCGACGCGACCGACGACTTAACCGGCGTTTTCGCTTGCTACTTCGACGCGACGACCGAGCGCCGAATCGAATTTTCGGGTCAAACGGGCGATTATCGTCGCTTGCTCCGTTTTATGCGACGAGAATACGGCGTCGCGCTCTCCCCCGACTCGACCGCCGAACGCTTCGTTTACGAATCGACCCTCTCGAACGGACGCGGCGGACGCGTCCCGGGCCGCCTCGTCGTTCGCCCGACTCGCGTTTTTCTTCGCGGCGCCGAAAATTCGTTTTTTGAGGTTGACGTCGTTCTTGAACGTCCGTATAATCGTTCCAATTAGTATAATTAGGCGCGTTGCCAATTTTGGGGCGCCGCGCCCGCCGTCAACCCCAAGGAGCCGCGATGCGTTTACCGATTTTAACGTCTTTACGGGACGCAATGTTGCAAAACTTCCCGCCGTCTCGCCGACGCGCCGCTCTCGCCGAACGCCCGCGTTCGATCGCCGTCGTTATTTCGACGTACAACAATCCCGCTTGGCTTGAAAAAACGCTTTGGGGTTGCCTTAATCAACGTTTCGACCGTTTTCCGCTCGAAATTTTGATTGCCGACGACGGTTCCGGCGACGAAACCGGCGCCCTAATCGACCGCGTTCGCGCCGAATCGGGCGCCCATATCAAACGCGTTTGGATTCCGGACGACGGTTTTCAAAAGTGTCGCGTTTTGAATCTCGCCGTCGAAGCCGCGGAATCGGAATATTTGATTTTTACCGACCAAGACTGCGTCGCGCGCCCCGATCTCGTCGAGACGCACTACCGCGCCGCTCGACGCGGTTGGTTCGTTTCCGGCGGTTACGTCAAGTTGCCGCTCGACTTAAGCCGCGCCTTAACCCGCGACGACGTTGAGTCGGGCCGTTGCTTTTCGCTCCGTTGGCTCCGCGAACGCGGCCTCAAAAAGCGTTTGTTTTCCGCGCCGAAAGTCGTCGATTCGCCGTTCCTCGCCGCCGTTTTGAATTGGTCGACGCCGACGCGCGCCACTTGGAACGGTTGCGACAGCTCCTGTTGGAAAGACGATATTTATCGGGTCAACGGTTTTAACGAAGAAATGCGTTACGGCGGACTCGACCGCGAATTCGGCGAACGGCTTGCGAACCTCGGCGTTCGCGGGAAGCAACTCCGTTATTCGCTCGTCGCCCTTCACCTCGATCACAAGCGTCCTTACGCGACGCGGGAGTCGATCGAAAAAAATCGCCAAATTCGCGCCGAAATTCGCAAAACGAAACAAATTCGAACGCCGAACGGTTTCGTTAAAGAAAACGTCGCGTCCTCCGCCGTCGAGTAACCGACGTTTCGCGCCCTTTAATCGAATCGTCGCGCCCATTGGAAACCGCCTCGTCGCCCGTCCTTTTAAGTTCGTTAAGATGAAAATTTTACTTTTGCTCAACAAACGTTTGACCGATAATTTCGGCGGCACAGAAAAGGTTTTTTGCAATTTCGCCAACGAATTTGTTCGGCGCGGACACGTCGTCGCGGCGACGCACAACGACAAAACCGACCTTTCCTCGACCAACGCTCTCGACCCGCGCGTCCAACTTTTCAACTTAAACGGTCCCGAAGTTCCCCGAACGACCGCGTTAGCGGCAAAAATTTGGCGCGAAGCGACGCGGCCCTTCCGAAAAACGTTTTTAGCGCCGTTATTCCCCGATTTTTACCTCAATCAACGTCGTCGGCTCCTTAAACCGCGAATCGACGGCGCCTTGCAAGCGTTTCGCCCGGACGTTGTCGTCGCGTTTTTCACCGAAGAACTTAAAACGCTCTTTTTTGAACGTCCGACGAACGATTTTGCGACGATTCTGATGGCGCACAACGTCCCTTGGATTTCAATCCCAAGTTGGCAACGAGAAAACGGTCCCGCGCTCGACCGTTGCGACGCCGTTCAGGCGCTATTGCCGAGTTTTATCCCGGCGATTCGCGCCCAATGTTCGACCGAAATTGTCGCGATTCCGAACGTCGTTCCGCAATTCGCCGAAAGCGTCGACGTCGACGAACGCGAGAAAACCGGCTCGCCGCGCGTCGTTTTCGCCGCTCGATTAGACGCGAAGTCGAAGCGGCAACATCTTGCGATCGAAGCGTTTGCGAAAATCGCCGAGGACGCGCCCGGTTGGAATCTTCACTTTTTCGGAAGCGATTATTCAGGCGGCGCCTACCGATCTCGCCTCGAAAAATTAATTCAAAAACGAAAACTCGACGGTCGCGTTTTTATTCAAGATTCCACGCCGGCGATCGTTCAAGAGTTGCTCGCAAGCGATATCGTCGCCTTTCCGTCGGCGTTCGAAGGCTTTAGCCTCGCGCTGACCGAAGCGCAGTCGCTCGGCTTGCCTGTCGTCGGGTTCGCCGACGCGCCGTCGGTCAACGAGTTAATCGTCGACGGCGAAAACGGTTTCCTCGCTCGCGACGTCGACGACTTCGCCCAAAAACTCAAAACGCTGATCGATTCGAAAGAACTCCGGCGACGCTTCGGCGCCAACGCCAAAAAATCGGTCGAAAAGTACGAAGCCTCCAAAGTTTGGGACGCTTGGGAAAAACTCCTTCGCGAAGCCGTCGAGAAAAAACGCGCCGCTTAAAAAACGCCGACCTCCTCGCGTTTCGTCGTTCGCGTTTTCCTCGCCCGTCCCTTTTTTTCATTTTCCCCCTTCCCTTTATTCCCTCCTTTCCATTTATTCGCCCCATTTTACCTTTTTTATCCCTTCCCTTTGATTCCTCTCGTTTGCCGACTCGCGCGTTAAGGAACCGGTTCCAATGAAAATTTTACTCTTTAACGGCAACGGACGAGTTACCAACACCGTCGGCGGCGCCGAAAAAGTATTTTGCAATTTCGCGAACGAATTTGTCAAACGCGGTTTCGAAGTCGCCGCGATGTACAACGACGTCGCGGCCCGTCCGCCCGTTTACCCTATCGACGCGAAAGTCCGTCTTTTCAACTTGAACGGCTCGGGCCGCGAATCCGCGCGTCTTTTAGCGGCGAAATGTTGGCGCGAAATTTCCAAACCGCTCCGCAAAACGCCGTTTGCGCCGATATTCCCCGATTTTTATCGGTTGTTGAAACGTCGAGTCGCGCGACCGAAAATCGACGCCGTTTTGAACGACTTTCGCCCGGACGTCGTCGTTACGTTTTTCATCGAAGACGCAAAAACGCTCTTTTTCGACCGTCCGACGACCGATTTCGCGACGATTCAAATGTTGCACAACGTTCCGAGCCAATCGATTCCGGCGCCGACGCGAGAAGACCGCGAAACCCTCGAACGTTGCGACCTCGTTCAGGTCTTGATGAAAAATTTCGTTCCGCGCGTTCGTTCTCTTTGCTCGACCGAAATCGCGGTTCTTCCCAACGTCGTTCCGCAATTTGAGGAAAGCGTCGACGTCGAGCGACGCGAACAAGCCGGTTCTCCGCGAATTATTTGCGTCGGACGCCTGCACAAAAAGTCGAAACGGCAACACCTTGCGATCGAAGCGTTCGCCCAAATTGCGGCGGACGTTCCCGATTGGACGCTCTGCTTTTTCGGAACCGATTACAAACGCGGACGTTATCGTCGTTTCCTCGAACGTTTGATCGCCCGTTTAGAATTACAAAATCGCGTTTTCGTCCAAGATTCTACCCCGAACGTTCGCGAAGAGTTGGCGCGGAGCGATATTTTCGCTTTTCCGTCGGCGTTCGAGGGTTTCGGCCTCGCCTTGGCCGAAGCGTTTTCCGCCGGACTGCCCGCCGTCGGGTTCGCCGACGCGCCCGCCGTCAACGAGCTGATTATCGACGGCGAAAACGGTTTCCTCGCGACCGACGTCGACGACTTCGCCCAAAAACTCAAAACGCTGATCGACTCGAAAGAACTCCGGCGACAATTCGGCGCCAACGCCAAAAAATCGGTCGAAAAGTACGAAGCCTCCAAAGTTTGGGACGCTTGGGAAACCCTCGTTCGCGAAACCGTCGAGAAAAAACGCGCGCAAAACGCCGATTCCCGACGATAATTTCGCTTTCAAGGGCGAGTTCGGTTCGTTACATCACAAGAAATAGCGAATTAGGAGAAGATAATGAAAATTTTACTTTTCGTCAATCACGGCCGTTTGACCAACACCGTCGGCGGCGTCGAAAAAGTATACGCCGAATTCGCCAACGAATTTACGCGACGCGGGTTCGAAGTCGGCGCCGCGTACAACGACGAAGGCGACGCGCCGCCGATTTTCCCGATCAACCCTAAGACGCCGCTTTTCAATATTTACGCCAAACCGTCCATTTCTCCGACATATCTTGCGGCGAAAATTTGGCGCGAAGTTACGCGTCCGTTGCGTAAAACGTTTTTAGCGCCGTTTTTCCCTAATTTCGTCCCGTCGTTAAAACTTCAAAGACTCAAACCTCGCCTCGACGCGGTTCTCGACGCTTTCCGGCCCGACGTTGTTGTTACATTTTTCTTCGCCGACGCGAAAGCGCTTTTGCACAATCGTCGCGCCGTCGAGTTCGCGACGGTTCAAATGGCGCACAACCCGGCGTTTATTTTTTGTCGCGAAGCCGCGTCGGCAAACGAACTAACCGAAACGCTCGACCGTTGCGACGCGTTGCAAATTTTACTTCCCTCCTTTACCCCCGACTTTCGCGCCGTTACGTCGACCGAAATCGTCGCGATTCCGAACGTCGTCCCGCAATTCGCCGAAAGCGTCGACGTCGACGAACGCGAACGCGCCGGTTCCCCGCGACTCGTTTGCGTCGGTCGTCTCGACAAACGCCAAAAGCGGCAACACCTTGCGATCGAGGCGTTTGCGCAAATCGCCGACGCTTGCCCCGATTGGACGCTCCATTTTTACGGCGACGAATATCAAACCGACAAATATCAAACCGAACTCCGCGCGCAAATCGCTCGACTCCAATTAAACGACCGCGTCTTTATTCATCCGTCGACGCGCCAAGTCAAGGAGGAGTTGCTAAAGAGCGATATTTTCGCGTTTCCGTCGTCGTTCGAGGGTTTCGGACTCGCGCTCGGCGAAGCGTTTTCCGCCGGTCTTCCCGCCGTCGGGTTCGCCGACGCGCCCGCGGTCAACGAGCTAATCGTCGACGGCGAAAACGGTTTCCTCGCGACCGACGTCGACGACTTCGCCCAAAAGCTCAAAACGCTGATCGACTCGAAGGAACTCCGGCGACGCTTCGGCGCCAACGCCAAAAAATCGGTCGAAAAGTACGAAGCGTCTCGCGTTTGGGACGCTTGGGAAACGCTCCTCCGCGAAACCGTCGAGAAAAAGAAAAACGAGAAAAAAAGAGAAAAATTCGACGATAAACGGTAATTTTATTGTCGGCGTCGCGTACTTTAGATTGGGCTCGTTCGCTCTTTTAAAACGGGAAAAACAATGAAAATTTTACTTTTCGTTAATCACGAACGGTTGACGACCACCGTCGGCGGCGCCGAAAAAGTTTACGCCGAGTTCGCCAACGAATTTACGCGGCGGGGATGCGAAGTCGGCGCCGCGTACAACGCGCCCGACGACGCGCCCTTCGTCTTCCCGGTCGACTCGCGAGTTCGGCTTTTCAATTTGCGAACATCCTCCCGTCGCGCTCCGGCGTTCGTCGCGGCGAAAATTTGGCGGGAAATAACGCGTCCGATGCGCAAAACGTTTTTAGCGCCGCTTTTCCCCGATTTTATTCCGGCGTTGAAAAGAAAAAGCCTTAAAGCTCAAATCGACGCGACGTTAAGCCGCTTTCGCCCGGACGTCGTCGTTTTGTTCGCTCCCGACGACGCGCAAGCCTTTTTCCATCGCCGTCCCCGCGTCGACTTTGCGACGGTTCAAATGTCGCACGGTTCCCCCGACTGGTTCCTCAACGAGCTTCCGCTCGACGAACTTCGCGCGTTGCTGAACCGTTGCGACGTCGTTCAAACGCTGTTGCCGTCCTTCGCGCCTCCGCTCCAAGCCGTTTGTTCGCCGCCGGTCGTTTCGATTCCGAACGTCGTTCCGCGGTTCGCCGAAAGCGTCGACGTCGACGAACGCGAGCGCGCCGGTTCGCCGCGAATCGTTTTCCCGGCGCGCTTGGACATGTTGCAAAAGCGGCAAATCCTTGCGATCGAAGCGTTTGCAAAAATCGCCGACGCTTGCCCCGATTGGACGCTCCATTTTTACGGCGACGAAGACGGCGGCGACAAATACCGAACCCGTCTCCAAGCGCGAATCGCCGAACTTCGACTAAACGACCGCGTCTTCCTTCGTCCGTCGACGCTCAATATTAAAGCGGAACTCTTAAAAAGCGATATTCTCGCCTTTCCGTCGTCGTTCGAGGGTTTCGGACTCGCGCTCGGCGAAGCGTTGTCCCTCGGCTTGCCCGCCGTCGGATTCGCCGACGCGCCCGCCGTTAACGAATTGATTATCGACGGCGAAAACGGTTTCCTCGCGGTCGACGTCGACGATTTCGCCCAAAAACTCAAAACGCTGATCGACTCGAAAGAACTCCGGCGACAATTCGGCGCCAACGCCAAAAAATCGGTCGAAAAGTACGAAGCCTCCAAAGTTTGGAACGCTTGGGAAACGCTCCTTCGCGAAATCGTCGAAAAGCGCCGCTCCCACCGTCTTTAAAAACGTTAAATCCCTCCCAACCGTTCGCGCGTCGTTTATTTATTAAAATTTTAAATTCAAGAATACTTCGCAATGAGAATTCTCCTTTTACTAAAAAACGGACATTTAACGACTCTCGTCGGAGGAGGCGAAAAGATTTTTAGCGAATTTGCCGACGAGTTTGCGCGACGCGGCTTCAAAGTCGGCGCGATTCACGACGATCCCGTCGGCGAACCGTTCGTTTTCCCGATCAAATCAAGCGTTTCGCTATTCAATTTACGCGCAATAAAGTTTTTTTCTCCGTCGCTCGTCGCGGCGAAAATTTGGCGCGAAATCACCCGTCCGCTATCCAAAACATTTTTAGCGCCTATTTTCTTAGATTTTAGGCCAATGGTAAAATCGAAAATACTCAAAAGAAAAATCGATAGGGCGTTGCTCGCCTTTCGTCCCGACGTCGTCGTTTCTTTTTTCCCCACCGACGTTCAAGCTCTTTTTTTGAATCGTTGCGAAACTAATTTTGCGACGATTCAAATGGTTCATTTTGCGCCCAATCTATTTTTTCAAATTTTTGAAGAGCTTTGTCCTCTCTTGAACCGTTGCGACGTCGTCCAAACGTTGCTTCCGTCTTTTATCGAACCGATGCGCTCCGTTTGCTCGACCGAAATCGTCGCCATTCCGAATATTGTTCCGCAATTCGCCGAAAGCGTCGACGTCGACGAACGCGAACGGGCCGGTTCCCCGCGAATTATTTACGTCGCGCGTTTGGACGAACAGATCAAACGCCAACACGTCGCGATCGAAGCGTTCGCGAAAATCGCCGACGCTTGCCCCGACTGGACGCTCCATTTTTACGGCGACTCCTACCCGAAACCGGCGTACGGACGGCGGCTCGAAAAGACGATTTCCGAACTCAATTTAGAGAACCGCGTCTTCCTTCACCCGACGACGCAAAACGTCAAAGAAGAACTGCTGAAAAGCGATATCGTCGCCTTTCCGTCGCCGTCGGAAGGCTTTAGTCTCGCCTTGACCGAGGCGCAGTCGCTCGGTCTTCCCGCCGTCGGCTTCGCATACGCGCCGTCGGTCAACGAGCTAATCGTCGACGGCGAAAACGGCTTCCTCGCGACCGACGTCGACGACTTCGCCCAAAAACTCAAAACGTTGATCGAATCGAAGGAACTCCGGCGACGCTTCGGCGCCAACGCCAAAAAATCGGTCGAAAAGTACGAAGCGTCTCGCGTTTGGGACGCTTGGGAAACGCTTCTCCGCGAAACCGTCGAGAAAAAACGCGCCCAAATCGCCGCTCGAGCGCTAAAGTAAAAACGCCGCCCTTTTCCTTCGACGCGCGGCGCTCTCGCCTTCCTCGCGAACCGTTCGAGTCGTTCGAGCGGTTCCGTTCTTTTGACTTCGACGCGAATTTCCAAGCGCTTTTCAATCGCGACGCGCCCAACTTTTCGCGACGCGCAACGCCGCCAACAACGCCCAAAGGAGCGCGAAACCGACGACCGCCAACCCGGCGAGAAAAAGCGGATCAGAAAAAAACGGCGCTAAATAAGCGTCGAATTGCTCGCGACGCGCTAAATAAACGACCGCGCCGCCGCAAAGAAACGGCCCGTACGGGATTTCCGGCGTCTTATCGGAAAAGCGCTTCAAAAATCCAAAAACAAGCCCGAAAAACGGCGCGACGAAGAACGCGACGACCGCGCCTTGCCAACCGACGAACGCCCCGATAACGCCGAGCGCCGCGACGTCGCCAAACCCCATCGCCTCGACGCCGAGCGCCGAACGCCCGATAATCCGCACCGCCCAAATAATCGTCGCGCCGACGAAGAGCCCGAACGCCGCGTTCGCCAACCCGCCCGACGGCGAAAGCGCCCGGTCGAACGTCGTCCTCGTCCCCAAACCGCCGCCGGTCGGCGAAATCGAACCGAGCGTTTCGACGCTTCCGTCGCTCCCGACGACAACGGCGATTCCAATCAACCCAAGCGTCCAAATTACCGCGATAATTGGGGTTAGCGTCGAGCGGCGCAGTCGACGGCAAAAGATCGCCGCCGCCTTCCGAACGCCGAGTCGACGCGCCGGGAAGCGCCGCTCAAGAAGCGCGAACGCCCAAAACGTCCAAATCGCCGCGATTCCCGCTCCGACCAACCCGCGAACGACGCCGGGCGACGCGTCCCAACCGCAACGCTCGCTCAAAACCGCCGCGAAAAGAAAAACGTCGTTCGTCGTCGCCGCGCCGGTTAAATCGAGCGGCCAAGCGACCGGCGCGACCGTCAAAAACGGAAAAATCGCCGCAAGCGTTAGCCCGACGACCGCGCCCGGAATCACCGCCGCGTCCGGAATGATATAATCGTCAAAGTCGACCAGCGTCATGCAGAGCGCCAACCAATAAAAAATCGTCTCGGCGCCCCAAAAAACGAGCGCGCGCCCCGCCTCCGCGTCGGAAGCGACGCCGTCGGTCAAAACGCAAAAACGCCAAGTCAACAAAACTGCGAAAACCGCTTCGACAATCAAAGGACGCAACCAAAAGAATCGGCTCTCCCAACCGGGAAGCGCCGAAAAGTCGAACGCCGTCGCGTCGCCGCCCGACTTTCCGCCTCGTTTCCGCGACGTTTTCGCGTTTTCCGCGACGTTTTCCGTTTTCCCGAAACGCAAACGCGCCGTTTCGAGCCAACCGACGACCGGAATCCGCGCCGTCCAACGTCGTTTCGGCGCCGCGACATTCCCGGGAATTCGCCGCCAAGGGGAGCGGTAACGCGGCGTCCAACCGAAACGGTCGACAAAATAGTTCGCCGCCGCCGCCAAAATTGTTCCGAACAGAAAAACGACGACCGCTTGCGCCGCGACGGGCGTTTCCATCGTTAAATTCAACACAACCGCTCTCCTCGCCCGCGACGCGAACGCCGCCGTTCGCTTTCGACGATTCCGGCGTCCAAAAACTTAATAGAAAACCAAAACCTCGCGCCGTTCCCAAAACCAAACAACGCGACAATTATCGACGTTTCAACCGTCGCCAATGGAAAAGAGCGCGACGTTTCCGCCGCCGCGCTCTTCAAAATACGTCGACTTTACCGGTTAAACTGCTCAATCGACAAAAGTAAGGGTCGCCATAATCGAGTTATGGTCGCTCGCCGGACGTTCTTTGCCGGTTTTCGGGTCTTTGTGCAGGTCGGCGTTGATCTCGAACTTTTCGACGACGCACTTGCCGTTGACGAAAACGAAGTCGATGATGTTCCCGCGCTCGACCGGAATGCGCATAAAGTTATGGAACGTGCGCGGTTGGGCGATATCGCGGACTTTCGCGACTTTATTGGCGTCTTTGAGGCCCGGAATATCGTCGACGCCGGTCGTCATCACGCGGTACGCTTCCGATTTGTCGGTAACGTTGAAGTCGCCGGTAACGAAATACGGGGCGTCGGAGCCGATGATTTCGTTCAGTTTGCGCATAATCAGCTTCGAGCTTTCCTTGCGGGCGATCGTCCCGACGTGATCGAAGTGCGTGTTCGCGTACGCGAATTCTTTACCGGTCTTTTTGCAACGGAATTTACCCCAAGTAACGGTGCGGTTGCACTCGGCGTCCCAACCGCGAACGCCCGGTTTGTCCGGGGTTTGGCTCAGCCAGAAGGTGCCGGAGTCGAGAAGGTCGAACGCGTCCTTCTTGTAAAAGATCGCCATATGCTCGCCCTTGCGTTTGCCGTCGTCGCGCCCGACGCCGATCGACGCGTACTCGGTCAGCGTTTCGTTGAGGTAATCCATTTGAACCGGCGTCGCTTCTTGGAGCCCGAGGAGGTGTGGATCGTCGCCGCGCACGACGTCGACCAGCGTTTCCTTGCGGAGATCCCATTTGTTTTCGCCGTCGCCGTCGTTCGCGACGCGGATATTGAACGACATCACGCGCAAACCGTCGACCGGTTCGTCGGCGCGAAGATTCGTCGAAGTAAAAACGGACGCGACGGCCAACAACGCCGCGCAAACGCTCGTCCAAGAGGTCAAACGCATCGTAAAATTCCTTTCGTTTTACCTATTTTATCGTCGCGCCGACGCAACGGGAGCGCCGACGCGTTAAAAATCTTAAATCAGTCAAACTCCGCCGCTCAGTCGACGAAACGCAACGTCGCGACGACCGAGTTATGGTCGCTCGCCGGACGTTTTTTGCGGGTTTTCGGATCGCGGTGCAGGTCGGGATTGATTTCGAACTTCAAGACGTCGCATTTGCTATTCACGAACACGAAGTCGATAATTTTCCCCTTTTCCACCGGAATGCGACAATAATTATTGAAAGTGCGCGGTTGCGCGATTTTGCAAGTTTTCGCGATTTTCCCGGCGTCGTAAAGTCCCGAGGTCGTCAGAAGTCGGTACGGCTCGGAGTTTTCGTCGCAGTTGAAATCGCCGGTAACGAAAAAGGGCGCTTTGTCGCCGACCATTTCGCCGAATTTGCTCAAAATCATTTTCGCGCTTTCGAGTCGAGCGACTTTGCCGGCGTTGTCGAGGTGCGTGTTCGCGTAAACAAACTCTTTTTTCGTTTTCAGCGAGCGGAATTTCCCCCAAGTTAAAATACGGGCGTAGGCGGCGTCCCAACCTCTTCCCGGCTTCTCCGGCGTCGGACTTAGCCAAAACGTTCCGGAGTCGAGGAGTTCGAACTTCTCCTTTTTATAAAAGATCGCGGTAAACTCGCCCTTGCGTTTGCCGTCGGTTCGCCCGACGCCGAACGACGCGTACTCGGTCAGCGTCTCGTTCAAGTAATCCATCTGCCGAGGAAGAGCCTCTTGAACGCCGAGCAAATCCGGATCGCTCTCCTTGATCGCGTCGACGAGCGTTTCCTTGCGCCGATCCCAATTAGTTTCGTCGTCTTTATTGTTCGCGACGTGAATATTGAACGACATTACGCGCACGCCGTTCGTCGCTCTCGCCGCCCAAGCGTTCGTCGCGGAAAAAACGAACGCGACCGCCGACGCCGCGACGCAAACGCTCGTCCACCGCCGCCAACCCGCCAAAACGCCCACTTTCTCCATTTTACTCAACCTTTTTAAATCGCCGAAACGCCGACGGCGCCCGACGTTTGAAAGCTCCGATTCGTCTTTCCGAACGTTTTCTCAAACAATGGAAACGCCGACGGCAAAATCGGCGCTCCGCTCGACGCCAAGCGTCTTAGCCTTACTTCTTCAAGCCGTCCAAAATCGGGCGCAACGCCGCTTCCAGCGCGTCCGTTTGGCGGTACATACCGAGGTCGTTCGGGCGCCGCGCGTCGACGGCGCCGCGAAGTCGACTTTCCAACTCGAAGCCAAAACTTACTTCTTCAAGCCGTCCAAAATCGGGCGCAACGCCGCTTCCAGCGCGTCCGTTTGGCGGACGTCCCCAATCGTTCGGGCGCCGCGCGGCGACGGCGCCGTCGAAATCGACCTTCCGAATCGCCCCTTAATTTACTTCTTAAGGCCGTCCAAAATCGGGCGCAACGCCGCTTCCAGCGCGTCCGTTTGGCGATACATACCGAGATCGTTCGGATGCGACGCGTCGACGGTTCCGTCGAAGTCGAGATTCTCGCCGAGCAGATTCTCGCAGCCGAGGTAATAAAGGTTCGGGTCGTTCGGCTTCAATTCGTCGAAAACTTTCTTCAATTCCGCTTGGTTGCGGCGATGGAAGTCTTGACGTTCCGGGCGAATCCAGGTGTTCGACATACAGCGGTCTTCGACGAGCAGAATCGGCGTGTTCGGGCGTTTTTCCCGCAAAATCTTCAAAAACGGAAGCGCGCGTTCGGCGACGAGTTCCGGCGTCATGTTCGGCAACGCGTCGACGACGTAAACTTCCGCGTCGACTTCCGCCATCAGCTCCGCGATCGCCGGTTCCATCTTCGCCGAGCCGGAAAAGCCGAGGTTGACGACCGGATAGTCGATGCGGCGGCTCAAAATCGCCGTGTACGCCATTCCCGGACGCGACGCGCAACCGCCGTGCGCGATCGAGGTGCCGTAATAAACGATCGGTTTTTTGTCGGTTCGCGGCGAAAGAGCGGTAAACTTCGCGCCTTCCGGAACGCCGATCGAGAGCGCGTCGACGCCGTTGTACAGCGGGAGGTAAACCAAGTAATCGCGTTCCTTAGCTTCCATTCCGGAAATCCAAGTTTCCGTCGCTTCTTTTTTCGACGGCTTCGTGCAGGAGACCCAAAGCCAACGTTTCGAAACGTCGTCGAACGCGTAAAGGTCGAGCCCGGAAACGCCGGTCGCCGGCATATGCGCCATCGCGAGACCGCCGGAATAGAGGTTGTAACGGACTTTGATTTCGGTCGCGTCGGTGCGGAAACGAACGACTTCCCCCGCCGAATGTTGCGACAGATTCCAAACGGCGCCGGTAACCTTGTCCTTAGCGCGAGCCGGGAACCGCGCGAAGTAACGGTCGACGTCGTTCCAACACTTGTTTTCGACCGGCCATTGGGTCGCGTCGAACCAAGCGAACCCGGCGTCGACGGTCGGCTTCACGTCGACCGGTTCTTGAGCGCGCAAAACCGAAACGCTCGTCGCCGCGACGACCGCCGCGAATAAAAACGCAAAAATCTTTTTCATCGAATCGTTTCCTTTATCAAACCGAAATCAAAAATCTTGACGCGCTCCAACGACGCGCCGGAAAAAACGAATCGACCGAAACCGCCGTCGACCGACCGCGATTTCGCCCTTATTAATATTAATGACAAACGCCGTCGACGCCGCCCCGCTTCCCGTCCAAAATCAAGAAGCCGAGCGGCGTTTCCCGCGCCGTCAAAAACGGTTCGACCGTCAAACTTTACATACGTTCGACCGTTTGAATCCCGAGCAACTCGAGCCCCTTGCGAATCGTCCGCGCGGTTAGGTCGCAGAGGAGCAAGCGGTTCGCCTTGACGTTTTCGTCGTCCGCCTTCAAAACCGGGCATTTTTCGAAGAACGCCGAATAACGGTTGGCGAGTTCGTAAAGATACGTCGTCAACTGGTTCGGGCGGTAGTCGCGGAGGACGTTTTCGAGCGCGCCTTCGAACTTCGAGAGTTCGAGCGCGAGGGCCCGTTCCTCCGGCGCGGCGAGAACAAGCGTTCGCGTTCCGTCGGCGAACTCCTTCCGCAACGCTTCGACGTCGACGCCGCCGCGAGCGAAAATCGAACGGACGCGAGCGTAAGCGTACTGCATATAAGTCGCCGTGTTGCCGTTCATCGCGAGCATTTTATCGTAACTGAAAACGTAATCGCTTTCGCGGTTTTGCGAAAGGTCGGCGTAAACGAGGGCGCCGATCCCGACGCGTCGCGCCGTTTCGCGCTTTTCGTCGTCCGAGAGACGCTCCGCTTCCGGACGGTTCGCGTCGTTCGCTTCCAAAACGGCCAGCGCCCGCGCTTCCGCTTCGTCGAGGAGCGACTTCAACCCGACCGCGTCGCCGGCCCGCGTCTTGAACGGACGCCCGTCGTCGCCGAGAACCGTCCCGAACTTGACGTGCGTCAGCTCGACGTTCCCCATTCCGATGAAATCGGCGGCGGCGAAGAGCTGTTCGAAGTGGCGCGATTGGCGGAAGTCGACGACGTAAAGAATCGCGTCCGGCGCGAATTTATCGCGACGATATTCGAGCGTCGCCAAGTCGGTCGTCGCGTAAAGGAAGCCGCCGTCGCGCTTTTGAATCAACATCGGGACGTCGTCTCCGGCGAGGAAAACGCCGATCGCGCCGTCGGTTTCGCGAGCGACGCCCATCTTCTTCAGGCGGTCGACCAACGGGCCGAGGCGGTCGTTGTAGAAACTTTCGCCGAGCGTTTCGTCGAACTGCACTTGGAGGCGTTCGTAAATTTTGTCGACTTCGGCGATGCAACGCGGCATAAACTCTTTCCAAAGCGCGCGGTTTTCCTCGTCGCCGTGATGCAACTTCGACGTTTCTTCCAAGACCGCTTCGCCGATATTTTCGCGCCCTTCGGCGAGTTTCGCGATCTCCGGATTCCCTTCGACGCCGGCGATCTTCCCGACGACGGAGTCGAGTTTTTCTTGCGCCGCGTCGAGCAATTTCGCCAAACGGTCGCGCTCTTTGTTCGCTTTTTTCAGCGCGTCTTTCGCTTCTTTCGTTCCGTCGGCGTCGGCGGCGGCCTTCGCTTCGGCGACCTTCGCGACTTGCGCTTCGACCGCTTTTTTCGCCGCGTCGAGGAGCGTTTCGGCGGTCGGGAGTTCCTTCTTCGCCCCGCGGTAGTCGACGAGTTGGCGCGTCAGGCGGTAAAGTCGCGCGAGTTCGTTGACCGGGTCGGCGTCGTAAGCGGCTCGATCTAAGAAGTTGCGGAAGCCGTAAATAATCATCCCGAACTGCGTGCCCCAGTCGCCGAGGTGGTTGTCGGCGATCACGTCGTGCCCGAGGAAGCGGTGGACGCGGGCGAGCGAGTTCCCGATCATCGTCGAGCGGATGTGCCCGACGTGCAGCGGTTTCGCGACGTTCGGCGCCGAGTAGTCGAGAACGACGCGGCGCGGCGACGCCGTTTTTTCGACGCCGAGACGCTCGTCGGTCGCCGCTTTTTGCAGCGTTTCGGCCAAACGCTCCGATTTCACCTTAAGATTAATGAAGCCCGGCCCGGCGATTTCCGGTTCCTCGAACCAGTCGCTCCAGTCGAGGTTCGCGACGACTTCGGCGGCGACGTCGCGCGGCGCTTTCCCCAGTTTCTTCCCGAGCGGCATCGCGAGGTTCGCTTGGAAGTCGCCGAATTTCGCGTCCTGACTCGGGCGAATCAGTTCCAAATAGGGGCCCGGCTCGACGCCGATCGCTTCGAGCGCTTTGCCGAACCGCTGCGCGATGATTTTCAACACGTTCATTTTATCTCTCTTCGCTATTTTCGTTATTTTCAAATTCCGACGTCGACGCTTTTCGCCCTAAGCGCCCGTTTTGCGCCGTCGTTACATTCGCTTCGACCGCAATATTCGCTCCAACCGACAAACGCCCCGACGTTCGACGCCGCGCTCCTTGGCTAAATTGCGCAATTTGCCTTATTTCGCTTTGCCGCCGCCAAAATCGTCGGAGTAAACGACTTTCGACTCGGTCGGCGGAACGTCGACTTCGCCGGGCGCCGCTTCAAGGGGCGTGTCCTTCCCCTTCCCCCAAAGGTCTTCAAGGGCGTAAAACTCGCGGGTTTCCGGCTCGAAGAGGTGAACGAGGACGTCGCCGTAATCGAGGACGATCCAACGACTTTCGCCGTAACCTTCGAGATGGCGGCGTTTATCGCCGAGCTGTTTTTCGAAAACGTCGTCGATTTCCTCGCTCATCGCGTGAAGTTGGCGACGGCTGACGCCCGAAGCGACGACGAAAAAGTCGCACATTTGCGTTACTTCCCGCAGGTCGAGGATTTTAACGTCGCTCCCTTTGTTGTCGAGAATCGTTTTCGCGGCCAACCGCGCTCGCACCAGCGACGTCGGCAATTTTTTTTCGTTTTGCGCTTCGCTCACTTCGTTTTTTCCTTCATTAATATTAATAACGAGGCCGCGTCGACGCCGAAACCGCCGACCGCCGACCGTCAAATTCTTCGCTTCTTACCCAGCTTCTCGCCGCCGCGCTCGCCAACGCTTCGCCGACGCCGAAATTTTCCTTATTATATAACGAACGACGGCGCTTTTCAAGGGCGCGGGCCCGTCCCGCTCCGTCTTTTTCCCGCTTTACGGGCCGCCGTCAAAGTCCTTGCGACCGCCGCTTTTTACGCCGTCGTCGCAAAGCGCCGTTTTCAACTCTTTTTCCCGAGAAAAGAGAGAAAATGCAGCGACTTTAACGTCGCCCAAACGCCGCGTCGCGCTTAGCAATCGCTTGAAAACAGACGCCGCGCCCCTCCGAACGCTCCGTCGCGAACCGCGTTAAGTTCCCGCCCGTCTCCCCGACGGCAAGAAACAAAAAAGCCGCGAAACCTTTCGGTCTCGCGGCTTTTAAGCGACGTCGACGGGACTCGAACCCGCAACCACCGGATCGACAGTCCGGGACTCTAACCAATTGAGCTACGACGCCTAACGCAACGTCTCAATCAACGTTACATTGCTTATTCTACCCGAAATTCGCGTTTGCGCAAGGGGTCGTTTTGCATTTTCTCGAAAAAATTTTCAACGAACGAAAATCGCCTCCGCCGCTCCGTTGAGCCGGTCAAATTTCGCGCCTCCGCCGATTCCGAACGCGACATCGACGACGACCTTCGCCTCCGCCCCGCCCGTTGAGCCGGTCAAATTTCGCGCCTCCGCCGATTCCGAACGCGACATCGACGACGACCTTCGCCTCCGCCCCGCCCGTTGAGCCGGTCAAATTTCGC
>JAFSDX010000179.1 GCA_017436025.1 Thermoguttaceae bacterium
TAAAAATCGGTTTTCTCGCCATTGAATCTTTTCTATTCTCCGCAAACGTCCCGTTTTCTCGCTCGCTTCTCCGTCGTCCGGTTCGGTTCGCGTCCCCGTTATTTCTCAACGGCAAAACGTTTTTTCGCCGACGCCCCAACGCAACCGCGCCCCGTCCGTTTCGAAAAACGCTCGTTTCGCAACGGTTCCGCCGATTGGAGAAGCAAAAAACCGTCGCCGACGACAAAGTTTAACGGTCGCGCAAACTTTAACGGCTGTTCATGTAAATCGCTTGAATCAATTCGGCGGAGTCTTTGAACTTTTTCTTGCTCGTTTCAAGAACGCCGTCGATCAACCGCCGCGCGTCGGCCTCGCCGTGCCCGAGACTCAAGAGCGCTTCGAACGTTTCCGAAACGACGTCGAGCGTTTGCTCGGCGCCCCCCGCTCCGCCTTCCGACGGTCGAGCGACCATCAGCGCGAACTTCGGAACCTTGCGTCGCAACTTCGCGACGATGCGCTCCGCCGTCGCCGGGCCGATCCCGGGAAGTCCGGAGAGGAATTTGACGTCCTGCTCCTCGATCGCCGCCGCGACTTCGCGCACCGGGCGCACCATCGCGCGCAACGCCTTCTTCGAGCCGACGCCGTCGACGCTGCAGAAAAGTTCGAAAAACTCGCGCTCGACGTCGGTCAAGAAACCGATAAGACGCGGAACCAAGCGGCCTTGCGTCGGGTTGCCGTCGAGATACTCGATCGTCCGGAGCGAGATCGTTTGCCCCAATTCGCTCTGCAGCTGCCGTCGGGTAAATTCCGGAATCAACGTCTCGTACTCGAAGGGCGGCGCCTCGATAATCGCGCGTTCGTCGTAAAGAGCGACCAATTTACCGGTAATTTTAACAATCATCGCCGTCGTTTTCTCTCAATCCGTTAAAAGAAACCCCGCTCAACCGCCGCAAAGTTCGCGCGGTTCCCCTATTTTAACACGTTCGTCCTTAAACAACGTTTTCTCGTCGACGCGACGCTTGAAGCCGGTTCGCCGAGTTTTGTCGTTATTACTAAAGCGCCGCCGAAACCTTAACGCGGCGTCAACTTTAACGGCTCAAACGATTTTAACGCTTTAACGTCGCAACCGTTCGCGCCGTTAAAACTTTGCCGCGGCGCCGATTTTAACGTTTCGACCGATTTTAACGCTTTTAACGCTTTAACGTCGCAACCGTTCGCGCCGTTAAAACTTTGCCGCGGCGCCAATTTTAACGCTTTCAACGCTTTTTACGTCGCAACCGTTCGCGCCGTCAAAACTTTGCCGCGGCGCCGATTTTAACGTTTCGACCGATTTTAACGCTTTCAACGCTTTAACGTCGCAACCGTTCGCGCCGTTAACACTTTGCCGCGGCGCCAATTTTAACGTTTCGACCGATTTTAACGCTTTCAACGCTTTTTACGTCGCAACCGTTCGCACCGTCAAAACTTTGCCGCGGCGCCGATTTTAACGTTTCGACCGATTTTAACGCTTTTGCGTCGCCGACGTCAACGTCAATCCGCGCTCAAGACGCCGTATTCGACGAGCGTTTTGCGCAACGCCGCCTCGGACGCCGCGTCGAGCGGAGTCATCGGGAGGCGCATTTCACCGGAGTCGCGCCCGAGCATCTTCATCGCGGCCTTCACCGGAATCGGATTCGTCGCCAACGACAGCATATCGCGGCACAACGGGAACAATTTTTGATGCCAACGGCGCGCTTCTTCGAGATTTCCGGCGTCGACCGCGGCGCAAAGAGCGGAAACGTCTTTCGGCGCGAAGTTGCCGACAACCGAAACGACGCCGCGCGCCCCGACCGACATGAAGGGCAACGTCAGACTGTCGTCGCCGGAAAGAATCGTCAAATCGGTCGCGGCGGCGATCTTCGACGCGGAGTCCATCGAGCCGGTCGCTTCTTTCACCATCGCGACGTTCTTAATCTCCGCCAAACGGATAATCGTTTCGGTATCGATCGCCTTCCCGGTGCGCCCCGGAATGTTGTAAACGCAGATCGGAAGCCCCACCGACTCGGCGACCGCCTTGAAGTGCAGGTACATCCCCTCTTGCATCGGCTTGTTGTAATACGGCCCGACGACGAGCGCGGCGTCGGCGCCCGCTTCTTCGGCAAAGCGCGTCAACTCCAACGCTTCGGCGGTGCAGTTCGACCCCGTCCCGGCCATCACCTTGATTCGCCCGGCGGCGAATTTGACCGTCGCGGCGATCACGTCGCGCTGCTCTTGATGCGTCAACGTCGGACTCTCGCCGGTCGTTCCGGTCGGCGCGATCGCCGTCGTTCCCGCCGCGATTTGAAATTCGACTTGCTCTTGCAACGCGTCGAAATCGACCTCGCCGTTTTTAAAAGGAGTGATCATCGCGACGGTTAAACCGGCAAATTCTTCGGCGCGCGTTTTCATTTTCGGTCTCTTTTTACAAAATTCGCAAAGTTCGGCTTGTTATCGTTCGACGTCGTTCGGCGCGCCCGGGCCTTCTCCGCCCCAAGCGTCGACGGCGCCCCCTATTCTTTATTATAATCGATTTTTGCGAAAATAACACCCCCGCGCCAAAGAAAGAGAGGCATTTCTTGCCGTTCCGCCCTTTTTTTCGCCGACGACGGCGCCAACCTTCTCCTTCAACCCGTCGCAATCGTTTCAATCGTCAAAATCGGGGCGACGACTCGCCGTTCTCGCCCTCGCCCCGTCCTCCAACCCGCCGCACCCGACCGACTCGTCGAATCGGCGCCGCGCCTTCCAACGCTTCCCCGTCGACGCGACGACAAAAAAACCCCGACGAAAACAAACGTTTCGTCGGGGTTAAGTACCGGATCCCGGAGTCGAACCGGGACGCCCTTGCGGGCAATGGATTTTGAATCCATCGCGTCTGCCAATTCCGCCAATCCGGCAAAGGGCAACCGTCGTTCTCTTAACGACGCTTATATCATATCACAAAAAAACAAAA
>JAFSDX010000180.1 GCA_017436025.1 Thermoguttaceae bacterium
ACGATACGACGTTTACGCAAACTGCGAACCTCGATTTTCTCGTAGGCCGACGCGTCTTTCGAAAAACGTTCCGGAGCGCCGACGCTCGCCAAATAGCGGTCGCACTCGGCGTCGATACGCGCTTGAAGGGCGCCGTCGCAAAGGTCGTAGTCTTGCCGCATTACGCCGATAACTTTACGATCCATAGCGTTCATTCTTGCTCGTCTCCTTGCGTTGTTTTGAGGTCGTAAAGTCGCGCGACGTAATCTTGTAGCGCTTTATGCGCGACCGTCATTTCGTCCCAAATTTGCGCCATTTGCGGCGACGAGTAACGATATTTGCCCGCCAACGCCAACGCGTTCAAAAAAGCCGCGCCGCCCGGCGCTTCTTCGCGAATCGCGCGATTCAACGCTTGCGAATACTTCACGTTTCCATATTTTTCGCGTAACTCTTTAATCGGCATCGCTTTTTCTCCTTTGCAAAGAAGGAAGGGAAGGCCGCCGGGCCCGAAAGAGCGTCGGCGACCTCGGCGCTTACGTTATTCTTCGAACAAAAGTTCGTCCTTGATTTCGACGATTCGCAAACCGACGTTCGGGCGAGTCGTCGCCGTTTGGGAACGCTCTAAGAAGACGGTTACACCTTCCGGAACGACGTGCTTAGCAAACTTGCGATCCGTAGTTCGGGCGACAAAGTCGCAATGTTCGTCGAAAACTTCGAAACGGTAAAACGTGCGTTCTTTCATAATCAAACTCCCATAAAAGGTTTTTGAAGAGCGACTTACAAAACCTGTTCTTGTAGGCCGCGACGCGGACGGAAAAACGATTCTTCTCCAACGAAGGAAAAGTTCCGTCGTCGACCCGGAGTCGCGGGAGAAGGCGCGGGCGTCGTTCAAGTTTTTTTGCGAACATTATCGCCCGGAGCGTTGCAACCGCCCTTGGTCGCCCGATCGCTTGGTCGTCATCGCCAACGCGGCGTTGGGAAGACGCCCCTTTGCGGCGAGCAGGCGGCGCTCTTCGGCTACCGTCGTTACGTCCTTTTTGTTGGGGCGACCGCTAGCGCGGCGCGTTCGGCCTTCAATTCGATCAAAGCCGACCTCGACGCCAACGATTTAATTGTTGACGACTTCCCGGAAATCTGTTATCCGATCGTCGAACTCAACGGCGCGGCGAACCGAGCGGGCGGTCGGCGCTTTGCGGGCGTTCAGACCAATATCGTTTGGAACGACGACCTCGTCGTCCTCCCGACGACGCCGACCAACGGCTCGCAACCGAATTACGGCGGGGCGTTCAGCTTTGCCGACGCGTCGAGAGAAGCCGCGAGCGGGCGATTTTAACGGGGAATCAAGAATTAAGAAAGCGTTAAAATGTTTTTCCGAGAGGAAACAAAGACTCTTTGGGAGAGAAGCGTCGGCGCAAGTTTGGAAGAAATCGCTTAAACGACGCTCGGCGAGGAAATCGCGTTCGCTGAAAAGAGAATTAGACGCCGCCTTGAGTTTCCGCCCGGGAATAGATTGGAGAAAGCCGCGACCGCGCCGACTTGCCCGCAATTCCGCTCGAGTTCGAGGCGTCGGAGTAACAAGCCGGAGCGAAGCGGGCGCGCCGAAATCTTTTCCGTCCGACAAAAATAATCGGGAAAACCGCGCTTGACTAATTGGCGTCCGACGAAAATAAGGTATAATAAAAACGTTGGTTGAAAAGGTTTCAACCTGTTTGATTTCACATCCTTTTAGGAGAAAGAAATGAAACGAGAAACTTGTTATACGTTTACAACGACGACCAAACGATTTTTCAAACGACCGACAAAGCGAAAGCCGAGGAAGCGTTTGAGTCGGGAAAAAAGGTCGCCGAACTCGAGCGGACTGTTCTGACCGAGGACGGCGAAGATAGCGTCGCTATTCTTTTGACCCGCGTCTGGAAACGCGTTGAATAACGGATAACCGACCGACGCCGCCGTTCCGTTTCGGCGGGGCGGCGGTTCTTTTTCGAATTTTTACCGGACGGAGGACAAAAATGGGATTTGCCGAATTGCGCGAAAAATACGGTTCCGTTTCGACCGGGCGCGTCGTCGTCAACAAGGCGATTCGCGAAGAGATTCCGGGCGGCGGAAAGATTTTGGATTTGCTCGCCGAGTTTCGACGGCGTCGGGAAGGGCGGCGTTACGACGACGAATTTTTTGAAAGCGTCTACCAAACGTTGACCGACGCGAACCAGGAGACCGCCGACGCAGTTCTCGGAAAGGAGTGGAAGCGATGACGACGAAAGTTTTGCGCGGGAAAACGTTAGGCCAAATTTTCGACGACGCGGTCGCCGACGAGACGGCGCGAGCGGAAGCGGCGTTGATCGCTCGACTCGGACGCAAGCCGCTTCCGGAGGGCGAGGCGCGGGAAGAGCGAACGACGATTCGCTGGAAAGCGGACGAGTTGGCGGAGATTCGTCGAATCGCCGGAGACGGCCCAATCGGCGAGACGATTCGAACGCTCGCCTTGGAAGCGGCGCGGGCGCGAAGCGGCGTCGGTTGAGCGCCGAAGCCAACGGTAACCGTTGTTAGCGAGCGACGCGTCGGCCTTTTTCGATATATCCGAGTTGTTTTGCGTAAGGCAAACGTTAATTCGAGAAAGGGCCGTTTCGCGAAATAACGTCGGGCATTGGTTCGAGCCGGTCTCGTTTCTCGAATTTAGCGACGGCGAGAAGAGCGCGAAACCGCCGTTTTCGTTGAAGTTGACGCGAAAACGGCGGTTTTTGCGCGTTGGAGGCGAAAACGACGCTTTTACTTGCGTCTTCTTGGGCGGCGATTCGAAAACTTAATCTTGCCTCGCCAAGGTCGACGGCGAAACGCAATCCGTTGTTTTTGCCTTTTCTAAGAAGGTCGCCTTGAACCGAATCAAGCCGCAACGCTTTCGCCGCTCGCTGGATCATTCGAAAGTTAAAACTATTTTTCCGCGCGTATTCTTTGATTACCGAAACGGGAACGCGTCCTTCTTTCATAAACAAGAAGTACGCCCAATCGTTGAAGGCGCGTCCGAGTTCGCCGTCCGCCTCCTTTTCGAAAAGACGAAACTCAGGGCGGCGGGGAATCTTCCAGACGTTGGCGCGGAGGTTGAGGTCGGGAAAGTAATGTCGCGCGGTTCGGTTGACAAAGCCGGAGTCGAACCCTAAGTCGGAAGCGCGACGGTAAAGCGCCGCCGGGTTGACGCTCGTTTTGCGTCCGCGTTCCAGACCGTTGGGACGCGCCGAAACGACGTTCCAAATCCACGCGGCGACCAGTCGACCTCGGTTGACGTTTTGATAATTGCAAACGTTTTTCATTTTACGGTTC
>JAFSDX010000181.1 GCA_017436025.1 Thermoguttaceae bacterium
GTTCGACGGCTTTTGATCGCGGCGACGGTCGGTTGCGTTTTGCTCGGCGTCGTCGGAATCGGCGTCGTCGCGGCGGTCGGCGTCGGGATTCGAAGCGCGCTTGAAAAATCCGGTTATTTGGAAGATTGGACGGACGCGGACGGCGTTTTCGTCGACGGCGTTTCGTACGGCCCGAACGACTGGAACAAACTCGACCTTTATTTCCCAAAAGAAATCGCGCCGGAGCGGTCGCGCGGCGCCGTTCTCTTCATACACGGCGGCGCTTGGAACGCCGGGAATCGGCAAGATATGGCGGGGTTCGCTCGTCGAACGGCCAAACGCGGGTACGTCGCCGCGTCGCTCGGGTATATGCTCGCCGGAGAAAAGACGAAAGACGTTTACTCGATGAACGCGGTGATGGACGAGATCGACGCCGCGCTCCAAACGCTGAAAGAAGAGGCGACGAAACGCGGCGCGCCGCTCGAAAAAGTCGCTCTTTCCGGCGACTCGGCGGGCGGGCACGTCGCGACGTTGTACGCGTATTCGCGGGGGAAAAACGCGCCGCTTCCGGTCGTTTTCGTCGCGCCGCGCGTCGGGCCGAGCGATTTTCACTTGGAAACTTGGCCGAACCTCGAACCGGGCGCGGTCGCCCTTCTCGTTAGCGCGATGACGCGAACCGAAACGACCGTCGACGCGATGAAGGCGAAAACTCCGGAAGCGGAGGCGGCGATCGCGTCGGTTTCCCCGGCGTCGTTCGTCGAAAAGGGAGGCGCGGTTCCGACGTTGGCGGCGTTCGGCGGCGAGGATACGCTCGTTCCGACGCCGCATCGGGAGCGGTTGGTTTCGGCGCTTGAAAAATCGGGCGTTCCGTTCGACGTCGTCGACTTCCCGAACTCCGGGCATATGTTGGCGAGCGACCCGGAAGCGACGAAGCGTCGCCGCGAACTTTTCTTCGAGTACGCCGAGCGGTATTTGAACGCCGCGTCGGAAACGTCGGGAGCGGAAAACGCCGCCGAGTAACCGCCGTCGGATTCCTTTTAAGAAAATAAAAAACGCCGTTCGAAAACGATTCGAGCGGCGTTTTTATCGTTTGCGTCGGCGGCGCGTCAGTCTTCTTTGGCGACGCGGACGACTTCCTCGACGGAGGTAATGCCTAAGCCGACCTTTTTCCAACCGTTGTCGCGGAGCGTCGCCATTCCGTTGGCGCGGGCGATTTTTTTCACCTCCGCCGACGGGGCCTTTTCGCCCGCTAAACGGCGAATTTCGTCGTTCGGAATCAAAAGTTCGTAAAGCGCGACGCGGCCGGCGTACCCGGTTTCGCGGCATTCGCGGCAGCCGACCGGACGGTAAATCGTCCCGGTTTCGAGCAATTCCGGCGGGAAGTCGTCCGGAACTTCGTCCGGTCGCGGCTTCCAAGGCTGCTTGCAATGTTTGCACAAGCGACGCGCCAACCGCTGCGCCATAATCCCTTCGACCGTCGTCCCGACCAAGAACGGCTCGACGCCCATATCGATCATACGCGTGTAGGCGCCCGCCGCGTCGTTCGTGTGGAGCGTGCTGAAGACCAAGTGCCCCGTCATCGACGCTTGAATCGCGTTTTCCGCCGTTTCGAAGTCGCGGATTTCCCCGACGAGAACGACGTCCGGGTCGTGCCGGAGAATCGCGCGCAAGCTCGCCGCGAACGTCAGCCCGACCTTCGCGTGAACCTGAATTTGGTTGATGCCGTTGAGTTGGTATTCGATCGGGTCTTCCGTCGTGATGATTTTCGTCGCTTCCGACTTAATTTCGTTCAACGCGCTGTAGAGCGTCGTCGTCTTCCCGGAACCGGTCGGGCCGGTAACCAAGATGATGCCGTGCGGGAGCGAAATCAACTTCCCAAACGTTTGGTAGACGTCTTCGTCCATCCCGATCCCGCGGAGCGTGAAGTTCATCCGGTCTTTGTCGAGAATACGCATAACGATCCCTTCGCCGTGAAGCATCGGAATGATCGAAACGCGGAGGTCGACTTCGCGGTCGGAAACCTTAATTTTAATACGACCGTCCTGCGGAATCCGTTTTTCGGCGATGTTGAGGCGCGCCATAATCTTCAAACGGCTGACGATCGCCGATTGGAAGCGGTTGATTTCCGGCGGCGTCGGCTGCGTTTGGAGGACGCCGTCGATGCGGTAGCGGATTTTCATCCCGGTTTCCTGCGCCTCGATGTGAATGTCGCTCGTGCCGGACTCGATCGCTTCGGTCAAAATGTCGTTGACGAGGCGAACGACCGACGCTTCCTGCGCCATCGCCGCGTCGCCGCTTTGGTCCCAATCGACGTCTTCGAGAACTTCGACGTCTTCCTTTTGCTCCATCAAGCCGTCGATCGTTTCCGCGCCGACGCCGAGACGCGACTTGATCAGCTTCGCCAATTCGCTCGGAAGAACGAGACCCGGCACCGTCGGGAGTCCGGTCGCGGCGGAGATTTCGTCGATCGGCGAAAGGTCGAACGGGTTGCTCGTTGCGACGAGGAGCGAGCCGTCCGCTTGGCGCCCGAGCGGGAAAACGTTGCGGCGGTGAACGAGTTTGATCGGGAAGTTTTCAAGAACGTCGCTCGGAATCTCCGATTTCGCGACGTCGACGACCGGAACGCCGAGCTTCGCCGCGATCGCGACGAGCGCGATTTCTTCGTTGCGCGCGCCGAGTTGGTTCAGCGTCGCCTGCTGGAGACGTTCGCCGTCGGCGAGCGCGGCGCGAGCGATGCGCATTTGAACGGCGTTCAGTTTCAAAACGTCGGCGGGTTTTTCGGCAAAAACGATCATCGGAGCGGTCTCCTCTCAAAATTTCGACGGCTCGAGAAAAAATTTCTTTCTTTCGACCGAGTAAAACGCGCGCCCCAACTTGTAAAACGTCGCGCTATCCTGTATACTAATCATTATAATAAGGAACGTCGACGATTCAAGCCGTCGCGTCGCCCTTTCGGCGCTTTTCCTTCCGACTTTCCTTTAGAAA
>JAFSDX010000182.1 GCA_017436025.1 Thermoguttaceae bacterium
CAGCCGAGCGTTCCCAACTCTTGGCGATGCTTCCAAAGCGCGCGGTAACGGTAGTTATGCGGGAACGGAACCGAACGCCGCCCGAGCCCCAAATTGTCGAGCCCTTTGTCGGAAATCCCGTAAAAATTGAACGCGCCGACCGCTCGCGTATCCCAGTTCCAAAGGGAGTCGCGATTGTAAACGAACGTCGTCCCGTGTCCGAAACCGCGGTCGGAGAGGTAGTCGAGTTCGAGATCCCAATCGGTTCCCTCCGGTCTGCGCTCCGCCAAGCCGAAAAGTTGGTAAGGGCTCCAAATCGTTCGAACCTGCGTTCCGAAAATCGAGTCGCTCCCGAATTTAACGTTGCGCAAATAGAACGCCCGCTCCTTAATATCCATCGCCATCCAAGGCCAATAGAAAATCGGAACGTTTCCGACCGAAACGAGGTTGTCCTCCGCGACGACGTAACGCTCCTCGCGCGTCGCCGGCTTGCCGGTCTTCGGGTCGATCGCTCGGCGTCCGGTCGCGACGTCGTAAAGGGGCGTTCGGCGCGTCTCGGCGACGAGCGATTTCGACGACAAACGGTACGTCGGCTCGCCCATCGCGCTCGTCGAAACCCAAGCGTTCGTCGCAAGGAGCGCGTCCGGCCCGCGTTGCGTAATTTTGTCGGCGGAGATTCGGAGATAACCGTCGTTCGTCTCCGGAATCCGCGCGACCATTTCGGCGTCTAAAACGATTCCGACGAGATTTTTAACGTCGTAATACATTTTTTGCGCGTAAATTACGTTGTCGCCCTGTCGGAAGACGACGTCGCCGTCCAAATAAAGCTCGAGGTCGAGATCGGCCGGCGTTATTTTACTCGCCGCGTTCGAAAAGTCGACGTTTTCCAACCCGACGGCCCAAATCGTCGCTTGGTCGGCGGAAAGTTCGACCGCGTCCCCTATCGGCGCGCCGGAGTCGTCGACGCCTTGAACGACGATAGTGAAGCCGTTGGAAACCAACCAAACGTCCTTGCCGTCGCCGTCGGTCGACTCGCTCGAATTCGGGCGCAGTTTGACGTCGGTCGCGCGGTCGTACCGTTGGTAAATTTGGAAACGTCGTTTGGGCGCCGTCGCGACGACCGCCGTTTTCTCGAAATAATCGCCGACTCGCGACGTTTCCGGAATTTCGACGACCTCGCCTTCGCCGGTTTCGCTCCAACCGACGCCGATTTCGTCGTTTAGCGCCGCCGCGTTTTGCCCAATTTGCGCAACTTGCCCGTTTTGCTCGATCGGCGCGTTCGCAACGTCTTGCGCGACTTGCCCGACCCGACCGTTCGGCGCGGCGTCGTTTCCGGCGTTTCCGTTATTTTCAACGCTTCCGCCGCTTCCGCTATTTTCGCTATTTCCGGCGTCGTTCCAAGCGTTCGGCGCCTCGACGCGAGCCGTTTCCTTCGCCCGAAAATAAATTTCCTCCGGCGCGAGTTGGCCGTCCCCCGGCGTCGCGATGCGCAAATCGACGCCGCCGAGCGTTCGGAACGTTCCAAACCAAGAATCGCCCTTCGCCTTCGCTTCGACGAACGTCGACGACGTTTCGACGCGCAACGGACGCTCCGCGTTCTGTTCGAGATAAACGAGAAGCCGCGCCGAACCGTCCGCCGCGAACGCTCGCCAAACGACCGCCGCCGGAGCCGAAACGACGTCGCCGCCCTGCGAAATTCGGCAATCTCCGCAAAGTACGTAAACTTCGCCGAGTTCGTCGTCTTCCCCCTTCCAACCGAATTCGGCGGAAACCGCGACCGGGTCGCTCGACGCGACCGCTTTCGGCGCGAGAATCTTCGAAGCGCCGAACGTCCGCTCCTCCAACCGCTCCGCCAACGCTTTTTCTTCCGACGAATGCCCGAGCAGATCGGCCCGCTCGCGCGCCAACGTCTCTTCGTCGACGACGGCGGCGAACCCCGCGTCGAGCAAACCGTTCGACGTCGAACGCGGCGCGAAGTCTTCGGCGCTTTCCGGATAATCGCTCGAACCGCCGTAATCGGCAAAGTCGGCGAAACCGACGTTCGGCGCGTTCCCGCTCCCGTCGTCGCTCAACCCCAAAACGCTCCCGGAAACCGGGCCGGACGCGAGAAAATCCGACCCCGGCGCGACGCTCGGAACGCCGAAAATCGCCGCCGCGAGAACGCTTAACAAGAACGAACGAGCGCGAACGCTCCCCCGACGCCGCCGTTCCTCGGAACGACGACGCGCCGAAGGAACGTCGATTCGCAATTCTCTCTTAACGCCCGAAAATTCGTTCAAAATTCTTAATCCAACGAAAGCGCGTCCAACGCCGCTCGCCCTGTTCGCCGGACTCGAACGCCTCGCGCCGACGACGACTCGACAAGCTGAAAAAACAACGGGCGAAGTATACGAAGAACCGCGAAACGAATCAAGCCCAAAAGAAAAAAACCGTCGAAAAAGCCCCGCGAAATCGCTCGAAATTCGCGTCGGTCGCGCAGAATAACTCGCCGACTTTTCAACGTCGACGCCGAAAATCAAAAAACGCGTTCTTTAAAGAAAAACGGTCGCCAAACCGCGCCGCTTATAATCGTTTAAAAAGAAAAAACGACGACGCTTTTCAACGTCGCCGCTTTTTAAAGGTTAATTTTCAAAAATTCGCTCGCTTCTCGCCGCGGTCATGAAGGCGGAATCGGGCGCGAACCGCAACGCCTTCGCCGCGTCGGGGTCGCCGCAAAGATAAGCGCGCCAAAAAAGGGTCGACGCGGAGCGAATCGTCGCCTGATACCGCGCGTCGTTCGTTTGCTTCGTCGGGAAACGGTGCCCGCCGTAAACCATATGGTCGCCGCCTTGCAAAGTGAAGTGAAAACGGTCGACTCCGCGCGCCGCGTCGAACGGCGTTCGCCGCTGTTCCGCCTTCACGTCGCCGACGAGTCCGTCGTCGTTCGTTCCGGCGAAGGTCGCGAGGGGCGCGTCGATGAGCGAATAAACGACGTTTCCGCGCCGACTGTCGCAATAAACGGGAGGCGAAAGAGCCAACGTCGCCGCGACGCGAGGGTCTTTCAGCGACGGCCCGTTGTCCGGCGGAAGCTGCTCGGCGACGAGGAGCGCGGCGAGAGCGCCCAAGTCGTTCCCGGCGACGCCGACGCGATTCAAATCGAGGTCGCGCCCGAGCGGCCCGTCGGCGTTTTGCGTCGTCGCGAGAAAATCGAGCGCGGAACGAATCGCCGTCGCTCGGTCGCGCGCCGTCCAAGAATGCCGATACGCCTCTTTCAATTCGCCCATCGGTCGCAACTTGCCGCGCCAAACGGTTTCGTCGCTCTCCGGATGCCGCAAACAAAGCGTTACGACGCCGCGCGCCGCCCAGGCTTCGCCCAAATACGCGAACCGCTCCGCCGAACCGCCGAGCCCGTGCGAGTAAACGACGACCGAAAATTTCGAACCCGCGACCGGAGGCGCCGCCGGATAAAAAACGAGCGCGGAATAACGAGCGCCGCGTTGGTCGCGCCAAGCGACTTCCCGCCGCGCGACCGGATAAACGACGCTCGAAACGACCGCTTCGGGCGTCGGCGCCGCGAACTCTTTCTCGTCTTTCGCCGGAGTTCCGAGCGGTTGATCGATCGGCGTTCCCAGCGGTTCCGGTTCCGCCGCGACGTTCTCCGTCGCGTTCGCGACGTAAATCGGAGTCGCAACGTTCGGCGTTCCGGCTTGAACCCAATCGCCGCCGACAACGCCGACGCTCAAACAAGCGAGCGCCGCCCGCGACGCGGTTCGTCGAAAAATCGCGTTGATATTATCGTTCGGTTTCATCGTTCGTCGCGTTGTTCCAATGTCCGACCGCGCCCAACGTCGCGCGGCCCGTTTAAGAGTAAAAAACGCCCGTATCGTCGCGCCGTCGACGCGAATTTACGGAAAATATCGAACCGGTCGAGACGCAAACTTTAAAAAAACGCCGCGATTTCGTCGTTTCGTCTCCAAGACGCCGAAGTTCGCGACGTTTTCCCAAAAACGCGACGCAAAACGTTTTACGTCGTTTCAATCTTCCCTTCTTTTCTCCGATTTTCGGCGGGAAGTCAGCGGACGAGGCGGGATTCGAACCCGCGGACGGGGAAACCGTCGCCGGTTTTCAAGACCGGTCCCTTAAACCGCTCGGGCACTCGTCCTTATGTACACTTGTCAACGAACGCTTCAAAAACCGCTCGGGCGCTCGTCCTTATGTATACTTGTCAACGAACGCTCCTAAAACCGCTCGGGCGCTCGTCCGGTTGCAACGATTTTAACGACAAAACGCTCCCAAAACCGCGCGAGCGTTCGTCCTTAATATAGAAGGAACGCGCGGGCGTTTCATTTCGCTCGACTTCTTGCGCGGCGGGTTGGAAATCGTTAATACCGGCAAAACTCGTTCGACCAAAACTTATTGTACTCGATTTTTTCTTGTCGTCAAGCGGGGGCGCGCCGCCTTTCCGTTTGACAAACGATTCGCGACGTCGTACAATGGGAAACGTTCCCGCCGACGTCGCCGTCCGCGCCGTTTTGGCGGAAGCCCCGCAAAATGTCCCGCTTCACGTTTCCGCTTTACACTCCCCTCATTTCCTTCATTTCCCCCTTTTTAACATTTTTCCTCGTTCGGCGTTCGACCGTTCGCCCGACGGGAGGAAAACCGTCAATATCGGAAAAAACGTCCAACAAAAAATTATTTTACTCGATTTTTTCCCGTCGTCAAGCGGGGGAACGCGCCGCCTTTCCGTTTGACAAACGATTCGCGACGTCGTACAATAGGAGGCGTTCTCGCC
>JAFSDX010000183.1 GCA_017436025.1 Thermoguttaceae bacterium
CGGGAGTCGGCGGGAGTCGTCGGGAGTCGGCGGGAGTCGGCGGGAGTCGGCGGGAGTCGGCGGGAGTCGGCGGGAGTCGTCGGGAGTCGAAAGAACCGGCAAGAAATAAAAAAAGGAACGCCGAAACGTTCCTTAATTTAAAATGAGAACGCTGGGGCTCGAACCCAGGACCTACGGATTAAAAGTCCGTTGCTCTACCAACTGAGCTACGTTCCCACGCGACAAAAGCCGCAAAGGAGAAACAAAACGTCGCCGCGAAACGAAAACAAACGCGAAACGTTTAATGAGAACGCTGGGGCTCGAACCCAGGACCTACGGATTAAAAGTCCGTTGCTCTACCAACTGAGCTACGTTCCCAGTTCAAAGGTAACAAACTTCGAAAAAACGTCGTTCGTTCAATGAACACGTTTATTATAGCCGACTTTCCCGTTTTGTCTAGCGACTTTTTTAAATTTTTTCGAACTTTTTGCGTTGCGCGAAACTTTGCGTCGAGGCGTTGGGGCAACGGAACGCGAACGTCGTTGTTTCGCGCCGAAAACAAGCGGGAAACGCGGCGTCGAAACAAAGGGGGAACGGGAGCCGCCGGAATTAGCGTTCGTCGAAAAAACGCTTGGCGTTTCGGCTTAGAGTCAAGGTCAACGGGTGAATCGCCGGGGGCGGTTTCGCGCCGTCGGAACTTTCGTCGGCTTCGAGTCAAGGTCAACGGGTGAATCGCCGGGGGCGGTTTCGCGCCGTCGGAACTTTCGTCGGCTTCGAGTCAAGGTCAACGAGGTAACAGCCGGGAAAAGCTCGAGTTTCTCGCCGACGGTCTCGGACGTCGAGAAAAAAGGGTAAGACGGGAAAACTTTGCGGGAAGCGTTTTCCCGAGCCGTCGAAAGCGGAGCGTCGGCGTTAGTTGGCCGGGGTTTGCGGTTGGTCGTAATCGAATTCGCGCCAAATCATCGGGCGGCGGTGTCGCGACTCGATGCGAAGGACGACTTCGCCGTTGACGAAAATACGAACCGTTCCGCTCGATTGGCTGACCGCGATCGCGACCGCGTTCGTCTTGCGGCTGACCGCGGCGGCGGCCCAGTGTCGCGACCCGAGACCCTTCGACAGGGTGATCATCGCCGTCGACGCGTCCAAAAGTCGGCAAGACGCCGCGACGACGCCGTCCAACGCGACGACGATCGCGCCGTCGAGTTGCGCGATTTCCTTGATCCCTTCGCGAACTCGCGGGTCGAAAAGGTTGCGTTCCTTGCACTTATAACCGCGCACCGGGTCGAAGCCCGCCGGTTTGCTCTCCGCCAAGACGTTCTTGGTGTCGCCGACGACGAAAAGCGTTCCGACCGCCTTGCCTTCGCGACCGTCGCGGCCGATTTCGAGCGCCAAGTCGACGACCGTTTTGAGCGTTTTGAGCGGCACCTTCGTTTCGATTTTGCGCAACTCTTTGCCGGACAGCTTTTCCAAGTGTTCGCCGAGGTTCAAAACGCTGATCGAGTCGAAACTGTCGTCGTCGAAACCGTTGTAAAGGGCGACGACCCGCGAGCCGTGCGGGAAGAGATCGTCCGCGACCGCTTCGAGAATCGCCTGCGTCATTCGCTCGTAAACCGGCGCGTCGTCCGGAAGGTTGAGGACGACCGTTTTGACGTCCGCTTCTTCCGCGCCTTCGAGAATTTCGCGGTTGGTCGCCGCCGCGACGAAGTAGGAGTCGCCGAAAAACTTTTTCAAGCGGCGCCAGTCGATCGACGCGTCGAAGAGGAGCAGAATTCCCGCCGCGTCCATCGCTTCGCTAATGGAGATCGCGTTGGCGAGGAATTTTTGCAGGTACTCGGTGAATTTAAGTTGGGGCATCGGAGGTTCCTCGTCGACGGCGTTCGACGGTTTCGCGACGTCGACGACCGGAACGGCGGCGAGCGGAACGAAACAAGGGAAAACGCAAATGGACACGGTAAAAGTTTGGCGCGTCTTACTTTTGGACGCGGTTTCTAAGGCTCATAGTTGTTATCGACGCATTCTCGTCGACGGTCGACGATATTTTATTAAAAACGCGGAAAAACGCGCGTTTTTTTCTTGTTTTTTCCTTATCGACGCGCTTTCGACAAGGGGCGTCGACGCCGCGTCGAAAAAAGGAAGACGAGAACGCGAAAGAACGTCTATAACGATTGTACGCGTTTTGTCGACGGCGTCGCGGCCTTTGGAGAAAAATAGCGGGAATTTTCCGAAAAAAACGGTCGAGCGAGGGGCGCGCGGCGGAAAAAAACGACGTCCGAACGAATCGGCGGCGGAAAAGGCGAAACGTCGAAATTGCGTAAAGCCTTTTTTAAAAGAAGAAAAGGGAAGCGCGGTTAATAGTAGGATAAGTGAAACTAATGATTAGAAGAGACTAATATAATTTTTAAGAAAATTCCAAAAGGGCCCTTGCCAAAAAAGGGAAAACGGTCATAATAAGACGCGAAAGTAGAAATTACAAAGTTTAATCGAATAACTTGCTAGTATTAGGAAAACTAATAAAGCTATAAGCAATTTCGGGGAGAGAAACATGTCCGAAGAACGCAATCCGTTTGTTATCGCTCAAAACCGCGTTAAGAAAGCCGCCGCCGCGCTCGGGCTCGACGCCGCGACGACCGAACTCCTTTGCTCGCCGCAACGCGAAGTCGCCGTCGCGATGCCGGTCAAAATGGACGACGGAACGACGAAAGTCTTCCAAGGGTTCCGCGTTCAATACAACACCGCTCGCGGCCCGGCCAAAGGCGGCATCCGCTGGTTCCCGACCGAAACGATCGACACCGTCCGCGCGCTCGCTTGCTGGATGACGTGGAAAGCGGCGGTCGTCGACATTCCGCTCGGCGGCGGTAAAGGCGGCGTCATTTGCGACCCGAAATCGCTCTCCGAAACGGAAAAAGAACGCTTGGCTCGCGCTTACATTCGCGCCGTCGCGCCGGTTCTCGGCATTACCAAAGACGTTCCGGCGCCGGACGTTTACACGAACGGCCAAATTATGGCGTGGATGATGGACGAATTCGAAAAGATGACGATGGAATGCCATCCGGGCGTCATCACCGGCAAACCGATCGCGATCGGCGGTTCGCAAGGGCGCGGCGACGCGACGGCTCGCGGCGGTATTTACGCGACTCGCGAATGCGCGAAGGCTTACGGGATCGATCTTAAAGGCCAAACCTGCGCCGTCCAAGGCTTTGGGAACGCCGGCCAATTCGCCGCGACGCTCGCCGAAGAAATCCTCGGGATGAAGGTCGTCGCCGTTTCCGACTCGCGCGGCGGCGTCTACAATCCGGAAGGGATGAGCGCGCAAGAACTCGTCGCTTATAAGAAGGCGAACGGCTCGCTCGCCGGTTTCCCGGGCGCGAAAGAAATCACGAACGAAGAACTGATCGCGACGAAAGTTTGCGTCCTCTTCCCGGCGGCGCTCGAAAACACGATCACCGAAGCGAACGCGGATAAAGTCGACGCGCAAATCATTTGCGAACTCGCGAACGGCCCGACGACGCCGGAAGCCGACGTTATCCTCGACACGAAAGGGATTCACGTCATTCCGGACTACCTCGCGAACGCCGGCGGCGTTACCGTTTCGTACTTCGAACAATGCCAAAACGCGCAAAACTACTATTGGGAACTCGAAGACGTTCAAAAACGCCTCGACCAAAAGATGACGAACGCGTTCAAAGCGGTTTACGAGATGAGCGAAGAAAAGAAAACGTCGCTCCGCGAAGCCGCGTACTTGGTCGCGATCAAGCGCGTCGCCGACGCGATGAAACTCCGCGGTTGGTGTTAGTTTTTAACCGCCGCGGTTGGCGCTAAGTCGCGGTTGGCGTTGAGTTTAACCGCCGCGAACGGCGTTAAACTCCGCCTTTGCGGTTGGCGTCAAGCCGCTAGAATAGAACGGTCGCGTCGACTTTAACGGTCGGCGCGGCGCGTTCGAGCGAAATTTTGCGAACGTTTCCGCCGTTGAATTGTCGACGCTTTCCCCAAGTCGGCGTTTGACGGCGGACGCGGAACCGGCGTTTTGCGACGTCGGTTTTTTGCGTTTCTTGACGAGGTGTGAAGCGGCGAAAAGACGCTGTTTTTGCCCAAATCGCCTATTTTGACAAGGCGCCGGGGAGGGCGCCGTCGTAAAATCGCCGATTTTGCGCAAACCGTTGGTTTTAACGGGGACGATGAACAAACGGACGCGACTTCGCGCAACCGTCGATTGCGGCGGGCAAAGCGTTGAAATGAAAGTTAGCGGATTTTAATTTGGCGCGTCGGGACGAACGGGGCTGAAACCTATTTCGCTAATTTTCGCAAAGCGCCGAGTTTAGCGCGGCGTTGTCGTTGTAAAGACGTCGGTTTTGCGCAAGTCGCCTATTTTACCGGCGGCGGGGGGCGTTGCGGTCGAGCGCGTCGACGGTATAATGAAGGAACGAGCGTTCGGCGAAGCGTCGCGGGACGGTCGCGGCGAAAAGAACGAAAACAAGGAAGCGGAACGGCGGCGCGGCGCGTTTTAGGCGGTCGACGCGGCGAGCGGAGGAGCGTTGAAATGGGATATTGGAGCGGAAAAACGGTGTTGGTAACCGGCGGGTCGAACGGTTTGGGGCGGGTGATCGCGGAGACGTTCGGCGCGGCGGGGGCGCAAGTCGCGATCGTCGGGCTCGAAGCGGGCGACGTCGAGGCGACGGCGGAGGCGATGCGCGACGGCGGCGTCGACGTGTTGCCGTTGGTCGCCGACGTAACGAAACCGGAGGACGCGACGCGCATCGTCGAGGAGACGGTCGCGAAGTTCGGCAAGCTCGACGCGCTGGTGAACGCCGCCGGGCGAACGCATCGCGGTCGGATTCTCGAAACGCCGCTCGAGGAGTTCGACTCCCTTTGGAAGCTGAATGTGTTGGGAACGATCGCCTGTTCGCAAGCCGCGGCGCCGCGACTAATTAAGGCGAAGGGACATATCGTTAATATCGGTTCGCTGGCGGCGAAGAGCGCGGCGCGTTGGGTCGGGGCGTATCCGACGACGAAGCACGCGGTCGCGGCGTTTTCGCAACAGTTGCGACTCGAAACGGCGCCGGACGGTCTGCACGTCCTGCTGGTCTGCCCGGGCCCGGTGAAGCGGGACAATCCGCGTCTTTACCCGTTGAAGCGCGCCGAAGGGATTCCGGAGTCGGCGCTGATGCCCGGCGGAGGCGTTAAAGTCGGCAAAATCGACCCTCGCGACTTGGCGCAAAAGATTTTGAAGGCCTGCGAAAAACGTCGACCTGAGATCGTAACGCCTTGGAAAGCGCGCATTCTCTTCTCGATCGCGCAAATGTTCCCAAGACTCGGCGACTGGATCGTCTTGAAATCGACCTGACGGGAATGTTGTTATATTGTAGCGTGATAAAAATTCTTGATTTTAATGAGTCCAAGGAGTATAATACTAGCGATGGAGAAAGAAAATGGCTAAAAATATGTTGGTCGCGCCCGTGGTAAAATGGGTAGGAGGAAAACGGCAATTATTAGATGAGATTTTGCCGCTTTTGCCTAAACGTATGGCGACATATTGCGAACCCTTTTTGGGAGGGGGCGCCGTATTTTTAGCTAAACAACCGACTCGCGCGATTGTTAATGATTTAAATAAAGAGTTAATATCGGTTTATGAAGTTATTCGCGATGAGCTTGAAGAACTATTGGAGTCGTTAGAACAACATAAAAATACAGCCGACTATTTTTATGCTATTCGGGACGTTGATAGAAATAAGGAAACTTATTGCCAATGGTCAAAAGTAGAAAAAGCGTCCCGTTTACTATATTTGAATAAAACTTGTTTTAACGGTTTGTTTCGTGTGAACTCTTCGGGAGAGTTTAATTCTCCGTTTGGATTTTATAAAAATCCCAATATCATTAATGAACCTGTATTGCGTGCGGTCAGTAGATATTTTAACGCTAATCGTATAGAATTTTATAGTGAAGACTTTGCCGAAACCTTGGCGCGGCTTCCCAAAAATGCGTTTGCGTATCTTGATCCACCATATGACCCTGTTTCCGATACGGCGAATTTTACAGGGTATAATAAAGGTGGTTTTGGACGTGAAGAACAAATACGTTTAAAGTGCGAATGCGATAAACTTACCGAACGTGGTATTAAATTTATGTTGTCTAATTCAAGAACTCAATTTATTCAAGAGTTATATGGAGGTAATGAAAAGTATAGAATTATTACGGTTAATGCTAAACGTATGGTTAATTCAGTGGCGAGTAGAAGAGGAAATGTAGAAGAAGTGTTGGTGGTAAATTATGAAACTGGACGATGAGGAAAAAAAGAAAATTGATAAACAAAGCGGTGAAAATTTGGGTAAAAACGATAGGGGGTGGAATAAACTTTTTGAAAAATATGATATTCTTGAGAATATACAAAGAAATGGAGAATTTTTTATTAAAGCGGAGCAAATAAAAGAATTTCGTGAACCAAGGTTAATGACCAAGTTTGATCATAAGATCAATCTACCTAAAATTTTTCGCGTAAATAAATTGACAATACTTCCGGTTACTCGTGGTGAGTATGTCGTTTCGTCGTTTAAAGCCTATAAAAATTTGCCAAAATTTAATCTGGAGGATAATGATTCGGAAATAGAAAAGATTTTTGCACCAACCAATATTCAGAGTCTTACACCACAGAATTTGCGTAGTGAAACGATGGCTCTTAACTATGCTAATCTTTGTGGAATGTTGGATAAATTCTTAGATGACGAGCAACTGGTTCCAACTGTTAGTGGACGTATGGGAGGCGGTTCGTTTGAATTTAATATTGCTCGTTCCGGGCCTTGGCGTAGGAAGAAAGTTAAAGTTAAAAATCCACAAATCGAAATTGACGCAGCATATGAAGGGGTAAATTTTCTAACGCTTTTTGAAGCTAAACGTGATAATATTGCAGATGATTTTTTAATTCGTCAGTTGTATTATCCTTTTCGAACTTGGCGTGAACGAGTAACAAAACCAATAAAAACTGTTTTTATGGTTTACGCCAATGGAAATTTTGATTTTTATCAGTATGGCTTTGGAGACCCTTTATATTATAATTCTTTATACTTGATTAAGAAAAAAAGATTTATTATTCTTACAGAAATAACGTTACAAGATATTCAACGTATTTTACGAGAAGTCCAAATCGAACCAGAATCGCCTAATATACCGTTTCCGCAAGCCGACCGAATGTCCCGTGTGGTAAATCTTTTAGAGATTTTGAATAAGAGAGAGTTAACATCACAAGAAATTACTGAACAGTATGCTTTTACCTCTCGGCAAACATATTATTATACTAGTGCGGGAAGGTATTTAGGTCTTGTTACTAAATATAAAAATGACGATAAAAAAACGTTGTTCAAGTTATCGCGTCTGGGAAAACAAATGATGGCGCAAGGGTATTCTGAACGACAACTTACAATCGTCAAGCAAGTATTAAAGCATAGTGTTTTTAATGAGATTTTGCAGCGTCATTTAGTTTCTGGTGTAATGCCAGCACGACAAGATGTCGTTGAATTGATGAAAAACACTAGATTATATAAAATAAATTCAGATGAAACTTATGATAGGCGCGCCCGCACTGTTATAGGATGGATTAACTGGATTTTACAAATCGTAAAAGATTAGAGTATATGATAAAAAGGCGGCGTCGACGTTGCGAAACGGTCGGCGTCGCCTTTTTGCGGTTCTTTGCGCTTAAAGTTGGGGAAGCGCGGCGGAGTTTGTCGCTTGCCGGGATTAAGCGCGGGCGTCGGCGCTTGCGTTAGCCGGTTTAACGCCGTCCGGCTTGGCGGTCGATCAGCTGGAGCGGGAGGGTTTCGAGGTCGTTCGAGAAGCGCATCGCGAACCGACCGTCGAGGCAGTCGCCGATGAAGTCGTCGAGGAACTTCGCGCGCCAACCGGTCAAGAGGCGGGGCGTTTCGCTCGGCGGGAGCGTTCCTTCGCGGGCGGCGATCGCTTGGCGAACGTCGGTCGTCGTCGAGACGAGGCGCGGCGAAATTCCGCGTCGCGTCGAATATTGGTTGACGAGAATCCCGAGAAGTTGCGTCGCCAGCGCGTATTGCGGGTAGGACGGGCGCGCCGAAAGTTTCGGCTTTTCCTCCGCCGGGAGCGACGTCGCGTCGTCGATAGCGGCGCTCAACTCTTGCACCAGCGTCGAATCGGGGGAGCCGTTGACGCCGCGAATCGCCGCGATGCGGGCCGGGTCGCCGGTCTTGCGCTTGGCCAGCTCGACGATGAGGTCGTCGCGGAAAATGCGGGCCGGCGGGACGTTGCGGTTCAGCGCCTTGCGACGTCGCCAACGCCAAAGTTCGCGGACGATCGCCATTTCGTCGCTCGTGAACGGCTTCGAGCCGAGCAGCTTTTGCCAATGTTCGTCGGTGAACGACGCTTCCAGCGAGCGGCAGAAGTCGCGCGTTTCCTCCAAAAACCAAGCGGTGCGCCCGGTTTCTTCGAGCTTTTGCGTCAAGAAGTCGGCGATTTGCTTCAGGTGGCAAACGTCGTGTAGCGCGTAGTCGAGCTGACCGCTCGTGAGGGGGCGCCGCGAC
>JAFSDX010000184.1 GCA_017436025.1 Thermoguttaceae bacterium
AACCAGGAAACTTCGACGGCGTCGCGCCAATCGTTGGCCGGGAATTGGAACCAAATCTTGCTCAACGCCGGGAAGGAGTTGAAGTCGTGGCCGGAGGATTCCGCGACGACTTCGGTCGGGAATTTCAGGTCGCAAGCGCCGTACGGCATGTTGGCGGTGTGGCACGCCATGTCGCCGAGGGAGCCGGAACCGAAGTCCCACCAACCGCGCCATTGGAAGGAGTGATAGATGCCCGGCCAGAATTCGCGTTTCGGCGCCGGACCGATCCAGCTGTCCCAATCGATGTTCTTGAGAGCGGCTTCGATTTGCTTTTTCTTTTCGGCGATTTCGTCGTCGGCGATATCCGGGTCTTCCGCTTTGATTTGCGCGGCGAATTTTTCCATCGTCATATCGCGATTCGGCCCTTGAGCCCAAATCGGACGGTTCGTCCAAATGTGGACGGCTTTGATTTCGCCGATGACGCCGGCTTTAATTTGGGCGACGCAGTTGCGCATCGAGTCGAGCGTGCTGCCTTGGTTCCCCATTTGGGTGCAGACGCCGTTTTTCTTGGCGAGGTAGCCGAGGTAGCGGGCTTCGCCGATCGTGCGGGTGAGCGGTTTTTGGGTGTAGGCGTGTTTGCCGGCTTTCAACGCTTGCGCGGTGACGCAGGTGTGGGTGTGGTCCGGGGTGCTGACGACGACGGCGTCGATCTTGTCCATCATTTCGGCGTACAGATCGCGATAGTCTTGGTAGCACTTCGGTTGTTTGAAGTTTTTCGCTTGACCTTCGAGCGTTCCTTTGTCGATATCGCAGAGCGCGACGACGTTGCCGTAGACGCCGGCTTGTTGGATGTCGCTGGCGCCTTTGCCGCCGACGCCGATACCGGCGACCGCGACGCCTTGGAGGGCGGAAGCGCGGGCGAGTTTAACGGTGTTGCCGGCGCCAACCATAAAACCGGCGCCCGCGATCGTCGAAACCTTAAGAAAATCGCGTCGGGAAGTCTTAATGCTCATATGCAAACTCCTAAAAGTTCAAAAAAATCGTTGCCGTCCGAGCCGCGGTCGCGGAAAGTGGGAGCGCGACGCGCGGACGCGGATTGGCGTTATTAGTTTTGGACGTTGAAGCGTCCGATTTTTCTTTGTTCTTCATTATAACGAAAAACAGTCTTTATTTCTAGACGGAACTGTGGAAATTTTCAAAACTTTTCCTATTTTTCCTAAAAAAAATAAAGAAGTCTTGAAAAACTGGAGAAAATGGGCTTTTTAGGAAGGTTGAAGAGAGGGCGACGTCAAAGTTTTCGCTTGTTTTTTACGGAAACGGGCGTTCGCGGCGTTGATTTTTCATTCGTTTTGTTTTATATTTTAGGGCGAGATTAGCAACTGGGGGGTTCCAAGCCTCGCGCCTTTGTCGACGCGAGTTTGGGGCGTCGACGAAGGCGCGAGGATGACGAGCGAGTTTCTTTTTATTTATCCGAAGCGGCGGCTTGACGCGGCGTCGGCGCGGCGCGTTTTTTTTGTTCGTCGCGGTCGAGTTCCGGCGCCGTCGGAGGCGCGCGTCGAACCGTATTCGGAGACGTTGAATTTACTTCGAGCGTCGTGTTCGTCGAGCGATTCGGGGACGTTTTACGCGCCTTGTTTTTCGAAACGCGAGGGGTTGGTTTTCGCGTCGACGGGAACGTTGGCGCCGTCGAGCGTTCCTCGTTCGCTTTTTTTGGAGTTGGCTCGCGGGGCGCTGGGGCGGTTGTTGCGGAGGCGTTGCGAGTGGGGCGCGCTCGGTTTGGAGACGCCGAGGAGTTTGACGGCGGCGACGCGTCGGGATTTGCGGCGTTTTGCGGAGTTGGCGACGTCGGATCGGAGCGCGCCGGACTTTGAGGAAAAGTGCGCGGAGCTTTTCGATTCGTTGCGCGACGTATCGTTGCGAACGAACGACGTGTTTTTGGAGCAAGCGACGGCGGCGCGGCGCGACGGCGCGGCGGAGCGTCCGACGGCGTTGGGGTTTTCGGCGGGCGCGGCGTCGTTCGCGAACGGCGGAACGCCTTTTTCCGGGCCGTTCGGCGTTTCGCGGCGACGTTGGCAGTCGTTTTTTAACGTTTTTAATCCGGCGATTTCTTGGGCGGACGTCGAGCGGCGCGAGGGAACGTTCGATTGGAGCGCGTTCGACCGAGCGTTGGCGTTCGGCGAGAAGCGAGAGTGGCGGACGACGTTCGGCCCGTTGACGCGTTGGACGCCGCGAACGGCGCCGCCTTGGCTTGTCGGGCGTTCCGAAGCGGAGGTCGCGGAGGCGTTTTGGCGTTTTGTCGAGGCGGCGGTTTTGCGCGCCGGAAAACGCGTCGAGCGTTGGATTGTCGCGACGAACGTCGAGCGAAACGACTGGGGCCCGTCGCCGGAGACGAGGTTTGCGGCGACGGAGGAGGCGGCGCGAAGAATTCGGCGGCTCAATCCGGACGCGGAGGCGTTTTGGGGGTTCGAGCGACCGTTCGGCGACGCGGAGCGTTGGGGCGCGTCGGCGGGGGCGCCGTTTGAGATCGCTTGGCGGCTCGCCGGGCGCGGGGCGTTCGACGGGGTGTATCTCGAAACGAACTTCGGGCTTTCTCGTTGGGCGACGGCGCCGCGCGATCCCTTTGACTGGCATCGCTTTTTCGACCGTTGGGCGACGTTGGGGCTGCCGATTTGCGTCGCGGCGTCTTTTCCGAGCGCGAATCCGAGGAAGCGCGTCGCGACGCTCTTTTCGGCGTCGGCGGAGAGGTCTTGGGGACGTTGGTTCGGGTTGGGAAAGCGCGACGACGGGGGCGATTTCGACGCTCTTTTGACCGCGCCGCCGGAGTTGGAGATCGACGAGTCGTTTTGGAGCGAACGGACGCAGCAGGAGAACGCGCGGCGTTTCTTTTTGACCGCGATGGCGCGGCGCTCCGTCGTCGAGACGATTTGGAGTCGTTGGGAAGACGGCGCCGACTGCGGAGATTGGAACGCGCCGGACGAAACGACTTGCGACGGAGACGATTTGCCGAACGCGGAGGGGCGAGACGCGCAAGAAACGCGTCGAACGGAGTCGGACGAGTTTCCGACTTCCGGGCTGTTCGACGAAACCGGGCGTCCGAAACCGGCGTTGCATAAGTTGGCGGCGCTCAAACGCGCTTATTTGGGATAACGGCGGCGACGGCGGTTCGAGCGACGGAATTTAAAGGACGAACAAAAATGACGACGAGCGACGGAGCGAACGAGCTTTCATTAATATTAATGGCGGAAAAAAGGACGCGAACGGCGGCGAACGCGAAATCGCGGCGGCGATTCAGGCGGCGGTCGAATCGCGACGGCGTCGTCTTGCTGATCGTCGCGTTGGTCGTCGCGGCGTTGACGCTCGGCGGCGCGACGCTAATGACGTTGATGCAAACGGAGCGTTCGGCGACGCAAACGCGCGGATACGACGCGCTCGTTCGGAGCGTCGACCGGTCGGCGGTCGCGTTTTTGGTCGGAACGCTCGAAACGAGCCCGGAGGAACGGGAGAAAATCGGCGGCGTTTACGACAATCCGAGTTATTTTTGCGCCGCGCCGCTGTTGACGTTGGAAGACGGAGGGACGGCGTCGTCGCGATTTACGATCGTGTCGCCGAAATTTGAAGAGGACGAAATTGAAGGCGTCCGATACGGGCTCGTCGACGAGTCGACGCGGCTGAACCTCGACGCCGTTCTCGCTTGGGAGGCGGAAGAAGAGGGCGCCGGACGCGACGCGCTCTTGAAGTTGCCCGGAATGACGGAGACCGCCGCCGACTCGATTCTCGACTGGATCGACGCCGACGAAACGGCGCGCCAACACGGCGGCGAAACGCGATATTATACGGACGAAAAGTTGCCGTACAGTCCGCGCAACGCCGTCCCGGTTTTTCTTGAAGAGTTGCTCTTAGCGCGCGGCGTCACCCGGCTTCATCTTTACGGAACGGACGAAAACTTTACGTTCGGCGTCGAGAATATCGACGGCGGCGCGAGCGAAGACTCCGCGCTCGGCGGGTCGTTGACGGCGCTTCCGGTCGCGGGCGGCTCGCGTCGACGCGGGGAAGCGGAAGCGGTTCCTTGGAAGGAGTTGCTGACCGTTTTCAGCGCCGAGAAAGACGTCGACCCGACCGGCGAAGCGCGCGTCGATTTGAACGTCGACGATTTGGAGTTCCTTTATCAAGAGCTGGCGCCCCGCGTCGGCGAGGAGTTGGCGAAGTTCGTCGTTTGGGCGCGGCAGTTCGGCCCGACGAGCGGCGTCGACGCGAAGGACGCCGACGGGAATCCGGTTCCGCGAGGGCGGCTCGAAACGACGGAGGTCGATTTTAGCGTTCCGGCGAGTTTTACGTTGGCGACGCCGCTCGACGTCGTCGGGACGAGCGTTTTAGTCGGCGGAACGGCGATCGAGTCCCCGCTCGCGGCGAATCGGTCGAACTCGAACGCGGAGAAAATTTTTCAGCTGCTCGACTTCGCGTCGACGAGTCCTTCGACGACGATCGTCGGACGGGTCAACGTCAACGCGGCGCCGCGCCCGGTCTTGGCGGCGGTTCCCGGCTTGGCGACCGCGGACGTTCAGCGAATTTTGGACGACCGCCCGGCGCTCGACGAAGCGATTCCGGACGATTACCGACACGCGACTTGGCTTTATACGAAGGGCGTCGTCGACTGGGAGACGATGAAGGCGATTTACGACAAAACGACGGCGCGCGGCGACGTGTATCGCGCTCAAATCGTCGGGTTCCTCGACGGCGTCGACGTGTCGGCGCGGGCCGAAGTCGTCGTCGACGGAACGACGGAGCCGCCGCGTCAGGTCTTTTACAAGGACTTGTCGATGAACGGCAAGGGCTTTTCGGACGCGATTTTACTCGGCGGGTCGGCGGTCGAGTCGGGCGATCCGCTCGCCTCCGGGGCCGCTTGGGACGCGCTCGATCAAGCGACGTCGGACATTTTCGAAATCGAAACGCCGGGAAGCGCCGCCGACCCGTTCGCCGAACTCGACCGGCAAACCGGGTACCGCTTCGACGCGCCGAGCGTTCCGAACGCGGCGCCCGGAGCGGACGCGGCGGCGAACGGCGACGCGTTGGACGCCGGATTGGGAACGGGACTCGGAACCGGGCTCGAAACGACCGCGACCGGAGCGTCCGATCTCGCGTCGACGCCGCAAACGTTGGAGGAATCGGCGGATCCGTTGGGCGTTCCGATCGACGAAATCGGCGCCGAGACGGAAGCCCCCGCCGCGCCGACGTCCCGCCGCGACCAACTGATGAACGCGCTCCAAACGATGCGGCAAAACCGACGTTGGCGCAATTCGAGCGAGTCGACCGACGGGAGCGCCGCGTCGGAAGCCGGTTCCGCCGATTCGACGATTCCGCCGTCCGGGGAAACGGAAACGCCCGCCGCGTCCGGGGCGTTCGGCGCGTCGGGGACGAGCGGAAGAGGCGGAGCGTCCGGTTCGGGCGGAAGGACGAGCGGAAGAGGCGGAGCGTCCGGTTCGGGCGGAAGGACGAGCGGAAGAGGCGGAGCGTCCGAAACGCCGCCGTTTTAACGTTCGACGAGGCTCGGCGGGAAAATATTCAAGTTTTTTGGAGATTTTTGCGTTTTCCCCCTTGCGTTTCCGCGCTCTTCGGTTAAAATAAGGAAAACGTTTGAAACGTTAGGGATTTTCGCAAGGTTTAAACGCGGAAAGATTCCTAGCGAATCGGTTGGGCGCATAGCTCAGTTTGGTTAGAGCGCGTCCCTGATAAGGACGAGGTCCATGGTTCGAGTCCATGTGCGCCCACTAAGAAAAGAGAGTTTCGGCATTGCGTCGAAGCTCTTTTTTTTTGTCCCGAGCGGACGGCTTTTGCCGAGCGCCGTTAAATAAAACCGCCGATTAAAGTTCCGTCGAGGGCGTTTCGACGGCGAAAACGCGTCGCCGTTAAGCGCGTTCGTTGGAGCGGTTGGCGATTGGGGACTTGGACGGCGTTTAGGGGAATTAGGCGAAATAGGCGAACTTCGCGACGTCGCTTTTCGAAAACGCCAATAGTTTTGACGGCGTTTAGGAGAATTGGGCGAAATAGGCGAACTTCGCGTCGTCGCGTCGGCGCTTCGTTCGGGAAACGCGAAACGGCGGACGGTCGCGACGCAAGCGCCCGTCGATAAAATTTTAAGGAGAACGGCGATGAAAAAAACGTTGAACGTCGGGTTGGTCGGCTTCGGAATGATCGGCAAAGCGCACGCTTACGGCTTGGCGACTTTACCCTTTTTCGCGCCGGGCTTGACGGTCGCGCCGCGCGTTTGGGGCGTCGCGACGAGTCGAGCGGAGACGGCGGAGGCCGCGCGCCAAACGCTCGGTTGCGAACTGGCGACGACCGATTGGGCGGCGCTGCTCGAGAATCCGGCGGTCGACGTCGTTCACATTTGCACTCCGAACGCGGAACACTTGCCGGCGCTTCTCGCCGCTATCCGTTGTAAAAAGCCGATTTACTGCGAGAAGCCGGTCGTTTCGAACGCGGCGGAGGCGGCGCGAGTCCGGGCGGCGTTGGCGGAAACCGGTTACGACGCGCCGACGCAGGTCGCGTTCCACTTGCGGGGCTTCGCGGCGGTTCGGCGAGCGAAAGAGCTGATCGCGGACGGTCGACTCGGGCGCTTGGTTCGTTATCGAATCGGCTACTATCACGCGGGCGCTTTGGACGCGTCGGCGCCGTTCCGTTGGAAACACGCGTCCAACGGCGGAACGATTCTCGACTTGGCTTCGCATCTGCTCGACTTAACCGATTATTTGGTCGGACTTCCGGCGGAGTTGACGGCGACGGCGACGACCCTTTGGCCGACGCGTCCGGTTCGAGCGTTGCGGGCCGACGAAGCGGCGGCGGACGTTCCGACGCGTCCGGTTGAAGCGGAGGACGCCGTTTCGATTTTGACGCGGGGCCTTTTGCGACCGACGGACGCGGACGCCGCGGCGAGCGACCCGGCGAATCCGGCGGCGTTGACCGGCGTCGTCGAAGCGACGAAGTTGGCGGCGGGCGCGGAGGACGAAATGACGTTCGAGATCGGCGGAACGCTCGGCGCGGTCAGATTTTCGCTGATGGAGCCGCATTATTTGGAATTTTTCGACGGAACGAAGCCGAGCGGCGCAAACGGCGGCGAGTCCGGTTGGACGCGAATCGCGGCGGGCGCCCGTTACGAAGCGCCGGAGAGCGACTTTCCGTCGGCGAAATCGACGACCGGTTGGCTGCGAGCGCACGTCGCGTCGTTGGCGACGTTTTACCGTTCGGTCGGCGAAGGCGGCTCGTTCGGCCCGGACTTGGCGCAAGGGTTGCGAATCCAAGACGCGCTCGACGTCGTCAAACGCTCCGTCGAAAGCCGACGTTGGGAAACGCTCTAGACGACGGAAAAAGCGGGAAGCGGCGGAAATTTCCGGTAAATTTCGCTTTCCCGGCGTTTATCGCAAGTCCGCTTGACGCGGCGGTTAAAGCGGGTATAATTAACGGTTCGAGCGTCGCCGTTCTTCGCTGCGCTCGGATTGGGAAAGCGTCCAAGCGATTTTTAACGAGCGAAGGAGCGAAAAAGCGCGATGATGTTCGATTTGCAGAAACCGTTCGAACCGTCCGGAGACCAACCGAAGGCGATTCGCGCGCTTGTCGACGGCTTCCGCGGCGGCGCGAAAAAACAAACGCTCCTCGGCGTCACCGGCTCCGGGAAGACGTTCACGATGGCGAACGTCATTCAGGAACTGCAGCGGCCCGCGCTCGTTTTGTCTCACAACAAGACGCTCGCGGCGCAACTTTACGACGAATTTAAAGCGTTTTTCCCGAACAACGCCGTTTCCTACTTCGTCAGCTATTACGACTATTATCAGCCGGAAGCCTATATTCCGCAACGGGATATTTACATCGAAAAGGACGCGTCGATCAACGACGAAATCGACCGTTTGCGCCTCGCCGCCACCAGTTCGCTCGTCAGCCGTCAAGACGTGATCGTCGTCGCCAGCGTCAGCTCGATTTACGGCTTGGGCTCGCCGGAAGACTACAAGAATTTGACCGTTTCGCTCCGCGTCGGGGACGAGTTGGATCGCGACGACTTGCTGCGTCGGCTCGTCGACATTCAGTACGAACGGAACGACGTCGCGTTCGAACGCGGTCAGTTCCGAGTGCGCGGCGATTCGGTCGAGGTTCGCCTCTCTTACGAGGAATACGCCCTGCGCGTCGAGTTTTGGGGCGACGAGATCGAAGCGTTAAGCCTCGTCAATCCGACGACTTGCGAAAAAATCGGCGCCGTTCAAGACGCGTTTATTTACCCGGCGAAACACTTCGTCTTGCCGGAGGAGCGGATTCAAAGCGCGATCGAGCGGATCGAAGTCGAGTTGGCGGCGCAGGTGAAAAAGTTTCGCGACCAAGGCAAATTCCTCGAAGCGCAACGACTCCAAGCGCGAACGCGGTACGATATGGAGCTGATGCAAGAAATCGGCTTTTGCCCGGGTATCGAAAATTACAGCGCGATTCTCGCCGACCGCGCTCCGGGCGAGCCGCCGGAAACGCTTTTCAGCTTCTTTCCGGACGATTTCCTCCTTTTCGTCGACGAGTCGCACGTTACCGTTCCGCAAATCCGCGCGATGTTCGCCGGAGACCAAGCGCGCAAAAAGAATTTGATCGAACACGGGTTCCGGTTGCCGAGCGCCCTCGACAATCGCCCGCTCAAGTTCGACGAATGGGAAAAGCGCGTCGACAAGGTCGTTTTCGTCAGCGCGACGCCCGCCGAGTACGAACTAAACGCGTCGCAAGGCCGCGTCGTCGAACAAGCGATTCGACCGACCGGGCTTCTCGACCCCGTCATCGAAGTCGTTCCGGCGGATATTCAGATTAAACACTTGCACGAGCAGATTTTAGAGCGCGTCGCCAAGAAAGAGCGCGTCTTGGTAACGGCGCTAACGAAGCGACTCGCCGAAGACGTCGCGTCGTATTTTACGCAACAAAACGTCAAGTGCCGTTGGCTGCACAGCGAACTCGACGCGTTCGAACGGGTCGAACTTTTGCGCGACTTGCGCAACGGCGTTTTCGACGTCTTGGTCGGCGTCAACCTCCTCCGCGAAGGGCTCGACCTTCCGGAAGCGTCGCTCGTCGCGATTCTCGACGCCGACAAAGAGGGCTTCCTGCGGAGCGAAACGTCGCTGATTCAAACGATCGGGCGGAGCGCGCGGAACGTCAACGCCAAGGTTATCCTTTACGCCGACAAAATCACCGACTCGATGCGCAAAGCGATCGACGAAACGGAGCGACGCCGTCGGTTGCAACAGGCGTACAACGAGGAACACGGCATTACGCCGGAGACGGTCAAACGCGGCGTTCGGGCCGGAATCGACGCGGAAATCGCCGCTCGAGAACGAGCGAACGAAGCGGCGGGCGTCGCCGACGAACAAGAATATATCACCCGAGAATACGTCGCCGCGCTCGAAAAAGAGATGCTCGAAGCGGCGGACGCGCTCGAATTCGAACGGGCGGCGGAACTGCGCGACCAAGTCGAGGCCCTCCGCGAACAAATCGGGAAAAAAACGACCGTCGCCGAGTTCGAACGGCAAACGAGGAAGAGCGGGCGAGGGCGCGGTCGGGGGAAAAGGGGCGGTCGCGACGGCTCCGCGACCGGGCGTTCCCGCGTTCCGAAGCCGGAGCGTTAAGCGCCGTCGCGAAAAGAAAAAAAAGAAATTTTAACGTTGAAAACCTTTTAAAAATAAAGGATTAAAGAAAATGAGCGAACCGACTCGAACCGAACTTTACGAAGCGATCGTCGAGGGCGACGTCGCCTCCGCCGCCGACGCGACGCAAACGCTGATCGACGCCGGATTGTCCGCCGACGAAATTTTGGACGGAAGCGTCGTTCCGGCGATGGACGAAGTCGGCCGCCTTTTCGACGAAGGCGAGTATTTCGTTCCGGAACTCCTAATGGCGTCGAAAGCGACGCAACTCGCGATGGGCGTTTTGGATCCGCTGATGAAGAGCGCGGGCGTCGAAAAAATCGGCTGCGTCGTCATCGGAACGGTCAAGGGCGATATGCACGACATCGGGAAAAACCTCGTCGCCGCGATGCTCGAAGGCGCCGGGTTCGAAGTGATCGACCTCGGCGTCAACGTCGCGCCGGAAAAATTCGTCGAAGCGGTCAAGGCGCGCGGCGGAGCGAAAACGTTCGTCGCGCTCTCCGCGCTTCTGACGACGACGACTCCGCAAATGAAAGCGACGATCGAACTCCTTGAAAAAGAAGGACTTGCCGAAACGACGAAGACGCTCGTCGGCGGCGCGCCGGTAACGGCGGAGTTCGCCGCGTCGATCGGAGCGGACGGGTACAGCGACAGCGCCAACGCTTGCGTCGCGCTGACGAAACGTCTTCTCGCCGACTGGAACGACGCCGTTTGACGCGAAAAATCGCCAAATCGCCGCTTAAAAACGCCGGGCGCGTTTCGGAACTTCGAGGTTCGAAACGCGCCCGGCGTTTTTTCTTGCGGAATTTTCAAAAACAAACGGTCAATCGTTGCGAACGAACGCTTCGTCGAGCGGCAAAAGACCGTAAGACGCGGCGAGAAGTTTCAAGACGTGCGCGACGCGTTTCGAACTTTCGCGAGCGCGCTTGTCGACGCCTTGTAATAGTTGCAGGTTGCAAAGGGAACACTCGGAGGAACAAACTTCGATCGCCGGGTCGCGCATCGCCAAAAAGAGGCGCGCGCCGAGTCGCAAACTCTCTGAATAACGGGTTTTAAGGAAGCCGGAGTAGTTCGCCAAACCGCAACACCCGCGTTCTAAGCGGCGAACTTTCAAATCGGGAATCGCTTCGAGAAGCGTTTGCGCCGGCGTCGGGGACGAGAGCGCGGCGCCGGTCAACGCGAGCGTTCGGCAGGGCGCGTGATAACCGACCGCCTTTTCGATATTTAGCGGTCGCAACGCGTCGCGATTCAGTTCGCCGAGCCGATCGAGGCGCGCCAAATAGGAGCAAACGTCGGTCGTGTTCGCGTAAACGACTTTCGCGTCGGCGTCGTCGCAAAAGTAAGGATATTCGCGCTTTATGCAAACGGCGGACGACGGTTCGAGCGCGACGATTTCGGCGCCGGAACGGAGCAATTCGCGGAAAATCGAGACGTTGCGCGTCGCGACCCGTTCCGCGCCGTCGACGTCGCCGCGAGCGAAGGAGACGGCGCCGGAAGTTCGCGGTTCCGGCGGGATAACGACGTCGACGCCGTTGAGTTCGAGAACGCTTTTGGCGGCGTCGATTAGGGCCGCGTCGAAAAAGTTGGCGAACGAGTCGACGAAGAGAACGACGCGCCGTCGCGCCGTTTTCGCGGTTTCGTCGTCGAACGCGTCGAGGGACGGCGCTTTCGGCAATCGGCTCAAATAAGGACGGCTTTCCAAGCGCGGGAGGCGCCGCCGTCGAGCGAGACCGAGCGTTTTTTCGAGCGCCCAACGAAACGCGCCGACGCGGAGCGCGGCGTCGACCGCCCCGGAAAAACGCGCCGCCAACCGCAACGCGCCGTCGAAACGAACCGCGAAAAGGTCGGCGACCGAAAGACCGTTCGCCGCTTGGTAAGCGCTTTGCAAACGGAACGCCAAGCGCGGAACGTCGACCTGCGCCGGGCACTCCGAAGCGCAAGAATGACAACGGACGCAATATTCGGCGACGCGGCGCGCGTCTTCGCTTTTGAGGGCGCTTAAGTCGAGATCGCCGTCGAAAACGCCGCGCAGGAAGTTCGCTTTCGCTCGGCAAGAGGCTTTTTCGTCCGGCGCGTTGCGGAAGGCGGGGCACATCCGCGTTTCGTCGGTGCGAATGCGGCAGTGTCCGCAACCGACGCATTGGAACGTCGGCGAGTAAACGAGCGTCGGGTTCCAAGCGAGTTGAAATTCGAGTTGCGAACGCGTCGGGCGGTTGAGCCAATCGATCTTTTTGTCGCGCTCGAGCCGCTCGGCGTCGAACGGCGTTCGTTGGCGAATCGTTCGAGAATGGAGCGAACTTTCGCGAAGCGCGGCGTCGGTTTCCGGCGCGAGGACGTCGAACGCGTCGTTGTTTTGCGAAAGGACGGCGCGCTTCCGTTCGACGCCGCGAGCGCGTTCGGCGGCAAGACGTCGCATTTCCGGGGAAACGACGCAGTCCGGGTTGAGCCGGTTTTCCGGGTCGAGCGCGTCTTTCAAGCGGACGAACGCCGGGAAAAGATTCGGAAAACGCTTCGGAATGACGGCGGTGCGGACGCGACCGTGTCCCTTGGCGGCGCCGACGTCGCCTCCGCGTTCGAGAACGAGTTCCTCGACGCGTTCCGAAAGAGCGAAGGCGCGGCTCTCCTCTTCGTCGGAGTAGGGCAAAATCGGACGAATCGAGAGTTGACCGCACCCGACGAAGCCGCCGACCGAGTAAATAAGGCGTTCGCGCTTGAAGAGTTCGCGAATTTCGCTCAAAAAGTCGGGGATCGCTTCGACCGGCAGACGGACGTCCTCCCAATAGGGGAAAATTTGGAACGACGGCGCCATTCGGAGCCTCGCGCAACTCGACTTGCGGAGGAGATCGCGAAAAATTTTCTTTTCGACGGACGAAAACGCCGTCCAACAGGCGCGCGCCTCGGCGTCGGCAACGACGCGCGATCGCAAAGCGTCGACGCGGCGGCGCAGTTCGGCGTCGGAGTCGGCGTCGAGTTCGACGACGAGCGCGGCTTGCGTCGTTTGCGGAAAAATCGCTTCGAAACGGGCGTCCCAATCCCGCGTCAGCGCGACGACGCGCCCGTCGAGGAGGTCGCAAAGAGTCGGCTCGAACTCGAGAATTTGCGGAACGGCCCGCGCCGCTTTTTCGAGCGAGTCGAAAAGGAAAATCGCCGCCGCCGAAGCGTTCGAAAGGGGCGACGTCGCGAGGCGCGCCTCGGCGATAATTCCGAGCGTTCCCTCGGAACCGACGAAAAAACGGGTCGGGTCGACGCCGAAACGAACGACGTCGCGCAACGGATAACCGCGCCGCGACGGAGCGTTCGGCGGAAGCTCCGCGTCGAGAAACGGTTCGGCGGCGCGGACGGCGCGCAGGGCGTCGCTCCAAGGCCCGCCGCGAACCCAGTCGCGAACGGCTCGCGCGTCGGAACCGAAGAAACGGCGGAAAAAATCTTCGCGAACGACGTCGGAACGAAACGAACGGAACCCGCCGCCGTCGCCGAAATCGAATCCGCCCGTCGAACTCGACGCCGCGGCGCCGTAAGCGTTCGACGCGGCGTCGGCCTCGGCGATCAACGCGTCGAGAAGCGTTCGGCGGAACGCGGCGGCTCCGCCGAGCGCGTCGACGAAACCTCGCTCCGGACGCGCTTGGAACGGACGGAGATTCCAAATTTTCCCGGCGGCGTCGACGACCGTCAACTCGAGAACGCGCTCGTTCGGCGACCCATAACGCAACCAACGCGGCCCGGTTACGTCGGCGGCTAAAATACTCCCGATCGTCCCGACCGGAACGTGTCCGGAACTCGGCGCGAAAAATCGGCGTTTCGAGGAACGCAAACCTTCGTTGACCCGTTCGCGAATCGCTCCCGGTTGAACGACGATATCGTCGTCGCCGGCGCGCAGAAGTCGCCGCATATAACGGGAAAAGTCGAGGATAATTCCGGAACCGATCGCGCCGCAACCGCCGCTCGACCCGGAGCCGCGCGGGTGAACCGAAATTTTCTTTTCCGCCGCGTATTGAACGACCGCCGCGACGTCCGCCGTCGAGCGCGGCCAAACGACGCACGTCGGGCGCTCTTGGAACGGGCCGCCGTCCGACGAAAAGAGCTGCAGAACGATTTCGTCGCAACGAACGTCCCCGCGAACCAAACCGCGGAGGTCTTCTTGGAGTCGCGCTTGCGACGCGGCGAGCGATTCGGACATCGGGGGCGCCTTTCGACGTTAAACGGAGGAACGGGAAACGTAAATAAAAGGAAGGCGCCCCGACCGCCGAAACGCTCAAACGTCGACGGCGCGGAACGCCTTCCTTATTTTACCCGACGCGGCGCGCTTCGACAAGAGCCGAAAAGACTAAAAGTCGGAGCGAACCGCGTTTTGTCGTTTTTTATCGTCTTGTATCGCCGAAACGCCGTTTTTTACGCGACGTCGTTCGACGCTTGCGCGGCGGCTTCCCGCTTTTGACGCAAACGTTCGCGGCGCTCCGCCTCGGCGCGGCGGGTTTGACGCGAAAACTTCTGCATCACGTAGTAGAAGACCGGCGTTAAGAAAATCCCGAACAACGTAACGCCGAGCATTCCGGAGAAGACCGCGACGCCGAGCGTGAAGCGCATTTCGCGACCCGCGCCGGTTCCGGTCATCAACGGAACGACGCCCAAAATGAACGCGAGCGACGTCATAATAATCGGTCGCAAGCGCAAACGGCAGGCTTCCAACGTCGCGGAGAAACCGCTTTTGCCTTCTTTGACCTGCGCGTCCTTGGCGAACTCGACGATCAAAATCGCGTTTTTACTCGCCAAACCGATCAAGACGAAGAAGCCGATCTGCGTGAAGACGTTCATATCGAGTTGCGCGATATTGACGCCGACGAGCGAGCAGAGCAAACACATCGGGACGACCAACACGATCGCGAACGGAAGCGACCAGCTCTCATAAAGCGCGGCCAACAAAAGGAATACGAGCAAAACGGAGAGTCCGAAAACGTAAATCGCGGTGTTCCCGGCGCGCTTTTCGAGGAGCGCGAGTTCCGTCCATTCGTACCCGACCGTGTCCGGAAGCGTTTCGTCGAGGAGGTTTTCCATCGCCTTGATCGCTTCGCCGGAGCTGGTTCCTTCTTGCACTTGGAAGTTCAACGCCGACGACGGGAACATATTGAAACGTTTGATCGCGAGCGGCCCGGTCGAGTCTTTCGCAGTAACGAAGGAGCCGAGCGGCGTCATTTCGCCGAAGTTGTTGCGGACGAAGACGCGATAGACGTCCTCCGGTTCGTCGCGGTACTGCGAATCGCCTTGAACCTTCACTTGGAACGTGCGGTTCAGGAACGTAATGTCGTTGACGTAACGCGAACCGAAGTAGATGTTGATCGTCTCGAACGCGTCGTCGAGCGAAACGTTCATCGCTTTCGCTTTGTTGCGGTCGACGTCGAGGAAAACTTGCGGAACGGAGCCGCGGAAGGCGTTCTTCAACGTGTTGAATTCTTGCATTTGCGACGCGATGTAAACGACGTTGTCGCCGACTTCTTGCAGCGTCGAGTAATCGGACGAGCCGCCCTTGTACTGGAGCTGAACCTTCAACCCGCCGAGGCCGACGCCGTCGACCGGCGCCGCGCGGAAGACGTAACACTTCCCTTCGGTTAACGTCGCGAATTTCTTTTCGAGTTCGCGCTTGATAACGACGTCGGTGAGGCCCTTTTTCGCGCGCTCGTCGAACGGCTCGAGAACGAAGTTGAACGAACCGACGTTCGACGCGGCGGAGTCGACGAGCGAACTGCGCCCCTCGGTGCCGATGACGTGCGCGACGCCGGGCGTGTCGAGCGCCATTTTGTACGCCTTGCGCATCATTTCGCGAGTGCGGAAGAGCGACGCGGAGTCCGGAAGTTCGCAAGCGCCGCGCATAACGCCCTTGTCTTGAACCGGAATGAAGCCGGTCGGCGTCGACTGGAACGTCTCCGCCGTCAAGTAAAGGAGCCCGCCGTAAACGATTAAAACGATAAGGCTTAACCGCAGCATATAGCGGACGATTTCGACGTAAATCGTCGTCGACGCGTCGAAAACGACGTTGAAGAGCTTGAAGAACCAACCGAAACAAACGTCGATCAGCCAAGTCAACGGGTCGCGGCGCGCGCCCTTGGTTTGCAGCATCGACGCGCAAAGCGCCGGGCTTAACGTCAGCGAAACGAAGCAGGAGATCAACGTCGAAACGGCGATCGTCAACGCGAACTCGCGGTAGAACATCCCGACCGCGCCCGGAACACAAGCCGCCGGAATAAAGACCGACGCCAAGACCAACGCGATGGCGACCAGCGCGCCGGAAACCTCGTTCATCGCTTTGTAAGTCGCTTCGCGAGGCGAAAGACCGTCGTGAATGTGCCGCTCGACGTTCTCGACGACGACGATCGCGTCGTCGACGACGATCCCGATCGCCAAAACGAGCCCGAAAAGCGAGAGGTTGTTCAAGCTGAAGCCCAACGCGCTCATCGCGATGAACGTCCCGATCAACGAAATCGGCGCCGCCAAGAGCGGAATCAGCGCCGCGCGCCAACTTTGCAGGAACAACACGACGACCAAACCGACCAAAATAATCGCTTCGAGCAACGTGTGTTGCACCGCTTCGATGGAGGATTTGACGAACGGCGTCGTGTCGTAAGCGACGACGTAGTCGATACCGTCCGGGAACTCTTTGGCGAGTTCGGCCAAACGAGCGCGCACCCGTTCGGACGTTTCGACCGCGTTCGCGTCCGGAAGCTGGTTGATCGAAAGGGTAACGGTCGGGAGCCCGTCGAAGGAGCTGGTAACATTCGTGCTAAGAGCGCTTAACTCGACGCGGGCGACGTCTTTTAGCAAGGTAACGCGACCCGTTTCGTCGGTTTGAACGACGATATCTTCGAACGCTTTGCCGTTTTCGTCGGGGGAAAGTCGGCCTTCGAGGTCGAACGGGCGTTGGAAGACGATCGGTTCGTTCATCGGCGGTTCGCCGAGCGAGCCGGTCGCGACGAGTTGGTTTTGCTCTTGAATCGCGGCGACGACGTCGGCGGCGTTCAAGCTGCGAGCGCGCATCTTCGCCGGGTCGAGCCAAACGCGGAGGCTGTACGCCTTTTCGCCCCAGATCGAGATGTCGCCGACGCCGTAAACGCGGGAAATCGCGTCGCGAACGCGGAGCGAAACGTAGTTGCTGAGGTAAACTTGGTCGTATTTGTTCCCGGGCGAAACGAAGTTGATCATCATCAACAACGACGGCGACCGCTTGCGGACGGTGACGCCGACGCGCTTGACTTGCTCGGGAAGTTTCGAAGTCGCCAACTGAACGCGGTTTTGAACGAGAACGAGCGCGTCGTCGAGGTCGGTTCCCGGCTCGAACGCGACGGCGAGACCCATTCGACCGTCGTTGGAACTGGTCGACTCCATGTAGAGCATCCCTTCGACGCCGTTGACTTGGTCTTCAATCTGCGTCGCGACGGACTCGGCGACCGCTTTGGCGTTCGCGCCGGAGTAGTTCGCGCTGACGTAAATCATCGGCGGCGCGACGTTTGGGTACTGCGCCACCGGGAGGGAAAAGTAAGCGATGGAGCCGATCAAGACGATCAAGATCGACAAAACGCTCGCGAAAATTGGTCGGTCGGTAAAAAAGCGCGCCAACGTATTGTTCCTTTATGTTGCGACGAAACGTCGTTGTTGAAAAGGGCGTTCGTCTTGGAGGAATAAGGAAGGAAAACCGAAACGGAAACCGCGTTAGTTTTGCGGTCGCGGCGTTTCGGACGCGCTTTGCGGGGCCGCGTTCTCGACCGGCGCGGCTTCCGACGTTTGAGCGTTTTCGGCGTCGTCGGCGATTTGGGCGGGCGCTTCTTTGCCTTCTCCGACGAAGGGCGTCGTTGCGAGTTCGTCTTGGTAGGGTTCGCCGCCGTCGTTCGGGTAGAAGGTTCCGTCTTCGCGGATGACCATCGTCGTCGAGCGATTTTCGACGACGGTCGCCTCGACCGGTTCGCCGTCGCGAACTTTCAGGAGTTGATCGGTAATAACGCGGGCGCCCGGTTCGAGACCGGCGAGGACGACGCGCATATTGTCGTCTTGGAGGGCGCCGAGTTTGATCGGGGTGTATTTGGCGTTGTTTTCCGCGTCGACGGTGAAGACGTACTTGACGTTTTGGTCGGTGAGAATCGCTTCTTCCGGGATGATTGTCGCTTGGTAAGGCAAGCTCGTCGGGAAGAGGACGCGGAGGCGGACGCCCGGCAGGAGGTTGCGCGTTCCGTTGTCGTTCGGCTTATTGTCGGCGACGGCGCGGAACTCGAGCGTTCCGGTCGTTTCGTTGAGGCGCGGTTCGTTAAATTGAACTTTGGCTTCGCGTTCGAACGGTTCGTCGCCGAGCGCGAATTTAACGGAGAAATCGCCTTTGGCTTCGAGACGCGGCAAGACGTTGAGCCGGAACGGTTGGAGCGTTCGTTCGTCGACGTCGAAGAAGACGTAAAGCGGGTCGACCGCGACGACGCTCGTCAAGAGAGTGGAGCCGTTTTCGACGAGGTTCCCGACGGTGATTTGTTCGCGGCTGACGACGCCGTCGATCGGCGATTTAATCGTCGCGTAATCGAGGTCGATTTGCGCGCG
>JAFSDX010000185.1 GCA_017436025.1 Thermoguttaceae bacterium
CAATACGTCGCGTCGGAGCGGCTCCAACGTTCGATTTTGCGCGAAACCTTCGGCGCCGGGAACATCAGGTCGACGACCCAAAGGTCGTTCGGCTTCCAAGTCGCGCCGATAATCGGGAAGATATCGTAATCGCCGGAATTAGTGTAAGCTAACCCGAACGCCCATTTCAGCCGCTCCGAATACGTCCAAAGCCCGACGCCGGAGCCGAAAACGTTTAAGCCTTCCGAGTTGGTCGACTTTCCGTCGCTGTTCCAATTAAGTCCGAGCGCGACGTCGAACGTCCAACGTTCCGATTTTGGAATAACGTAATGAAACGTCGCGCCGGTCGAGATAATCCCGAGCGAATCGGAGCCGACCGCCCAATCGGGAACGTCGTACTGCCGCCAACGAATACTCGGGGTCGCCAAAATAAAACGCCCCTCTTTCGGCGCCGGGAAGCCGAACGTCGCGTTCGCGCCGAGCCCGACGAAGCCGAAATCGCCCGAAACGAGGTCGAAATCGACGTTGGCGCCGCGGTACATACGCCCGAGATTCGCGGTCGCCGACGAAATATTGGCGGCGAACCCCGGTTGCGGCGTCGCGTCGGCGGCGAGTCCGGAGTCGAACGACCGCTCGCTCGGATCGTCGACGGCGTAAAACGGCGCGGGCTCGAACGTCGGTTCCGAAAAATTCGGCGCAACCGACGCGTCGGAAACGTCGGACGCGCCGACCGAACCGGCGAATTCGGCTTCCGACGCGACCGAAACGCTCGGATACTCGTCGGCGGCGAAGGCGGAAGTCGCGACAAACGCCGCGCTAAGCAAAATGAAACCTAAACGACGTCGGTTTCTAACGGAAAAAAAACGGTTCGTCGGCAAGCGCTCGGCTCCTTTTGTCGGGCGCGTCGCCGTCGAAACGAACTCGCGACGCGATAAAACGGTTAAAATAGGGTACACGCGCAGGACGCAACGCTTTGGAGCGTCCAAAAGCTACCGCCCCTGTCGATATTATCGTCAAAAGCGATTCAAGCGTTAAAAAATTACCCGTTCGCTCAACGTTTTTTCGGAAAATTTTGCGCAGTTCCCCATTTTGACCGCCGCCCAAAGTTAGAGTTGTCTACTTGCCTTTAGCCAATTTTCCCAATTTCCCCTTCGTTAAACTTTATGCCGCCAAAATTCCGCTTCGACGCGCTCCTAAAAATTAGGAAAAGCGAACAAAACGCGAAAAAAGACGCTTTTCTCGCCGCGCAACGTCGTTCGCAAGAGGCGTTTGAAACTCTTGAAACGCTCGAACGAACCCTCGAAGCGGAACGGAACGAATCGCGAGCTTTCCGAACCGGCGCGGCGCTCGACCCTAACGCTCTTCGCGCTCGGCAGGAAACGCGTCGCCGCCTTCTCGAAGAACGAAACGAAGCGCAAAAACTTTACGACATTCTTGCGGAAGAAACGGAAATCAAACGAGCAGAGTTAAACGAATCGATTAAAGAAGCGAAAATTTTGCAAAAATTGAAAGAAAAGACCGAAGCGCGCCTTCTCGAAGAAGAACAAAAACGCGCTCAAAAAGAACTCGACGAACAAGCGACGCGTCAAAAAATTTACGAACGCCGCCAACATTCGCAAGACGGAGAAGAGGAAGCGCGTTAAAATCGGCGATGTTTAACAGTTGCGACGACGTTAAAACCGGCAAAACGCGCCGATCCTGCCGACGACGTCCAATTTAACGCCGCCGTCTCGACAAATCGACGACGGAAAGGACGTTTGGCCGCCCTTCCGCCGCTTATTCCGCGTTCAAAAATCAATCGAACTCAATATCGTCGAGCGTCAATTTGGAATAATCGTTTCCGGCGCGTCCCAATTCGAGGTCTTCCAAAGTCGCTTTACGAACTTCGGGCTTTTTCGGCGTCGGTCGCGACGGCCCCTTCGCAATCCCGGCGCGTTCGAGCAACGACGACCCGAGAACGTTCGACTCCAAGTAATCGGCGGGCGTTTCCCCGGGGTTCGCGCCGTTGGCGACCGGGTCGTATTCCAGCGCGTAATCGTGTTTCGCGAACGAAATTCGAGCGCCGGGGTCGACGCGGCGGTCGCGCACCCGAACGCCGTCGACGGTCGTCCCGTTCGAACTCCCCATATCGACCGCGTACCAGTACCCGTGCGCCAAGACCAAACGACAGTGTTTCGACGAAACGTTCGAAAATCGCAACACAATATCGCAACTTTCGCTTCGCCCGACGATCAACTCTTCTTTCAGCAACGGAATCTCGTCGCCGCCCTTCAAAGGCTCCAACGTCCCGAACATCGACAAACCTCGCAAACTCAGAATATCTTGCCCGTTTTAACGTCTCGGCGCGCCGCCGTTTTTTGAAAACGGTTCGCACCTTTCGACGCTTCGCACTCCCTATTATACCGCGTTTTCGCCGCTTCGCCAAGTCTTTTTTCGCAAAACGTCGTTTTTTTTCGAAATTTTCGTTCTTTTCCCTTTTGCCCCCTCGCCGCGTCGCCCAAACTCGCTTTCCTTGAACGCCGACGTTATATTAATAAGTGCAAAATTCGCAAGACGGCGTTTTCAGCCCTTGCGTAAACGGAAAAATCGAGTATCCTAAAGAAAAGCGACAAACGACGTCCGAACGTAAAGACGTTCGAACGCGAAAACGGTTTTAACCAACAAAACGATTGTAAGGATTGAAAGGATCGCAACGTGGCTTCCAACGAACAAAACGCGACCAACTCGACGACGAACGGCGCTCAAGCGATGACGAACGGCGCGAACATCGTCGTTCAAGCCCTTATTAATTGCGGCGTCAAAACGGTTTTCGCCTATCCCGGCGGCTTTAGCATCCCGTTGCACCAAGCGTTCACCCGTTACCGCGACCAAATCCGCGTCGTTCTCCCGCGACACGAGCAAGGCGGCGGATTCGCGGCGCAAGGATACGCTCGGGCGACCGGCGAAGTCGGCGTCTGTATGACGACGAGCGGCCCGGGCCTTACCAACATTATCACCAGCGTCGCCGACGCGAAGCTCGACAGCGTTCCCCTCGTCCTCATCGCCGGACAAGTCAATTTGGCCGACGTCGGTTCCGACTCATTCCAAGAAACCCCGACGACCGAGGTTTGCCGTTGCATTACGAAGCACCATTACCTCGTGCAACGGGTCGAAGATTTGGCGCGCGTCGTCGACGAAGCGATTTTCGTCGCGAAATCGGGACGTCCCGGCCCGGTGTTGATCGATATTCCGAAAAACTTGCAAGTCGAGCAATGTTATCCTAATTTCGCCGAACCGCGCAATTTGCCCGGTTACCCGAAAAAGAACCCGGAAATCGATTCGGAAGCGATTTGCGACGTCGTCGAGCGAATCAACGCGGCGAAACGCCCCTTAATTTTAGCCGGCGGCGGGGTCGTTTCGGCCGACGCTTGCGCCCTGCTCCGCAACGTCGTCGAGAAAACCGGAATTCCGGTCGCGACGACGATGACCGGGTTGGCCGGCTTCCCCCGCGACGACAAACACGCCGTCGGAATGGTCGGGATGCACGGGACTTACGCGACGAATATGGCCGCTCGCGAATGCGATTTGCTTTTGGCGCTCGGCGTTCGTTTTAGCGATCGCGTCGTCGGCGCTCGCGATTCCTTTGCCCCGCGCGCCCAAATCATCCATTTTGACGTCGACCCGTCCGAATTTAACAAGGTTAAAAAGGCGAAACGAACGGTTCTCGGGCATTTGAAGGACTCGTTGGCGGCGCTTGATTCCGAATTGGCGCGTTCCTACAAGAGCGTCGATTTGACCGATTGGCGCGAACGTATCGCCGCCTGGCGCGTTTCGAAACCGGTTCAATATTCTTTCGACGAAATCGAGAAGGCGGAAGACCTGATCACGCCGCAATACGCGATTTCCGAGTTCTCGAAAGCGACGCAAGACCTCGATACGATCGTTACGACCGGCGTCGGTCAACACCAAATGTGGACGACGCTCTTTTATCGTTTCAATAAACCGCGAACTTGGATTTCGAGTTGCGGGCTCGGCACGATGGGATTCGGGCTTCCAGCGGCGATCGGGGCGAAAGTCGCGCGTCCGGAATCGCTCGTCGTCGCGGTCGAGGGGGACGGCAGCCTCCAAATGAACATTCAAGAAATGGCGACCTGCGTCGCGGAAAACATTCCGGTGAAGGTGTTGTTGGTCAACAACCAACACCTCGGAATGGTAATGCAATGGGAAGACCGTTTCTTCAAGAAGAATCGCGCGAACACTTACCTCGGCAAGGTTTCCGACCCGGAAAACTTCGGCGGCG
>JAFSDX010000186.1 GCA_017436025.1 Thermoguttaceae bacterium
CTTTTCAGCTTTTACCCGAAACTCGGGAAAGCCTTTTCAGCTTCCTTCCCCGAAACTTCGAGAAAGCCGACTTGGCCAACTCCCCCGAAACTTCGAGAAAGCCGACTTTTCAACTTCCCCCAACTCGGGAAGCCCGCTCGACTCGGCGCAAGGGCAACGTCGCCGCCGCCCTCCTCCGCCGCTCGCCTTTACAAGTAAGAGCGACCAACGCCAAAGTTTTGAGCGAAAATCCGAAAAATTTCGATTTTTTCAACTTTACCGCAACCCGAGAAAGCCCGCTCGGCTCGGCGCGAAATCCCTCGCCGCTCGCCTTCGCGATTAAGAGCGGCAAGGAACGCAATTTTAGAAATCAAGGCGATTTTTCAAGAAACCTTAAACGGCGCGCCGACGTTAATTTTCCGCTTCCTCAAGAAAAACGACGACGTTGTAAAACGCCGACTGCGGAGCGACAAACCGCGAAACGCTCTCAACGATTCCGCTCGCCTCCGCCGTTTTCGGCAAAATCATCGGAACGGCGCCGAGGTCGAGAATCGCCCCCTTCGTTCGCGGAAACGCCAGCTTCGTCCGGACGTCGCAGGCGACGATCGACGGTCGCTCGACCTCCAACCGTTGCCGCGGCGCCGTCGACGTCGGAACGCGCATTCCAAAAGTCGACGTCTTCTCGACGACCGTCGCCCGATACCGAACGAGCGTTTCGACCGTTTCGCCGTTGACCGAAAGAAGCGGCGTCGCCTCAAATCTAAAGCCTTCGTCGACCGCCGCGACGTCCGAAACGTATCCCGCCGGCGCCGACGAGTCGAGCCGAACGTCCCGCGTCAACTCCCGCTTCGGAGCGACCGACGCGAGCCCGAACGTCTCCGCGTTCGGAACGACGCCGCGCGCCGAATTCAGCAAAACAAAATCGGAACGCTTCCTAACTTCGGCGTAAACCTTGTCCAACTCCGACTTCTCGACAAGCCAACCTTGCGGGTCGGCGCCGTTCCCGACGACGATCGGGCGCAGAGGCGTCAAACGCGACGCGACCCGCGAACGCCAATCGGGCGTCTTCACCGCGACGACGCGAATCGAAAAAGAAACGTTGCGACGCGTCGGGTCGAGAAAACGGTCGACGACGTTCGAAACGTACCGCTGCACCGACTCGTTATGATAAACGTACAAACGATCGCGGGAAGCGGAGAACGCGCAAAAAGGCTCGCGACGCCAAAAATCGTCCCCGGCGTCGAACATAATCCAATCGACAATCGCGTTTTGCGGACTCGCAAGGTTCGAAAAACGCTCCGAATAAGCCGCGACGTCGTACATCGCCCAAAATTGGCCGTCGCTCTTCGGCAACTCGAACTCCAAGGAGTAATTCGTCGTTCGCGTCCCCTCGAATCCGACGCCGTCCGGCGAGCCGTCGTTCCCGAACGTCGCCCCGCTCGGCGACGTTTGAGCGCGTTGACCGGCGTCGAACGCCCCGCCGACGTCGCCGCCTCCCAAAACGACGTTCGACCCGTTCTCCGCGTTCTTCCAAACGGACTCGACCGCCGCGACGCCGGGCTCTTGCGCCCCGACGCCCGACGCCGAAAAAACGCCGCCAAACGCCGCCAACGCGACGCCCGCCGCTCGCAACCGCCAAAAATCGACGAGCCGAACGCCGCTCCGGTCGTTAAAACTCGTTCTCGGTCGTCCCTCGCGAACGCCGCGCTCCGTTATTTCTCGCTTCCGCGTCAAACTCGCCTCCTCCGTCCTCTCGCCGCGCTCGTTCCAAGCGGCTTTTCTCAATTATACGCGACGCAAGCGCCCTTTGCAATTCGTTTCGTTCGCAAATTAAGAAAAAAAGTCAAATTTCTCAAACGTTTTTCCCCGCCGCCGCGACGCCCGGCGTTTCGCTCGTCTTCGCGACGCCCGGCGTTCGTCCCTTTGCGCGCTATTAATATAATAAGGGCAAAACGCGAAACCGCCCCTCACCGCCAACCCGACGCAACACCGCCTCGACGCGTTCGCAGTTTTAACCGTTAAAACCGGCGTTACCGTTAAAACCGGTCGTTTGGGGAGGGAAAATGAAAAAAATTCGGTCGACGGCCCTTCTTTTTGGGGGAAAATCGGCTAAAATGAATAAGTAAATCTTATGGGAAAATTCTCGCCCCGCTTTTTTCGCCTTTTTGCAAAGTCGCGAAAACTGGCGGCGGGACCGTTTTTTTGGGGTCGTTTTTTTGGGCAAGAGGTAAAAAATGAACCGCGTTTTGATCATCGGCGCCGGCGGCGTCGGGCGCGTCGTTCTGCACAAATGCGCGCAACATCCGGAAGTTTTCGACGAAATCGTCTTCGCCAGCCGCACCGTTTCGAAGTGCGACGCGATCGTCGCCGACGTGAAAACGTTTCCGAAACCGATTCCGACCGAAGCGGTCGACGCCGACGACGTCGACGCGCTCGTCCGTCTTTTTGAGAAATACCGACCGAATTTGGTCGTTAACGTCGCGCTTCCGTATCAAGACCTGACGATTATGGAAGCGTGTCTCAAAACCGGCGTCAACTACCTCGACACCGCGAACTACGAACACCCGGACGTGCCGAAATTCTGCTACGGCCCGCAATGGGAACTTCACGAACGTTTCAAGGAAGCCGGTTTGTGCGCGATTCTCGGGTGCGGTTTCGACCCCGGGATGACGAACATTTACGTCGCCCACGCCCGCAAACACCGCTTCGACCGGATGGATACCGTCGATATCATCGACTGCAACGCCGGCGACCACGGCTACCCGTTCGCGACGAATTTCAACCCGGAAATCAATATCCGCGAAGTCTCCGCCAACGGTCGCTACTTCGAAAACGGCGAGTGGATCGAAACGAAACCGATGGAGCATAAACGCGTCTTCGACTTCCCGGAGGGAATCGGCCCGAAAGATATGTATCTCCTTTATCACGAGGAGATGGAGTCGCTGACGAAGAACTACCCGGAAGTCAAGCGAATGCGCTTCTGGATGACGTTCGGTCAATCGTACCTGACGCACTTGAAGGTGTTGGAAAACGTCGGGATGACCGGCGTCGAGCCGATCGACTACGAAGGCCATAAGATCGTTCCGCTCCAATTCTTGAAGAAGCTCCTTCCCGACCCGGCTTCGCTCGGCCCGCGCACCGTCGGCAAGACGTGCATCGGGATTTGGGTCGTCGGCGAGAAGGACGGCAAACCGCAAACGTATTATCTTTACAACATTTGCGACCACCAAGAGGCGTACAAAGAAGTCGGCGCGCAAGCGGTCAGTTACACGACCGGCGTCCCGGCGGCTCTCGGCGCGAAGATGTTCCTGACCGGCAAGTGGACCGGCGCGGGCGTTTTCAACGTCGAAGAGTTCGACCCGGATCCGTTTATGGCCGAGATCGGGCCTTGGGGCCTGCCTTGGCAAGAAACGTACCCGACGACGCGTTTCGAATGAACGCCGCCTAACGATTTAACGTAAAGGCGGTCGCCGAGCCTGCGACAAATTTCGCCGATTTTTCCGGTTTTGCGCCCGTCTTGCGTTGAAATCGCTCTATTATTTTAGCGTTTTCGCAACCTAAACGCGAAATCCGTCGCGTTTCGCCCTTTCCGTTCGCCCGTTCGACGCCGTTCTTTCTTCGAGAACGTTCGAGTCGAGCGAACGAAGCGGCGCCGTTGCGTTCCGTCCGATTCCCCGGCGTTTTCGCGTCCGAATCGAGCGGTTTGTTTTGTTCCGACGACGATTCCCTCGAACGTTTCCGTTCCCAAACGCGACGTTCCCCGGACTTTTCGCGCCGTTTCGCCGCCGACTTTATCGGTCGCGCCGACTTTAACGCCGCTCGTCGTCTCCCCCTCCGCCGCAAGCGATTTTTTATGACCGACCAATTCACCTAGCGAGCGCAATGAATCCGATTTTTCCTTACCCTCCGTTCGACTACGCGTCGCTCGACACGCCGACGCCTTATTACATCATCGACCGCGCCTTGATTCGCCGCAACATGCGCATCTTAGCGGACGTTCAAGAACAAGCGGGCTGCCGCATTCTTCTCGCGTTGAAGGCGTTCTCGACCTGGGGCGTTTTCGACGAAATGTCGCCGTATTTGGCCGGCGTCGCGGCGAGCAGTCTCAACGAAGCGCGCCTCGGTTACGAGCACTTTAGTAAGGAAAAAGACATTCACGTTTACTCGCCGGCTTATTCGCTCGACGAGATGCGCGAACTTTGCAAATACGCGAACCACATCGTTTTCAACTCGTTGCAACAGTGGAAGATGTTGCGCGGCGTCGTCGAAAACTGCGGTCGCGAAATTCGGGTCGGTTTGCGCATTAACCCGGAATATTCCGAAGTTTCGCACGCGATTTACAACCCCTGCACGACGCGTTCTCGTTTCGGCGTTCGCTTGGAAAACCTGATCGACGCCGGGTCGGACGCGCTCGACGGCATCGACGGCCTCCACTTCCACACGATGTGCCAACAAGGCTCCGACGTGTTGCAACGGACGCTTCAAGTCGTTTGCGAACGTTTCGAGCCGTACTTCGAAAAGGTGAAGTGGATCAACTTCGGCGGCGGGCACCACATCACGCGAATGGGCTACGATATTCAACGCTTGATTCGCATTATCAAAGATTTCCGCGCCAAATACGGCTTGGAAGTGATGATGGAGCC
>JAFSDX010000187.1 GCA_017436025.1 Thermoguttaceae bacterium
ACGTTGCCCCGCGTTCGGCGACGCCGGTTTTAACGATTTTAACCCAAAAACCGCCGCCCTTCGCAACGTTGCCCCGCGTTCGGCGACGCCGGTTTTAACGATTTTAACCCAAAAACCGCCGCCCTTCGCAACGTTGCCCCGCGTTCGGCGACGCCGGTTTTAACGATGTTAAACCCAAAACCGCCGCCCTTCGCAACGTTGCCCCGCGTTCGGCGACGCCGGTTTTAACGATGTTAACCCAAAAACCGCCGCCCTTCGCAACGTTTCCCGCGTTCGACGACGCCGGTTTTAACGATTTTAACCCAAAAACCGCCGTCCTTCGCAACGTTTCCGCGTTCGACGACGCCGGTTTTAACGATGTTAACCCCAAAACCGCCGCCCTTCGCGACGTTTCCCGCGTTCGGCGACGCCGGTTTTAACGATTTTAACCCCCAAACCGGCGACGGGCGCGACGTTTCCGCGTTCGCCCCGTCCGATTTATCCGATTTTAACGATTTTAACGCCGTTTATCGATTTCCGCTCGTTTAAATGTCCCCGCCTCGTCGTCAACTGAAACCGCGCGTCGCGGCGTTGCAACCGTCGCAGCGCTCTTGGCTCCGCTCGTTCCTCGAGTACGTCGCGAACGAACGTCAATTGGCGCCGAACACCTGCTTCGCGTACCGCTCGGACTTGATCGCGTTTTACCGTTGGCTCGGCGACCGTTCGATTCCGACGCTTTCGGTTCAAGACCTCGCCGATTACGCCGCCGCGTCGCGCGCCGAAAATTTGACTCCGGCGTCGTTGGCGCGACGGCTGACGTCGCTCCGCGTCTTTTTCCGTTACCTGCAAACGGAGGGCGTTCTTCGGCGCAACGCGGCGGCGCTCCTCGGAACGCAAAAGAATTGGGATCGCGTCCCGCCGACGCTGACGCCGGGCCAAGTCGAGCGTTTGCTCGTCGAGCCGCGCCCGGAAACGGACGTTCTTTGGGTGCGCGACCGAGCGATTTTAGAATTTTGTTACGCGACCGGCTGCCGCGCGTCGGAGGTCGTTAACTTGCGTCTCGACGACGTTTGGCTCGACCGCCGCGCTTGCCGTTGTTTCGGAAAAGGCTCGAAAGAGCGAATCGTTCCGCTCGGCGACGGCGCGATTTCCGCGTTTCTCGCTTGGACGGCGGGCCCGCGTTCGGAACTCCTTCTCGCCGCCGCGCGTCGAGCCGACCGCGACGCCCGACGTCGCGAAAAAGCGGAAGCCGCGTCTTTTCCCGACGCGCCGCCGACGCAGCCGAACAAAGCGGACGCCGAATTCCGTTTCGACGCGCAAACGCTCGCCGTCGCGTCCGATTTTAACGACGACGCCGATTTTAACGCCGCCGACAAGTTCGAAAACGCGACGCGACGCTCCGCGAACGCGTTCCCTTCCAACGCCGCAAAAACCGAAAAAGCCCGAAACGGCGAAACGCGGCGTCGCCGTCGAGAAATTCGTCCTCTCGAGTCGCCCTTTGCGTTCGTTTCGCGCGCCGGGCGGCGAATGCGTCGGGAGGCGCTTTGGGAACTCGTCAAAAAATACGCGCTCCGCGTCGGGGCGCCGGCGACGATCAGCCCGCACGCGCTGCGACACAGTTTCGCAACGCACCTTCTTCAAGGCGGGGCCGACCTGCGCCAAGTTCAAGAAATGCTCGGACACGAAAGTATCGCGACGACGCAGATTTACACGCGGGTCGATATGTCGCGGCTCCGCGAAACGCACCGCCGCTGTCATCCGCGTTCTTGAGCCGCCGGAATCCGCGTCGCCGCTCGCCGCCTCGCCGTTTCGAACTCGCGTCCTTCGCCGCCCCCGTTTTTTCGAACTCGCGACGCTCGTTCAACCGGCAAAATCGCTAAACTCTTTCCTTTTTCTCGCCGCCTCGTCGTTTCGAACTCGCGTCCTTCGCCGCCCCCGTTTTCCCGAACTCGCGACGACCGTTCAACCGGCAAAATCGCTAAACTCTTTTATTTTCTCGCCGCCTCGTCGTTTCGAACTCGCGTCCTTCGCCGCCCCCGTTTTTTCGAACTCGCGACGACCGTTCAACCGACAAAATCGCTAAACTCTTTCATTTTTCTCGCCGCCTCGCCGTCGACGCGCCGCCTTCTTTGCGTCAAGAAACAAAAAACGCCGTCGACGCGAATCGACGGCGTTTCAATAATCGGTTTAAGCCAACCGAAATCATTCAGCCGGAGCTTCTTCGGTCGCCGGGGTCGCGTCCGTCGCGGCTTCTTCCGTCGCCGGGGTCGCGTCCGTCGCGGTTTCTTCCGTCGCCGGGGTCGCGTCCGTCGCGGCTTCTTCGGTCGCCGGGGTCGCGTCCGTCGCGGCTTCTTCAGTCGCCGGGGTCGCGTCCGTCGCGGCTTCTTCAGTCGCCGGGGTCGCTTCCGCCGGAGTTTCTTCCGCCGCCGGAGCCGCGTCGGTCGCCGGTTCGTCGGCGTTCAAGTCGAATTCGCCGACGTTCGTCGTTTCGCCCGGGGTCAATTCGCCGTCGCCGGTCAAAATCGACTCGGCCTTTTCGGGCGGCGTCGGAAGTTCGCGGAACTTCTTCGCGGCCGCTTTCAAATAATCGACGGCGACGGCGCGATCGAGAGCGGCGAGGCGTTCCGCGGCGGCTTCGCAATACGGCGACGACGCGGAAACTTCGGCGACCTTGGCGTATTGCGCCTTCGCGGCTTCGACGGCGGCGTCGACCGCGGCGTCGTCGGCGGCGACCGTCGCCAACGCTTCTTGCGCGGCGCCGGCGCCGAACGCGGCGCGCGCTTTCAAGTCGGCGGAACCGAGTCCGAACGCGGCGTCGAACGCTTTAACCGCTTCGGCAAAGTTAACGCTCGGGTCGAGCGCGGCGGCTTCCGGGTCGTTTTCCGCGGCGCGGCTGTTCGTTTTTTTACGAGCGATTTCGTTCAAACCGAGATTCAAATAGGCTTCGCCGGCGTCGACGTAAAGCGCGGCGGCGGTTTCGCCTTTAAAAGTCGCGGCGGCGTCGGCCAGTTGCTTCGGCTCGGTCGCGGTCGCGCGAATCCCGTCGGCGACGGTCAACGCGGAATCGGCGCCGGTCATTTTCGCGCGAATAAGCCAAATCGCGAGAAGAACGAGAGCGAAAACAAGAAGAAATTGGCAAGCCTTCGCTTTATTTTGCGCCAAGCCGTCTTTAACGCGAATCAAAAGTTGTTCGAGACTGTTTTTATCGTTCGAAAATTTCTTTGCCATAAATCTAATCCTTTAATCGAAAAACGCCGACGCTCGGTAGCTCGCCGGTCGCGACGCGTTTCCGATCGACGCAAAATAAGGTTTCCCCGACGCCCCCGCGACTCAAACGGTCGCGATCGTCGAAAAACTCAACGTTATCGTTATCTTAATAATATAAGGCGAAACCGGGGGCGCCGTCAAGCGCGACAGCGTTAAAAAACGCAAAATTTAACAAAATTTCGACGTTATTTCCCGATTCCCTTCGCGACGCGCTGGCGACGCTCGCCCAACGTTCGCCGCGTCAACGCCCCAACACGACGATCGCGACGTCGGCGTTCAAATTCTCGTCCGTTTCGACCGTCTCGCCGGTTTCGGCGTCGAGCGCGACCTTGCGGAAAATCTTGTATCCCTTTTCGGCGCAAAATTCCTCAAAGTCGGCGATCGTCAAAAACCTCGCGTCGTCGGAGTCGTACCAACGGCGTTTCGGGTCGGTCGACGGCGCGCGTCCCTCGGCCAAACGCTCGCGAAACCGCCTATGCCCGACGTTCGGGAAACTAACGATCACCCGCGTTCCGACGCGCAGCATCTCTTCGAGCAACGCTTCGACGTTGCGAATCGTTTGCAGCGTCTTCGAGAGAACGACGAAGTCGAACTGATGATCGAGGAACGATTTCAGCCCCTCGTTCAGGTCGAGTTGAACGACGTCGAGCCCCTTTTCGGCGCACTTCACGACGTATTTTTCTTGCATTTCGACGCCGACGAGCCGCTCGTGTCCGCGCGCCTTCAAGCGAGCGAGGAGGTCGCCCTTGCCGCATCCGAGGTCGAGAATTTTCGTTTTCGGCGGAATCAGCGCTAAAATACGGTCGTAATCGACTCGGCGTTTCGGCGATTTCGGCGGCGCTCCGTAACTCTCGTTCAAGGAGCGGCGGCGCTCGTCGTCCTCCGGTCGCCATTCGAGGCTCAGGTCGTGCAGGAAGGAACGCAACAGCTCCCCGTATCGCGAAATTTCGTCTTCGAGCAAAAAGCCGTCGTGTCCGGCGTCGCTCTTGACTTCGCAGTAAGAAACGCGCTTGTCCCCGGCGATCGCGGCGTCGACCAACTCCCGCGAATGATACCCCGGGAAAAGCCAGTCGGACGTAAAGCTGACGAAAAGCCAACGGCACATCGAGCGGCGCATCGCGGCGATCAGGCGTTCGCGGTCGGAACCGAGATCGAACGCGTCGAGGGCGAGAGTCAGGGTCAAATAACTGTTCGCGTCGAAACGGTCGACGAACTTGTCGCCTTGATACGCAAGGTAGGAACCGACCGAAAATTTCGTCTCGAACGAGGTGTCGATTTTGCGCCCGACGTTGCGGTCGGCGTTGAACTTGCGGTTCATCGACTCCTGCGACAAGTAGGTGATGTGCCCGAGCATCCGCGCGATGGCCAGCCCGGTCGCGGGCCCGGTTTCCTTGTCGTAATATTGGCCGCCGCAGAAATGCGGGTCGCTCATGATGGCGTTGCGCGCGACGACGTCGAACGCCAGCGCTTGCGTCGTCATGCGGGGCCCGGTCGCGATCGCCGCGACGCCCGCGACGCCGTCCGGGTAGCGCGTTCCCCAATCGAGCGCCATCAAACCGCCGAGCGAACCGCCGACGATCGCCAAAAGACGGTCGATTCCGAGCGCGGCGACGAGTTTATGCTGCACGTCGACAATATCCGCGACGGAAATCGACGGAAAATCCATCCCGTACTTGCGCCCGGTCTCCGGATTGATCGAGTCCGGCCCGGTCGTCCCGCGACACCCGCCGAGAACGTTCGCGCAAATAACGAAATAACGGTTCGTGTCGATTCCCTTCCCCGGCCCGACGAGCGCGTCCCACCAACCGGGATCGTCGTTTTCGTCGTGTTTGGCGACGTGCGAGTCGCCGGAAAGCGCGTGAAAGATGAGAATCGCGTTGTCTTCCTGCGGCGACAGTTGGCCGTATGTCTCGTAAGCGACCGTTATTTCCGGGAGCGTTCCGCCGTTCGTCAGCGAAATCGGCCCCGGGAACGTCATTGTTTTGACGTGCGCGAGCGGTTTGCCGGAACGAACCGCGTCGGTGCTGTCGAACAAATCTTCCGTTTTCGGAGCCGCGTTCGAGACCGCCGCTTCCGCGACTTCCGCCGCGTCGAGCGTCGTTGCTTCGTCGATTTTCGTTTTATCCATTTTACCGTTTTTACCCAGCAAGCGCGTTTTGCCGCCGCGTTAACCAATCAACGCCGCGTTAAAGGACGAATTTCACGCAGTAAAAACCGCCGATCAAGAGGACGAGGAACGCCAACGTCAGCGGGCCGAAGTATTTGTCGATCCAGCTTTTAATCGTCGGGCCGAAGACGTAAATCAAGCCGCCCATCAGGAAGAAGCGCGCGCTTCGCCCGATCAAACAGGAGACGGCGAAAATCGGAATCGACATCCCGGCGATACCCGCGGTGATCGTGAACGCCTTGAACGGAAGCGGAGTGAAGGCCGCCGCGAAGAGCGCCCAAAAGCCGTATTCGGCGAAAAAGCGCCCGACTTTGTCCATATTCTCTTGCGAAACGATATTCGGAACAAAATACGGCCCGACCGCGTCCCAAAGGAAATGCCCTATGTACCAACCGAGAACCGCTCCGCAAACCGACGCGACCGCGCTAACCGCCGCGTAATAAAAGGAGCGTTTCGGACGTTCGATCGAGAGCGCCATCTGCAACACGTCCGGCGGAATCGGGAAAAACGAACTCTCCGCGAACGAAAGCGTCGCGAGCGCCGCCGTCCCGAAACGCGAGTGCGCCCAAGACAAAACCCAATCGTACAGGAATCGAATAACGCGTTGGCATTGAACGAACGGCCAAAGAATCGGGTTGACTTTCTTCGCCGTCGCGGCGTCGGTCGTCGTTTCGTCGCGCTTGGTATCGCTCATCGTTGTTTGGAATCCTCGCAAAATTTTCGTTAAAACGGCCAAGGCCAAAACAAGTCGCGCAGAAATCGAACGACGCGTTTGCATTCTTCGAAGATCCAAACGAACGGGCTAACTTTGTTCGTCGCCGCGTCGACCGTCGTTTTATTGCGTTTGTTTTCGCTCGTCGTCATTTTGGCGCCCTTAATAGTAAAACAACGTCGTTTTATCATCTTCGAGCGTTCGCCCGTTTCGCCGCGTTCAAACGCCCCGTCGAGGCAAAAAGCAACCGTTTCGAGCGTCGCCCCTTAACGTCGGCGCTCGATTTCGACGTTTTTCAACGTTCGAAACGCCGATTCAAAGGTAGAACCGGCGCTTCGCTTTTACTCGGCGAACTTACTCTTCGCAGATCGCGGCGTATTCGGTCGCGTCGAGGAGGTCGCCCTTTTCAAACGGAGCGTCGAGTTCGACGACGAAAACGAATTGGCCGTACGGGTCTTCGTTGATCGCTTGCGGCGCGTCTTCGAGGTTGGCGTTCGTTTCGACGATTTCGCCGGCGACCGGGGAATAAATCGGGGAAGCGGCCTTCACCGATTCGACGACGCCGGCTTCGTCGCCCGCCGCGACTTTAGCGCCGACTTCCGGCAGTTCGACGTAAACGACGTCGCCCAAGCTGTGTTGCGCGAAGTCGGTGATCCCGACGTAAGCCTTCGTCCCCTCGACGCGGACCCACTCGTGTTCTTTCGAATAAAACAAATCGCTCGGCGTGTTCATCGCAAACTCCTTAGCGGTTAAAAAAGTTGGAAAATTTCTTAAAATTTATTCGTTAAAATCGGCAAAACCGGCGTCGTCAACCCCAAGGTCGCCCTTTTCGACGGCATCGCGTTCCTTTTTTGAGCGCGTTCGCCGTCGAGCGAAGCGTTTTCGGCCAATTTCCGGACGCCGAAACCGACTTTTTGTTGCTTTATCTCAAAAACGCGACCGTTTGCCGCGCTCTGTATTCGCCGAAATTAGCGAGCGAGCGTCTTTTTGCGGTAGAAGATTCCCTTTTTGACGAGCGCGCGAATCGGCTTGTTGCGCACCATAATCTCGACTTGCGTTTCCGGTTCGGCGTATTGCGGCGGAAGGAGCGCGAGCGCCAAGTTTTTCCCGAGCGTCGGGGCCGGAACGCCGGTCGTAACGACGCCGACTTTTTCGCCGTTAACGCAAACTTCGCATTCGGCGCGCGGAATCCCGCGATCGATCGGCTCGAGTTCGCAAAGAACGCGCTTAAGTCCTTCCGCTTTTTGCGCTTTCAACGCTTCTTTTCCGATAAAATCGGCTTCCTTGTCGAGCTTGACGAAGAAGCCGAGGCGCGCTTCCAACGGCGAAATTTCGGCGGAAATCTCGTGTCCGTAAAGCGGCAGCTTCGCTTCGAAGCGGAGCGAGTCGCGAGCGCCGAGCCCGACCGGGCAGATTTCGTCGCCTCCGGCTTTCAGAATCGCGTCCCAAAGCTCGACCGCGTCGGCGGAATCGCAGTAAACTTCGAAGCCGTCTTCGCCGGTGTACCCGGTGCGCGAGACGATGCAAATTTTGCCCGCGACGACGACGTCCGCCTCGAAGTGGAAGAAGCGAATCGCGCTAAGATCGGCGTCGGTAAGGGTTTGAAGAATCTTTTCGGCGTTCGGGCCTTGAATCGCGAGCTGCGCGAATTGCGGCGAAACATTCTCGACCGTCAGCGTTTCCGGCGCGTGTTTCGCGATCCAATCGAAGTCTTTGTCGGTGTTCGACGCGTTGACGACGAGGAGATAATCGGTTTCCGAATATTTGTAAACGATCAGGTCGTCGACGCAACCGCCGTTTTCGTAACACATAATGTTGTATTGCGTTTCTTTCGGCGCGATTTTCGAGACGTCGTTCGAGAGAATCGATTGCAGGAAGTCTTCCGCTCCGGCGCCGCGAACGATAATTTCGCCCATATGCGAAACGTCGAAGAGCCCGGCGCTTTCGCGGGTTTTGCGGTGTTCGGCCAAGACGCCGGTCGCGTATTGCACCGGGAGTTCCCAACCGCCGAAATCGACGATTTTGCCTTGAAGTTCGACGTGTTTTTCGTACAACGGGGTGCGTTTCAACGCGCTCATGAGTCGCTCCTAAACCGTCGACCGACGGCGAAAAATGCGGTAAAAGGGACGCCGCGACCCCAAAACGCCGCGACGCGTCCCCTTTATTATAACGCCCCCCGCAAAAAGTTCAAGCCGCCCCCCCGTCGTCTCCTTTATTCCTCGTTGTCTTGCCTTTCGCTTTTCTTCTTTATCTCTTTTTTCGCCCTTATTTCCCGTTCTTCTCGCCTTTTTTCGCTCTTGTCGCTCTCGTCGCTCTCGTCGCTCTCGTCGCCGGCGAACGCCTCGCGCAAGCGTTCGCAACCGGCCTCCGCTTCCGCCGCGACCCAACGTCCGACGCCGGAAAGCGCCGCGGTCGCGCTCGACGCTTCCTTCCAAAATTTGAGCGCCGTCCGCAATTTCTCGACGTCGAATCCGAGCGCGTCCGCCTCCGAAACGGCGAGCGAAGCGACCGAGCGAGCGATTTTACGTCGCGACGCGGGCCCCGTCCGCTCCGTTTCCGCCGAATCTCCCGTTTTTACCGTTTCTTCCGGTTTTTCCGGTCGAAACGCCGCGTCGAGCGCCTTTCCGGCCGCCAAACCGACAAGCCCGCCCGCCAACGCGCCGACCGGCCCCGCCGCCGCGCCGACCAACTCTCCCGCCGTCTCCCCGACCGCGGCGCCGACCGCCTCCCCCGCCGCTTCGCCGACCCAATCGCCGACCGCTTCGCCGAGCGTCTCCCCGGCCCGCTCCTCGACTTGCTCGACCGCCGCCTCGACCGTCTCCGCCAACGCGTCCGCCGCCTTTTCCCGGTTCGCCCGTTTTTCCGTCCTTCCCCGATTCGCCCCGCTTCTCCGGTTCCCCGACTTCTCCCAATCTCCCCGTTTTTTCCGTTTCACCCGCGCCGCTCCTTTCCGCTCCGACTCGACTCGACCCGCTCGAGCCGCCGCGTTAAAGATACGTCGCCCAACGAACCGACGCCGCGACGCTCCCAAAAGAACGCGAAAACGCCGAAACGCGCTTTCCCTCGCGAGAAAACCGTTTCGGCGTTCGCGTAAAATCGCCGGCGCCCCAAGCGTCGGCGCGGTTGTTTCGGCGGTTGGGGCGGCGAATCGCAGGCGGACGACCTCTTTTTCGCCGACGTCAAAGAAGCGGACGCCGTCCGCCGACGTCGGGTTCTCGAACGCGTCCGGTTCGACGTTTCCGCCCGCCGCTATCTTCGTTTCGTTATACGCGTAAATCTTGGCGACGTCAAGGGTTTCGTCGAAAAAACCGCCGTTGGCGCCCAAAATTGCGTCGCGATAACTCGCCGTCGACGCGTCGAACGACGATTGCGACGCCGCGCCGTTTTCCGCCGTTTTCCGCCGTTTATTTAACGCTTTAACGCTTACTCCGCGACCGGAACCGGCGTCAACTCTTCGTAATTTCGCGTCGTTAGCGAAAAACGTTTTTTCGGGCCGGTCTCCGGATCGAGTTCGTAAATATCGACGCCGCCCCAAACGCGCGCCTTATGGAGCGGATGGTCGGAGTAATAACAATTCTGAAAAACGTAGGCGCTCGCCAAATATCGCCCGGCAAGAACCGAGCGCGCGTACGGATTGGCTTGCTTGAACCAAGGAGGATAATGCCAATTAAGCCTAGGATCGTCTCCGCCGAGGCGCCAAGTCTCTTGGTCGAACCCGGCGACCGTCCAAAACGGTTCTCGCAACGTTCGTTTTCCGTCGGTCGAGGGCGGGCAAACGCCGATAAGCCAGTCGGGCTCCTCGAGCAAACGCATAGAAAACTCCTCGGGCGTTTGAAAACAAGACGCCGCCATTTTTAAGCGCTTGTCCAAAGGCGATTTATCGTATTCCTCGCTCGTACAAAAAACTTCGCTCTCTTCAAAACGCCAAACGTCGTTTTCGTCTTTGACGAAACGGTAAAACAAACGTTCGTCGTACATTTCTTCGATAAGCGTTATGGAACGGGCGCTTGCGTCGATCGTCGCGGCGCCGGACAAAAAATAGAAAGGGACGCCCTTTTTTTCGGCGTTCGTGCGCGGCGCGTCGTAAACGCTTTGCGGTAGTAGTTTTAGCAGCGACGTTTCATACGCCCAACGCGCACCGTTCCAACGATAGACGCTCCAATCGGTCGACTTCGCCGAAATATCGGTCAACAGCGGACTTCGGCAATGTCGAACGACCAAGAGGTCGGCGGCGTAAAAGAAAGAATCGCCGAAACCGTCGAAAAAGCGCCGGCCTTTTAGCGCCGCGTAATCGGGATCTCGCGGCTCGTCGGAAGTAATTTCCTGCGCTAACGTTAGCGACCGATTTTCCGCGTCGATTTCGTAAACCAAAAGGACGCCGTGAAATCCGTTTTCCAGATAATGCGGGTCGTTCGCGATAATTTGATCGCGTTCCGTTAGAACAAGCCGGGCGCTATTAAGGTTAACGTCGCTTGGCTTAAAATCGCACAAAAATTCCCATCGCCCGTCGTCGTTTTTTTTAAAAACTAACAACGACGCCCGCGATTTTTCCCCCTCGCCGTAAAACTCGTCGAAAGCGAGCGCGCCCTTAAACGCCGTCGCGACAAGATATCGCTCGTTAAACGCCAACTTCCGCGGCGTTCGTCCTTTCAGGTAAGGCGCGAGGTCTAGCTTTTGCGTAAGCGCGAAGTTATCGCCTTGTTTTTCAATGAAATAGAGTTTACCCGACGCTTTGTAAACGCCGCTCGCCAAAACGACGACGGCGTCGTTATGGATATACGGCGCAAAATTTTGCAACTTGTAATACCCGCCGTGTTTCCAAGCGTAATACGACGAACAGCCGCCGCTTAACGACGCGACGACAAAACCCATAAGAAGCAATAGATGAAAAAATTTTAATCGATTCATTCTTTTATCTCTCAATTTTTCTAGACCGAAGATATAAAATAATAAAGTATTCTACTTAGCTTAGTTACAGACGAAGCCGATCTAGGACGCGGTTTTCCGCGACATACGCTCAATAATAAACGAGCGGCGCCGGAAGCCGTTTCCGCCGTATCCCGTTGGCTTTCCTAACTTCAACAACGGAAACGCCCCCCGCGAAAGTTGCCCGCCCAACCCCGACGCTCCAAACGATTCTTTAAACTTCTCGGAAGTCGAGAAGCTCGAACGCAAAACGACGCCGGCGAACGGCGGCGCGCACAATTCCAATTCCGTCTCGCAAGGCGGAACGCGACGCCGCGTAGTTAGCTAATCTCCGCAAACCGGGCAAAACGGCGACGAAACCGAACGACTCCGCGCCGATTCAAACGCAAGAAACGCGCCGCCGAACCAACCGCGACGCGCTTAAAGATCTTATCGCAAGATTTGATTTTGCGCGACTTCCGCTTCGACGACGACCGTTTTTCCGCCGCCGTCGAAACGCAAGCCGCGACGTTCGCGAGACTAACCGAGAATTTTCAAGAAGCGCCCGTAAGCGTCGTCCCAAGCGCCCCGCGCGGCGGCGTTCGGCTCGTATTCGACGATTTCGAAGCTGTTGCGAACGATTTCGCGCGCTTCGACGACGTTCGCGACGTCCCCCGCCCCGATCGCTTGCATCAAAATATTCCCGACGCCGGTTCCTTCGATCGGCCCGCAAACGACGCGACGACCGGTAGCGTCCGCGGTCGCTTGCATCAGCAATTTATTCTGAACGCCGCCGCCGACCATATGGAGCGTCTCGATTTTGCGTCCGCCGATTTCCTCGCACATCTCCAAGACGCGTCGGAACTTAAGCGCCAAGGAGTCGACGATCGTTCGCAGCGTCGCGCCTTCGTTTTCCGGCGCCGCTTGACCCGTTTTCTTGGCGAACTCGGCGACGGTGCGCGGCATGTCGGACGGCGCCAAGAACTCCGGAGCGTCCGGGTCGACGAACGCGCCGAACGGTTTCGCGGCGGCGGTCCAAGCGTTCAAATCTTCCCAACCGAGCGACTTCCCGTCGGCGCCGGTTTTCCCGGCTTGCATCCAAGCGCGGCGGCACTCTTGCAGGAGCCACATTCCGCAAACGTTTTTCAAAATTCGCGTCGTTCCGCAGACGCCGCCTTCGTTCGTAAAGTTATATTTCGCGACGGTTGCGTCGACGACCGGGCGCGGCGACTCGATCCCGACGAGCGCCCAAGTCCCGAGGCTGACGTAAGCCCAATCGGGCGTTCCGAGCGGACTCGCGGACGGAACCGCCAAGACCGCGCTGGCCGTGTCGTGCGTCCCCGGCAACACGACGTTCGCCGCCGTCAAGCCGGTTTCGTCGGCGAGCGACTTGCGCAAGCTCCCGAGCGTCGTTCCCGGCTCGGCGGTCGGCGCGAAGAGGTTCGTCGGAATCCCAAACTTTTCAAGGAGTTGCGTCGCCCAAGTGCGCGTTTGCGGGTTGAAGCATTGCGTCGTCGTCGCGTTGGTGAACTCGTTGCTTTCGACGCCGGAGAGGAGCCAGTGGAAAAGGTCCGGGATTTGCAGGAAGCGTTCCGCGACGTCGAGAATCGGGGAGTTTTGCTCCTTCATTACCATCAGCTGATACAAGGAGTTAAACTGCATAAACTGCAAGCCGGTTTGCGCGAAAATCTCGTCGCGGGAAACGGTTTGAAACGCCCGTTCCATCGCGCCGTCGGTTCGCGGGTCGCGGTAGCAATAAGGGTTCCCGAGGAGTTCGCCGCCGCGCCCGAGGAACGCGAAGTCGACGCCCCACGTGTCGACGCCGACGCTCGCAATTTCGGCGCCGTACTTCGAACCGACCGCGCGCAAGCCGTTTTGGACGTGCTTCCAGAGCCCCGGCAAGTCCCAATAAAGCGACCCGTTCATATCGACCGGCCCGTTTTCGTAACGATAAAGCTCTTCCAGCTCGATTTTCTTTCCGTCGAAATGTCCGACAACGTGTCGCCCGCTCGACGCGCCCATATCGATCGCCAAATACGATTTTTTCACGTCAACCCCTTTAACGCTAACAATTTATCTAACCGTAAAAATTGCGACGAAACGCCGCTTCCGTCGACGCGTCGAACGCCGTCGAAACCGGTTTCGCCCTTTATTCGCTAACGACCAGTTTACCCGAAAGCGCGCCAAAAAGCAAGCGTCCGCGTTCAAAAAGCGGAAAAAAATCGGAAAAACGCCCCTTTCCCGCCGCTCCCCGCTCGCGCTCGCTTGCCGGCGACTCCTCCCGCCAACATTTCGCGAACGCCGACGCTTCTGCGTCTCGCGCCGAAGCCTCCGAGACGGAGAGCGCGTCCTTCTCGTTATCTTCCTCCTCGTTAACTTTCGCTCAAAACGACCGAAAACGCCCGACGCGCCCTTTCCGACGCGTCAAGCGTTTCGTTAATCGGCGTCGACTTCATTCGTTTTCGACAAACTCGGTCGCGTCGACGCCGCAAACCGGGCAAACGAAATCTTCCGGCAGTTCCGCGCCTTCGTAAACGTACCCGCAAACGTCGCAACGCCAACCGTTAGCGCTAGTTTTATTTTCCATTTTCTTCTCCTTTACAAGTCGTAAACTTTCCTAACGAATCACAAAGCGCCGCTCGACGAACGCGCCGAGACGACGCGACATAAACTTTCTTCAACGACGCCGCGTCGCTTAACCGACCGGCTTAAACTTCTCCGCCGCGACGCCGCAGACCGGACAAACGTAATCCGCCGGAAGTTCCGACTCTTTGCGAAGATAACCGCAAACCGAGCAGCGCCAACCGTTCGCGTTCGAAGCGTTACTACTCGTCGTCGGTTCCGCTTTCGCCGTCGACGCCGCGTCGTTTTCCTCAATTTTGACGAAGTAAGAAGCGTCGTGTTTGCAAACCGGACAAACGAAATTCGCCGGGAGTTCCGCGCCCTCGTGAACGTACCCGCAAACCGAGCAACGCCAACCTTTAACGTCGGTCGCGACCGGGGCCGGCTTCGGCTTCACGTTGGAACGGTAATACTCGTAAGTCGCCGATTCGACGTCCGACAAAACCGCCGCGTCCTCGACCTCCGCGATAAAGAGCCGATGCGAACCTAAATCGAGCGATTCGACAACCTTGCAACTCAAATAGGCGTTCGCGAAACGCGGTTCGTAAACAAGCCCGTTCGCCGAGCGAACCGTTTCGAGCCCGGCGAACTTGTCGACGTCGCGCCCGCTTTGGAAACCGAACCGCTCGTACAGCGAAAACGGCGCCTCGACCGTCAACGTCGACGCGTTGAAGCGCCCCGTTCGCTCGATAAGTTCGCAAGTAAAATTGCGCTTCGAAATCGCCAGCGAAACGCGAAGCGGCGACGACGCGACTTGCGCCAACACGTTGCTAACGCAAGCGTTATCGCGTTCGCCTTCTCGCGTCGAAATCAAAAAAAGCCCGTACTGAATCTTAAAAAGCGCGGCGGAGTCCATCGTTTTTATCTTTTAACAATTTTTCTAAACTCTTCAACAACGCGACTTGCGCCGCGCCGTTGCAACGTTCCCCAAAGCGGCGAACGGAGACGACGCCGCGTAAAAACTTTCGCGACGCCCTCCGCTCTTTTCCCTTATTATACGCGCCGACCGAAAAAAATCAAGCGCGTTTTCGACCGTTATTTCAACGTCCCGCGCTTTTCGAGATACGAACGCAAGTCGTCGATATCAAAGTCTTTAAGGACGCCGAAAATAGTGTTCGTCATCACGATCTTCGTCGGCGCGGCGTCGATTTGCGCCGTCCAAGTCGGAAGCTCGCCGACCAGCTCGACCGACGCGAACGCTTCCGGCTCAACGACCGCCGCGCAAAGAGCGACCGTTCCGGCGAGCCCTTCCGCTTTCAAGGCGATTTTCGCGCCGGTCGTTTCGCGGTAATGCTTCGCGACCGCCAGCAAGTCGTCGACGCGGAGCCCAACGTAAGATTTGCCAAGGAGATACGCCAAGCAGAAGTCGGAACCGTCCGTCCCGAAATCGGAGTAACGATAGTAATCGCGGCCTTTAGCTTGCGTTTCGCCGTATCCGCGCAACTCGACGGCGGCGATTTTCTCGGCGTTCCCGGCTTTTTCGGCGGCGGCGAAGAGCGCGTTCGTCGGTTCGGAAGTTCTTCCAACGTCGCTAATTACGAGCGTCAGCGCGTCGAATTTTTCGTCGGCGGCAAAGTTCGTTTTCGCGGTCAAATAAATATCGGCGTCGGTCTCGAACACGACGTCGGCGCCTTCGCTCGCGACGACTTTCGCCGACGGCGCGGCTTCTCCGGTTCGGATAACCGCCCGTTTCGCAACGATTTGCGACGCTTCCTCGGCGGTAATCGCGGCCCAACGTTCGCGACGCGGCGCCGCGTAATCCCCGGCGAGATCCCGCGTTAAGTCGTGCGACGTTCGGGCGTTAGGCAGGCTCATAATCCCCTTGCCGCTCTTGACGGAGTTGAGTTCCTCGTCGGTCAAAAGCGGTTGGTCGTGTTGCGTAATCGCTTCGTCGCGGCCCGCTAACCAACGTAGCGCCCAGCGAATCGTCGCGACGCGCAGGTGTTCGCCGTAAGAGTGCGGCGAGTCTTGCTCGACGATGGAAAGTCTTTCGCTGCAACCGATTCGGGAGAAAATCCGCTTCGCGTAACGGTACGAGCGCCAACCGTCGGTCGGGTTGAAAAAGTCGCCGGTAGCGCAACACATCAGCGTCGGAATCGGCGCGCGCAGGAAGAGATAATCGGCGTGATCGAGCCCGAAAGCCGCCTGCCCGAAAATGTTCTGCTCCGCGTCTTGCGGGCCGAGGTTATGCGTCAGGTCGTCGTAAATACTACAAATATAACACGACGGACAAGCCAACGCGATTCGGTCTTCGAGCGACATAAGATAAGCGGTTTGCGTTCCGCCGCCGCTGGTGCCGCAAGCGCCGATTTTATCGGGAATGATGTCGTCGCGAGTTTGCAAATAATCGACGGCGCGCATCAGGTCCCAAACCTCGAAGGTCGCGCAGTTTCGCCCGACGAGCGTCGCGCCGGCGCCGACGAGATTATGCGCTTGGACGCCGACCGAAGTCGGTTTGCCGTCCTTGTTAAGGTGTTGAAAACGCTCGCCTTGGTCGATCGGGTCGACGACGAAGGCCGCCAAACCGTTGACCGCCGCGAGAATCCCGAGACTTTGATAAAGGTCGTAAGCCTTGCCGTTAGTCGAGTGTCCGCAAGAGATAAGCATCGCCGGATACGGCCCCTTAAAGCGTTCTTCGAGCGGCAAAAAGAGCGCGCCGGTAACGTAAACGCCCGGTTGGCTCTCGAAAATCACGTTTTCGACGCGGAATTTTTCCTTCGTCAAGCGCCCGGTAATTTGCGGGTTGAGCGGCGTTCGCTCCCACATCGGGCCGAGCGCGTTCAAGAAATAGTCGCGCTTTTTCTTTTGATAAGCCTCGACGTCGGCGGGAGTTTCGACTTTCTCATACTCCGCGATCCAAGCGTCGCGCGCTTTGTCGATCTCCGCGAGAAACTTCGTTCGCAACATCGCTTCCGGGTTTTTAAGAAGCCCTTTTTCGACGAGAATCGACGCTTTTTTCGCCGCTTTTTCCGCCTTCGCGTCTTGCGCTCCGACCTGCGGAACCGCGCAAACGCCCAACGTCGCGACGCCGAGCGCCGCTCCAAAAAGAACTTGACGCAACTTATTCGTTTTCAACGACATAACGCCTCCTTTGCCGTCGACCGCGACGGCGGTTAAAATCGTTAACATTCCTTTAACGTCGACGCGACGTCGTCCAAACGCTAAACGACGCGCCTCGCGCCCCCATTTTACCAAACTCCAAACGGAAAATCAACGCTCGCGCCCCTTATTTTTCCAATTCGCGCCGTTATTTTTAAAGAACGCTCCCCAAGCCGATAAAAAAGCGAATCTGCGCCGACTTTAACGACCGCGCGCCTTTCGAACCCCGTTTACCGTTACAACCGTTGCAACCGATAAAACCGCTTCGTCCTAAACGCAAAAGCCGTCAAAAGCCGCCAAACCTCCCGCGCTCCCGCTTCTCAAATCGCCGAAACGCGGTATAATAGTCGACGATATTTTGTTTGTCGACCGCCCTTTTCTCGCCGCCGCTCGTCGCGCCGCGCGATCGAAACGCTCGACCGCAAACCTTCAAAATTAACACTTTCCGCTTTCCAAGAGGCTTCCTGCAATGATCGCGAAGGATATGAAACGCGGCGACATCGTCGTTTACAACGGCGCGCCGATTATCGTCGAAAACCTCCAAGTCCAAACCCCGTCCGCCCGCGGCGCCGCGACCCTTTACAAGTTCCGCTGCCGCAACCTCATCACGAAGGACAAGGTCGACCTCAAACTCAAAGGCACGGACATGATGGACGAGGCGGACTTCCGCCGTCGCGCCGTTACGTTCAGTTACGCCGACGCGTCCGACGTTTACTTCCTCGACGCCGAAAATTACGAGACTTACAACATCGCGAAGGAAGATATCGCCGACGAGATGAACTACATTAAAGAAGGTCTCGAAGGGATTTTCGCGCTGATTTACGAAGAACGCTGCGTCGCGGTCAACCTCCCGACGACGGTCGAAATGCTCGTTACGCAATGCGACCCGGCGGCTCGCGGCAACTCGGCGACGTCGCGCAGCAAACCGGCGACGGTCGAAACCGGTCTCGTCGTTCAAGTTCCGGAATACCTCGAACAGGGCGAAATCATCAAGATCGACACCCGCACCGGCGAATTCTTGGGTCGCGCCAACAAGTAAGGCGTTTCCCGTCGACCGTCGCTCGGTTGAAAGTCCGCTTTCCGCTTTCGTCGAGCGACGGTTTCGACTTCGACTTCTCGCTTCTTTTTTTCCTTTTTTCGCTTTTTTCTTTTATCTTCGGGAAGAACGCGAACGATTCGACGTCGCCCGCGTCTTCGCAACCGACGAAAGGACGGGAGTTATGGCGACCGGAGCCGTCGCGGCGCTCGATTTTCTTCAACATCCCGAAAAGTATCCGATTACGCCCGTTTGCGTCGTTTTCGGCGACGAAGCGTTTTTGCGAACGGAGGTTTTCCGGACGATTCGCTCGCTCGTGTTGCCGGACGACGAAGCCGACTTTTCGCTGACGCGGTACGACGGCGCGACGGTCGGTTTTGTCGAAGCGATTCGCGAAACGTCGACGCTGGCGATGTTCGGCTCCGGAAAACGGCTCGTTCAAATCGAATCGGCGGACTCGTTCATTTCGCAAAACCGCGACAAACTCGAAACTTACTTCGACGAACCGGCGGCGTCGGGCGTTTTGCTCCTTCAACCGAACTCCTTCCCGAGCAACCTGCGCCTTTACAAGAAAGCGGTCGCCAAGGGCCTCGTCGTCGACTGCAAAGCGATTCCGCAAAAGCAGATTCCCGGTTGGCTAACCCGTTGGACGCCCAAGAGTTGCGGCGCGAAGATTTCGAAAGACGCCGCCGAAACGCTCGTCGAGTTGGTCGGCGACGACCTCGGCGCGCTCGACCAAGAAGCGAAACGGCTCGCGCTCCTTGCCAATCCGCCCGGCGAACTGACGATCGAACTCGTTCAAACGCAGGTCGGCGCTTGGCGGCAAAAGAAGGTTTGGGATATGATCGACGCGGCGCTCGGCGGGCAAACGGCGGAAGCGCTTCGGCAACTCGACAAACTCCTAACGGCGGGGGAAGCGCCGATCGCGGTTCTCGCTCAAGCGGCGGCGTCGCTCCGGAAATTGGCGGCGGCGACCGAACTTTTCGTCGAAACGGAAGCGGCGGGCGCGGTTCCGAATATGACGACGATTCTCGACAAAGTCGGCGTTAAACCCTTTCTCCGCGCGAAATACGCCGAACAGCTCAAGAAATTGGGACGGCGACGCGGCGAACGGTTGGCGGCGGCCCTCCTCGAAGCGGACGTCGACCTCAAAGGCGGAAGCCGGAGCGACCCGCGACTGACGCTCGAACGCTTTCTCGTTCGCTTTTCCAGTCCGGAAACGCGCCCGTTCGGAACGCTTCGTTAAACCGCCGTTTCCAACGATTTATCGCCGAAACTAACCGTCGAAAATCGACGCTTGAACGCCAAGCCGCCCGACGTCGACGCGCGCCCGAACGAACGGCTTGCCCCGCTTTCTAAACGTTTTGACCGAACGCGTTAACGTCGCCGTTTGCGACGACTTGCGTCCAAAACGCGGTCGACTCGAAATTCGCGAAGTTCTCGCCCAAAAGCCGTCGATGTTCGCGCAAGGTCAAACCGGTCGTCGGAAGTCGCCAATCCGGAACAATTTCGCAAGCCGGGCCCAAGACGAAATCGCGCCAAACGGCTCGCGGATGCGGAAGCGTCAACGTCGGCGACGCTAAAACCAGTTCGTCGAAAAGAATCAAGTCGAGGTCGAGCGTTCGCGGCCCCCAAAAGACCTTGCGGACGCGGCGCGCCTCCCGTTCGATCTCTTGCAACGCCGCCAACAACTCGAACGGCCCAAGCGTCGTTTCAACCGTCGCGACGGCGTTCGCGAAAATCGGCTGTCCCGCCGGCCCGACCGACTCGCCGACCGGCAAAGTGCGCCAAATCGAGCTAACCGCCCGAACCGTCAAGCGTTCCGAAATCGCGTCGAGCCGCTCGACGGCGCGCAAGAGCGTTTCGTCCGGCGCGCCCCACTCGGACGCCAAGTTCGACCCAAGCGCGACCAACGCCGAAACCGGCGACAAACCGTCGTCCGCTCCCGACTCGACCGCTTCGCTCGACTCCTTCCAACCGCTCAAACGCTTTTCTCTCCTCGAAACGCGCGGCTTTCCGGCGTCGAAACCGACACCGAAGTTCCGCGTTTCCAACGACTTAGCTCAAACCGTCGACTCGTTTACTTCGTTTCTTCAGTCTCGGTTCGCACCGCGCTTAACGCTCCGCGAACGACCGAGCGCATAAACGACCCGGACGCCTTTTCGCCGGTGAAGAGCTTGTACTGCAGACACGCTTGGCCGACGAACATCTCGACGCCGGAAACCGTTTTGCACCCGCGTTGGCGCGCCATCCGCAGGAGATACGTCGTTTCCGGGTTGTACACCGCGTCGAAAACGACCGTCCCGTTGCGCAACATTTGACGCTCCATCGGCGATTCGTCGACGTTCGGGAACATCCCGACGGGCGTGCAGTTCGCCAAAACTTGAACGACGTAACCGCCGCGATCTTTCCAAGAGCAAAACTCGACGCCTAAAGTTTTCGCGACGGCGACGCCCTTTTCGTCCGAGCGCGCCGTCATCACAACGCGCGCGCCGCGGTCTTTCAAACCGCGAGCAACCGCCTGCGCGGCCCCGCCGGAACCAAGCACCATCGCGGTCGTCCCCTTCAACGGACTCGGCTGACCGACCTTGCGCCCCATCGCCGTTTCAATACTCAAAAGGGCCGCCAAATAATCGGTGTTGTACCCGTTCAGCCGACCGTCCGCGCCCCAAACGACGGTGTTGCAAGCGCCGGTCGCGCGAACCGCCGGGTCAACGTAACCGTCCAACCGCTTCATAATCGCGACTTTATGCGGGATCGTAACGCTCAACCCGCAAACGCCAAGCTCCGGAGCGCGGTCGAGAAATTCGTTCAAATCCTCCGGCGCGACGCGGAACGGAACGTAAGCGCAGTTCAGCCCCATTTCGACGAAGGAACGGTTGTGAATCGTCGGACTCATCGAGTGTTGCACCGGGTCGGCGATCACCCCGAAAATCTTCGTTTCGGCGTCGATTTCGTCGTATCGGTAAAGGTCGCGCAACGTTTTATACGGGAGCAACCCCGGCGCGAGAATTCGCTTTTCGGAGAAACCGGCGTATGTATAAGGGCAGCCGAACCGCTTCCCGAGGACGCGGGTGAACCAGCCGAACTCCGTCATCGAAATCCCGAGCGTCTTCGGTTCCCCGGCTTGGATTCGCTCCGGAGCGTTCGCGCGGCGCAGGAAGTCGACCAAACGGAAGACGTCGCCGATACATTTCGGCGTTACCGCGATCTTGATAACGTCCGGGTCGCACTCGTCGAGCATTTTTTGACGCAAACCGTCGAGGTCTTCCGGCGTTTCCTTCATATTATGATAGCTGACGACGCGCTTCGTCTTCCCGAAACGCGGGATTTTCGGCGCGACGTCGACCTCCAAGTCGATATATTCGACGCCGGAAACGATCAGCTCGCGAAGCAACGCCAGCCGCGCTTCCTCGCTCTCGCGCCACTGCCCGCCGTCCTCTTTGCGCCGCGCGGTCGCCAAAACCGCGGTCGGGCGCTCCGGCAACAAACGATGCAACTCCGGCTTTTTGCGCAGATAATCGAGCCGCAACTCGACGAAACGAACGCCGTCCGCCGCCAGTTTTTGATGCTCCTCGATCATTCGTTTATGACTTCCGCAACCGATCGTAACGCAAATCATCGCTCGTTTCTCCCTATTGCCGTTTACGTCGCTTCTACCAACGCCGACGCCGCGAAAATCCGCGCCCCCGACGTCGCCCGATTATACCGAAAACGCCGCGAAAATAAAAGCGAAATCCGCTTGCTCCGGTCATTTTCTTAAAAATTCCTCGCGACATCTTCGTATTTTTCGCCTCGACCGTTATAGTCGTCCCAACTCCCGACGCTTCCCCAACCGTTTTTATTCGTCCTAAACCCCCTATATTTCCATTCCGCGTCCTCCGCCTCGCCCCCCCGACGCGCCCCCGCTCCCCGATTCCGATTCGACGGTTTATTCGGATTAAATCGAAAAAGTGTCGAGAAAAGCGCCAAAAATTGCCGAGACGCGCTAAGATAGTCCTTCCCGGCGCTTGCGTCGCCCCCAAAATCGAATATAATAAAAATGAGTCGACGTCGGTCGCGCCCGTCCCCCGGTCGCGACGAAATTTTCGCCGTTTTCTCCGAAGAAGGTGAATTTTCCCCCGACGTTTGCCGACAAAAGCAAAAACGCCTCCGCGCGGTCGCCGCAAGCGCGTTTTGTTCGTTTTACCCAAACCGACCGTTCGCGCTTAAACGACCGCCGCGTCGCTTTGAAGGAAATGCCGCGATGTATTTTTCATTAATCGACAAAATTGACGAACTCAAACCGGGCGATTCCATCGTCGCGACCAAATCGCTGTCGATGGCCGAGGAATATTTGCGCGACCATTTCCCGAAATTCCCGGTGATGCCCGGCGTTTTGATGATCGAAGCGATGACGCAGGCCTCCGCTTGGCTCGTTCGCGTCGGCGAAGACTTCGCGCATAGCGTCGTCGTCCTTAAAGAGACGAAAAGCGTTAAATTCGGTCAATTTTTACAACCGGGGCAAACCCTCGTCGTCTCGTCGAAAATCGTTTCCGACACGGAAAACGAAACCGTCGTGAAAGCGCAAGGCGCGATCGAGGGTCAAGTTCGCATCCGCGCCCAACTGACGCTCGCCAAGTACAATTTGGCCGACCGTTCGCCGCATCGCGCCTGTTTCGACGCGAAAATCGTCGAACGCCTCAAAGAGGAACTCGCGCTCCTTTGGCCCGATATGCCGAATCCGCTCCAATAACGCAAAACCTACTCGCCGCCGAACGTCCGTTCCAAGCGGGTTTTTAGGCGTTTCGACGTTAAACAACGCTCGAACGCCGCCTAAATAGCTCAACTCGTTTCGAGCGTTCCCCGATCGAACGCTCCCCCATTAATATTAATAAGGAGAAGCCTTCAATGGCGACGAAAGAAGAAATTTTTGAAAAGGTCGCGGAAATCTTGGTCGATTCCTTGGGCGCCGACGAAGAAGAAGTCACGATGGAAGCGACCTTGGTCGACGACCTCGGCGCCGAATCGATCGACTTGCTCGAAATCGTCTTCAACCTCGAAAAAGCGTTCGACGTCAAAATCGACCGCAGCGAACTTATTCCGGAAGACCTCTTCAGCAACGCGGAATACGTCGTCGACGGCAAACTCACCCCGGCCGGTCTCGCAATCCTCGAAGAACGCCTCCCGAACGCCGACCTCGACGCCTTCAAACAAAACCCGATGGTTCAAAACATCGCGAAAATTTTGACCGTCGCCGACCTCTGCGGCGTCGTCGAACAAAAATTGGCCTAATCGCGCCGATTTTGCCTCCCTTAAATCCCGGTTCGCGCCCTCGACTTCGACGGCGCGAACCGAGATTTTGCGCGTTTTGCCCACCTCGCCTCCTCTCGACCGAACGCCGCTCGACGCGACCCGCGTTGTTTCCAACGCAAAATCGAGAATTGCGCGACCAAAATAAACAAGCGAACACTACGTATGAACTGGTACTGGATCGATCGGTTTACCGTCTTCGAAAGCGGAAAAAGAGCTTGCGCCCTAAAAACAATCACGCGAGCGGAAGGGCACCTGCGCGACCACTTCCCCTTCCACCCGATCGCGCCCGCTTCGCTGATCGTCGAAGGTTTGGCGCAAACCGCCGGCCTAACCGTTAACGAAGCGACCCGTTTCGAAAAAAAAGTCGTCCTCGGCAAAATTCCGAAATTAACGTTTTTCGAGACGGAAATCGTTCCGGGCGACGTCCTCGAATACGAAGCGATTATCGACTATATTAACGACGAAGGCTCGATGGCGACCGTCGCCGTTCGTCGCGGCGACCAAAAAATCGCCGAAGGCGTTCTCGTTTTCGCCCACCTCGGCAACGAATTCAGCGACAAACGCCAGTTCGCCGAAGGAGACCTCGAAGACCTCGTCCGCGCTTACGGTATGTACGACGTCGGAGTCGACGCCGACGGCGCCCCCTTGCGCGATCCCTCCCTCGCTTAGTTCCCTCGTCGCCGCTAAACGTTTCGTTCGTCGCGTTTTCCGCTGAACGCTCGCGTCGACGACGAAATTTCGTTTGTTCCCCTCCGTTCCCGACGCCTCCCGTCGCTCGAACGTTAAGTTTTGTTACAAAAAGGTTTCCGTTATATGAATCGAAAACGTCGAGTTGTCGTTACGGGTATTGGTCTGGTTACGCCGCTGGGCGCCGACGTCGAAACGGTTTGGCGCCGTTTGTTGAACGGCGAATCGGGCGTCGGTCGCATCGCTTTGTTCGACGCGTCGAATTTCGCGACGCAAATCGCCGCCGAAGTCAAGGATTGGGATATTTCCGCGATCGGCGAAAATCCCGACGATTGGAAGCTGCAAGACCGACATACGAAGTTCGCGATCGGCGCCGGCTACCAAGCGATGAAAGACGCCGGTCTCCTCGGCGACGACGGAACCAACCTCGATCCGGAACGCTTCGGCGTTTACACCGGCGCGGGCGAAGGCGCGCAAAACTTCGACGATTTCGCCGCGATGATGCTCGCCGGTCTCGACGAAAACGGCGAACTCGACGAAGCGAAATTCATCGAAAAAGGGCTCGAAATCCTCGACCCGGTTCGCGAACTCGAACAAGAGCCGAATATGCCCGCCGCTCACCTGGCCGCCTACTTCGGCGCCAAAGGCCCGAACGTCAACTGCCTCACCGCCTGCGCCGCGAGCGCCCAAGCGATCGGCGAAGCGACCGAACTTATCCGCCGCGACGAAGCCGACGTGATGCTCGCCGGCGGCGCGCACTCGATGATTCACCCGTTCGGCGTTACCGGTTTCAACCTCCTCACCGCTCTCAGCACGTCCAACGACGAGCCGGAAAAAGCCTCGCGCCCCTTCGATAAACGACGCAACGGCTTTATCCTCGGCGAAGGCTCCGGCGTCCTCGTCCTCGAAGAACTCGAACACGCCAAAAAACGCGGCGCGAAAATTTACGGCGAAATCGTCGGGTACGGCGCGACGTCCGACGCCTACCGCATCACCGACATCCACCCGGAAGGCCGCGGCGCCATCGGTTGTATGCGCGCCGCCCTCGAAGACGCCGGACTTACGCCGAACGACGTCGACTACATCAACGCGCACGGCACCAGCACCGGCGTCAACGACCGCGTCGAGTCCCTCTCGATTCGCGAAGTGTTCGGCCCCCGCGCTTATCAAATCCCGGTCTCCAGCACCAAGAGTATGACAGGGCACCTCATCGCCGCCGCCGGCGCGACCGAGTGCATTTACAGCCTCCTCGCGATTCGCGACAATATCGCGCCGCCGACGATCAACTTCGAAGTCCGCGACCCCGACTGCGACCTCGATTACGTTCCGAACGTCGCGCGCAACGTTAAAATCGACGTCGCGATGAGCAACAGTTTCGGTTTCGGCGGTCAAGACGTCACCCTCGTCGTTCGTCGTTACGTCGACTAATCGCCTATTCCCCGTTTTACCGACTCCGCTCGTTTTAGCGGCGTCGAATTTCGACGGCGGACGTTTCGGCGTCCGTCGTTTTTTCTTTTTACGTCGTCGAGTCGCTCGGCGTTCCGTTAGAAAACTCGAAAATGAAAAAATTCTTCATCGCCGGTTTGATGCAAGGGTCGATCGTTCAAGAAGCGATTCACCCGCAAGATTATCGCTCCGAAATCAAGCGCGCGCTGACGACCGCCTTTCCGGACGCCGACGTTTACGATCCCTTCGAGCGCAACAAGGATTCCCTCTTTTACTCGCCGGAAGAGGGCAAAAAAACCTTTTTGGGACACAATCGGATGTGCGGAACGGAAATCGACGTCCTCGTCGCGTTCGTTCCGGAAGCGTCGATGGGAACCGCGATCGAAATTTGGGAGGCTTGGCGCAACGGAGCGCTGATTTTAACGATTTCGCCGTTGGCGACGAATTGGGCGATTAAGTTTTTGAGCGACGCGATTTACCCCGACCTCGCCGCGTTCCAAGCCGCGCTCGACTCCGGCGCCGTCGCTCGACTCGTCGAAGAACGCCCGCGAACCGCTCCGCGCTCCTTCTAAAATCCCGAAATCGCTCGCAACGCCGTTTCTTTAACGCAGTTTTAACGGTCGCAACGATTTTAACGCCTCCGCGCCGCCGACGATGAAACGTTTTTGGATTTTCCTCCTCCTCGCCGCCTTTCTAACGCGACTCGCCGCCGCTCTCTATTGGGACGACCGCGTTCGAAACGCCGCGTTCGTTCCCGGCGTCGCGCCCTCTTCTTCACCGCAAACCGCCCAAACCGCCGTCGTCCCTCCGCTCCCGCAAACTACCGACGCCCCCGCGCCATCGCAAACCGCCGACGCCCCTCCGCTCCCGCAAACTACCGACGCCCCCGCGCCATCGCAAACCGCTCAAACCGCCGACGTTTCCCCGCTCCCCCAAACGTCCCCGACGGACGGCCCCTTTTTCTTCGGCGACAGCGATTCCTATTGGAAACTCGGGCGCGCGTTGGCGTTCGGGCGGCCTTACCGCTTCGACGAAGAGCGGCGTTGGGCAATTTTCCGAACCCCCGGTTATCCGGCGCTTCTCGCTCCCCTCTTTTGGACGTTCGGCGAAAATCCGCCCGTTTTCGCGGCGCGCTTCCTCGGCGTTTGCTTTGGAACGGCGAACGTCGGACTCGTCGGCTTCCTCGCGTTCGTTTACTTTCGACGGCGTTCGGTCGCGGCGCTTTCCGGCGTCGTCGCGGCGTTCGAACCGACGCTCGTCTTCGAAAGCGTTCTCGTTTTATCGGAAGAGCCGTTTTTAACGTTCGCGCTCCTCCAACACCTCGTCGCGCTCGACGTCGCCCGCCGATTCGGCCTCCTCGCGCTTCCGCCCGTCGACTTTTCGCCGTCAAAACCGGTCGATTCGCTCGATTCCGCCGACGCGCGACCGACGCAAGCGTTGCAATCGGCAAACTCGCTTCATTTTTTCGCCGTCGACGCGCCGCCGTCGTTCGTTCGCCTCGCCCTTTCCGGCGTCGCGCTCGGCGTTCTCTCGGCGGCGACCGTTTACCTGCGTCCGAGTTGGTTCTATTTCCTCCCGTTCGCGACGTTTTTCGCGTTTGCGTTCCGTTTTTTCATTTTTTCAACCGAAAAGCGCGCCCAACGTCCGGCTGACGTCCCCCTTCCGACCGCCAAACTCGACGCAAAACGCCGCGTTTTCCCCGCTTTCCTCGTCGTCGCCGGAGTCGCCGCCGTCTTTTTCGCCGCCGCGCTCGCTCCTTGGACGCTCCGCAATTACCGGCTGACCGGACGACCGATCGCGACTTCCCTTCAAATGGGCGCGAGCCTTTACGACGGTTGGAGCCCCGACGCCGACGGTTCGAGCAATATGCGCTTCGTCGACGAGTTCCGACGTCTCGAACTCGAATCGCCGTCCGCTCCGTTAAGCGAACACTTCGAAGTCCGCCTCGACAAACGACTTAAAAACGCGGCGCTCGATTGGGCGCGCTCGAACCCGGACGCCGTCGCTCGCCTCGCCGCCGTCAAACTCGCCCGCCTTTGGAGTCCGATTCCGCGCGAACCGGCCTTCTCGACCCCGGCGCTCAAAACGCTCCTCGCCGTCTCTTTCTCCCCCTTGCTTGTCGGCGGACTTTGCGGGTTTTACCGGTCGTTCCGACGTCGCGGCGCCGCTTGGACGCTCCTTATTCCGGCGCTTTACGTTTCGGCGCTCCATTCGATTTTCGTTTCGTCGATACGTTATCGCGTCCCGATTCTTTACGGTTTCATCCTGTTAACGGCGTTTTTCGTCGTTTCAACGCTCGACGAACGCCGCCGACGCTCGACTTAACGCGCCTTTCGCCCTTATATTAATGAAAACGTTTTCATTATTACTTCGTTTCTTGGTTTCGCCGCGCTCCTTCGGAAGCGTTTGATTCGTTCGCGTTCAACGATTGTATCGATTGTAGGAACGACGCGTTTCAAACGGAGGAAAAATCGGGGAAAAATCGTTTCGACGGCAAGTTGGCGCTGGAAAAATCGCCGCCTCGTCGTTATAATAAAGGAACGTCGCCTTTCGGTCGGTTGGGTCGGTTCGCTTTTTCGTTTTTCGCCCCGTCCGTTCGCCGCTCGAAAAACGACGCGACGCGACGCTCCGTCAACCCTTCGAGCGCGCGGCGTCGAAACGGAACATCAAAAAAGATTCGATATTCAAATAAGAATCGCAGCCTCCAACGTTCGGAGAAATACAATGCCGCGTTTATCGTCGTTACGTCCTCTTCGCTCGCGAGTTCCGGGCGTCGTTTTGTCCGCTTGCCTCCTCGGCGCCGGCGTCGCTTCGTTCGCGCAACCGCCGTCGTCTTACCCGACGACGACCCCGCCCGGTTACGGTTCGTCCGACCCTTACGGCGCGAACGGTCAACAAGACCCGAACGCTCTCCAAAACGTTCCGAGCGGAATCAAACGCTCCGACGTTTCGAGCGTCGTTCCGCTCCAAGCGCTCCTTTATTCGGACGTCGACCAAGTTTTTCGCGTTAATTTTGCGAAAATCGACTACGTCGGTCTGAACGATTTCTTCGGCGAAATCGTCGACAAGGGCGTCGGGTCGATTCGGTCGGACGATTCTTACCGCGTCAAGCTCCGCGACTACCAAAAGAGCGAATTGAAGTCGTCGTTCCGCGCGATTTTGGCGGCGCTTCAGAATTTTGCGACGCAACAGCTTTTCGCGAACAAAATCGACGAGCTTTACCTCGTTAATTACGCGGTCGGCGGAACGGACGCGACGACGGTCGTCGCGGTTCCGACCGACGGTTTGAGCGACGCCGACCAAAAACTCGCGCTCGAAAAGCTCGAAAAGCAGTTGAAACCGATTACGCTTTTCAACCGATACGGTTTCATTGTCGCCGTCGTCGATCATAAAAACGCGGTCAAACCGAATTTGCAGGCGATTCAAGCTCAATTCCTTGCCCAAGCGCGAACGCAACTCGCTCAAAACGGCGCCTCGAGCGCGGCGAACTACGCCGGTTCCGGTTCCTCCGCATACGGTTCGAACGGCTCGCAAACGATCGCGGGCGTCCCGAACGACCTCAACCTGCCGGACGGGCTTTATCGCGATTACGCCGCCGCGGTCGACGAAGCGCAAACGAACGCGAAAACGGAATCGCGCAAAAAGGTCTTGCCGTTCGTCCGTCGTCGTTTTGAAAAACCGGCGGACGCGGGTTCCCCCTTCTTCGACGCGTTGAAACAAACGGACGGAACCGCGTTGGCGCTCGTCGTCGACGCGGACGGCGTTCAAGCCGGTTTGAAAAACAGCGCGAAAAAGGCCTCTCAAGCCGACGTCGCGTCCGTTCTTTCCGGTTCCTTCGCCGGTTCGGACGCCGACGCCGACGAAGAAAAAGCGTTCGACCTCGAAAGTTTCGCGTCGCAACCGGCGTTCGACAACTTCAAGACGACGACGGTCGCCGCGTCGTTGGTCGGTTCGCCGAAACTCGCCGTCATCGTCGCGTTCGACTCTCCGGAAACCGCGAAAAAATCGGCCGACGCCGCCGACGCCGCGTTGAAACTTGCGAAACCGCTTGTCGCGCAACAAGTTGTCGCGGCGACGAAAGGAAACGCCGACGCCGACCTGACGCCGCTCGTCGACGCCGTTTTCGACGGCTTGAAACCGCAAACCGCCGGTTCGAAAGTCGCGTTTGTTCTTGATCTGGACGTTCTGAAACAAAACGCGACCGCGCTTCTTCCGCTCTTTGGCGGCGTTGAATCGAAGTCGGCGCAAGAGATGGAATCGGACGAGGTCGATTGGGATCTCGGAGCCGAAGAAGCGCCCGCCGACGAAGCGGAAGCGACCGAAGAGGAAGCGCCCGCCGACGAAGCGGAAGCGACCGAAGAGGAAGCGTCCGCCGACGAAGACGATCCGTTCGCCGACGAAGAGGAAGCGACCGAAGAGAAAGCGCCCGCCGACGAAGACGATCCGTTCGCCGACGACGAAGAAGACCCGTTCGCTTGATTCGACGCGTTAATCCAACGTTAACCTTCCGCCGACCGCGTTTACCGGTCGGCTTTTTTTTTCTCGAACGCTCCCGCTCGACGCCGCGACCTCTCCCCGACGCTCGACGCCGCGTTTTTCCGACGTTCAACGCAACGCTTGCCGTCCCGCTCGGCGCTCCCGCTC
>JAFSDX010000188.1 GCA_017436025.1 Thermoguttaceae bacterium
CAGGCGGTCGAGCGATTTTTGGTAGCGAGCGCCGAGGAAGCCGCCCCAACCGACGTCGTTCGACGCGGCGAAGACGAGCTTTTCGCCGCCGAACGCGCCGGTTTTCGGAACGAACGGAACGGACGACGCGCCGTCGGCGAAAAGGAGGTCGGGACGAACCGCCGACAGAAGAGCGGTCGCGAGCATAAACGTTCTGCGCGTAAGTTGCATTAAGGCAATCCTTTATAAAAACGGAAAGGAATGGCGACGGCGGCGAAACGCTCCCAAACGGAACGAACGGCGCGTCGAGATAAAACGGGGGAAACGGGAAAGCGGGGCGGGGGAACCGTCGCGCTTCGGTTGTTTTTTAAACGTTGCAAAAAACAACGGGCGACTTGAAAACGAAACGCGACGCTTGACTTTTGATTATTTCTTAAACGTTGCGAAAATTTGCGTTTTCAAACGGCTTTTGACGGCGGTCGGCGCGGCGCCGTCAATCGCGGTAAATCGCCAAATGACGGTAGTAAACTTCGAGGCAAAGGATCGAAAGCGTCGTAACGTAAAGCCGCCCGCCGCCGAAGTTGTACTCGTCGTATTTCGGGTTCCAGCTCCCGGCTTCCTTCGACGTTTTCGGCTCTTGACGCTTGGGGAGTTCCGCGCTCAACGCCGCGTTCCAACGCCGCCAATATTTGTCGTAAGGGCCGAGATGTTTCAGCGCCATCGAGGTCGAGTACCAACCGTAAACGTTGCTGTAAAACGCTTTCTCTTCTTCCTTGCTTTGCGGGAAACGAACCAAAAACTCCGGAAGCGTCAACGTTTGCGCGCCCCGTTCGAGCGCCGGATTGTCTCGTTCCCAACCGAGGTATTCGCGACAAAGAAGGCCGGTCGCCGTCATCGACGGTCGCTTGTTCACGTCGCTAATTTGACCGCGTTTGTCGACTTCGTAAACGTACCCGGCGCCGTCGTCGTATTGGACGGAGTCCAAAAAACTCGAAATTCGGTCGAAATGCGATTGCGGAACGTCGATTTTCGCCGCTTGCGCCGTTTTTAGCGCCATTAAACACCAACCTGTAACGGAAAGGTCGGAGCCGACGCCGGGAACGTACTTCCAACCGCCGAGTTTCGGATGCTGATTTTCGAGCAAAAAGTCGACCGCTTTTTGCGCCTTGCGACGGAGCGAAACGTTCGCGCCCTTTTCCATCGCGAGGAGTTCGCAGATTCCGATCGTGCAAACGGCGTGCGTGTAAAAAAGGCTTTCCGCCGTAACGCCGTCGGGGGTGAAGCAGCCGTCGTCGCGCTGTTGTTTGAGGAGCCAAGTCCAGCCGCGGCGGACGTTTGCGGCGTATTCGCCTTCGGTTCGGGTGTTCCCGTCCCCTTGGAAGGCGAGGAGCGCGAGGCCCGTCGCCGCGACCGGATTGTCCGGCATATTCGGCGAAACGCCGTCGGAGTACGGGCCCTGCAGGCTCCAAGACCCGTCGCGGCGCTGCTGCTTTTCGAGCCAAGCGAGCCCGGCGGCGACCGCTTCTTGGGTGCGTCGGTTCCCGCCGTATTTCGCGATCAGGTCGTTTTTCGTTCCGGGGTCGACGCGACCGGAAAGCGCGTCGGTCATCTCGATTCGCGTCTGCTCGAAAAAGGGCGCGTCGACGTTCGGGACGAACGGCAACTCCTTTTCTTCAAAGACGATAGCGTCTTCGATCTTGAGTTCCTGCGGAACGTCGAGCGCGTACTGTTCCGCTTCGTTCGGGTTGAGGTTGCCCTCGTCTTCGGTGAAGAAGTCGAGCTGGTCGCCGATTTCGGTCGAGAAGATCGCCTCGACGACCGGTTGGCGCGGCGCCGGGAAGAAAATCAGCGCGAGGATAATCGCCAAGGCGACGTGCAGCGCGACGCTGACGAGCCAAGACGAGACCCGCCAACCGGTCGGAACGTTCCCGACCGACTCGGACGGAAGGCGCGTTTTGTCGGCGTCGGAATCGGTTCCGACCGAACGGTCGAGCGAGCGAAACGCTTCGGGGGACGTCGGCGTCGGGAGCGGAACGCGTCGCGGCGGCGCTTGCGGGCGGTCGAACGGAGGCGGCGGGGGCGGAATCGGCATTGCGGCGGCGATTGAAGAGGGGAAAAGCGGACGCGCCGTTCGTTTTGAGCGGTCGCGGCGGTCGAGACCGTTCAAAAAGGCGAGTCGGACGAACCGCTTGGAACGGTTGAAACGGTTAAGGCGATTGAAACGGTTTTAGCGGGCGCCGAGTTCGCGACTGCGCTTCGTCGCGCGGTCGACCGCTTCGATCAGCGCGGAGCGGAACCCGCGTTCTTCGAGCGCGGCGACGCCGGCGATCGTCGTTCCGGCGGGACTGGTAACGGCGTCTTTTAGCTCGCCCGGGTGTTTGCGAGTTTGCAGGTACATTTCGGCGCCCCCTTTGAGCGTTTGCGCGGCGAGTTCGAGCGCGATCGGACGGGGCAAACCGGCTTTGACGCCGCCGTCGGCGAGCGCTTCGAGCGCAAGGAAAACGAACGCCGGGCCGGAGCCGGAAAGCCCGGTTACCGCGTCGAGTTGGCTTTCGGCGAGTTCGAACGCGGAGCCGACCGAGCGGAGCAGGTCGCCGACGAGCGCGGCGTCTTCCGGCGTCGCGTTTTGAGAGCGAGCGAACCCGGAAGCGCCCGCGCCGACGAGCGCCGGAGTATTCGGCATTACCCGAACAAGCCGAATTTCCGGAAAGAGCGCCGACTCAAAGTAAGAAATCGGGAGCCCGGCGGCGATCGAAACGAGGAGCTTGCTCGACGGCGCGTCGGAAAGCGCGGCGCGAACCGGGGCGAGCGCGGCGCTCATATACTGCGGTTTGACGGCGAAAAAAACGACGTCGGCTCGAGCGACCGTCTCGGCGGCGTCGGCGCAAACGGTCGCGCCGGTCGTCGACGCGAAACGGGCGGCGGCGTCGGGGGAAACGTCGAATCCGAAAAGACGCTCCGCCGAAACGAGGCCGGCGCGGAGGAAACCGGAGGCGAGCGCGGTCGCCATTTGACCCAAACCGATGAAACCGATGTTGCCGATGTTACACGCTGTTGTCATTATTACTATAGGGGCCGTTCGAGCGGCTCGAAAAGGGACGCGGCGGCGAGCGAAGCGTCCGGGGTTGCGACGGCGGGGAAGGAAAGGAGACGACGACGGCGCGACGGCGGCGAAAAAGGGCCCCGTCGACGACCGAATCGGCGGCGCTCGGGGACGAACGGGACGCTCCGGCGCCGTCGAGCGAACGTTTTTCGACTTTTTTCGCCGGAAACGCCGGGAAATCGCGCGTCCGGGGGCGGTTCTCCCGCTCGGGGGCTTGGAAAATTCCGAAAGCGCGGTTATAATAAGGAAAAACGCGTTCGGCGTCGACGTCTTTTCTTAGATTATAATCGTTTCCGCTTTTTTTAAAAGTTGGAGACGGCGGCGGACGCGGCGTTTTCTTCGTTTTCTTGCGTTTTCGTCCGAAAAAAGGCGCGACGACGCTTGCGAAATGGAGAACGAACGTTAAAATAGAACGATTGGTTAAGATAAATAAGGCGGTTGTCGCGACCGCGTTAAAATAAAAGAAAGCGACCGGCGCGCCCCGACGTTCGACGGAACGGCGGCGGAACGGCGGCGTTTTGACATATTGAGAAGAAAGGCGCCGATTATGTCGATTTTATCGTCGTTGAGTTCGAAAAAAACGGAAACGCGCTCCGCCGTCGGAGCGTCCGGAGGAACCGGCGGCTCGGGGAAGAAGCGCGAACCGGAGCCGACGCCGTCTCTTTTCGAACAAATCCGCGAAGTTTGCGAGTCGCTGGCGGTCGCGCTCTTTTTGGCGTTCCTCTTCAAAACGTTCGAAGCGGAGGCTTACGTCATCCCGACCGGCTCGATGGCGCCGACGCTGTTGGGGCGGCATAAGGACGTCGTTTGCGACGAATGCGGCTTCCCGTTCCAAGTCAGCGCGAGCGAGGAGATGGACGGCGCCGCGAACGTTCGCAGCGGACGGCACGTCGTCGCGGGAACTTGCCCGCAATGTTCGTATACCAAGTATTTTGGCGACGAAAATCCGAATCCGAAACAGGACGTCGGCGCGCCGTCCTTCGCCGGCGACCGCATTCTCGTCAGCAAGTTGGAGTTCGACCAACGCGACTTGGAACGTTGGGACGTCTCCGTCTTCCGTTCCCCCGCCGACCCGAACATCAACTTCATTAAGCGAATCGTCGGGCTCCCGAACGAACGCCTCCGCGTTCAATACGGCGACCTTTTCGTTCAACCGCTCGACGAAGCGGAGATCGCGGCGGCGAACGGAAACGGGAAAAATGGGGAGAACGGGGGAGTTGGAGAAAATGGGGAAAACAGCGGCGCGAACGTCGCGACCGGAAACGGCGCGAACGAAATGACGCCGGACGTCGACCTCTCCGACGCGTTTGCGACCGGCGACGCGGCGAACGGCGTCGGAAGCGAAAGCGAGACGGCGGCGGCCGCGGCGGGCGCGCCGTTCGAGATCGCCCGCAAAGATTGGCGTTATTTGCGACAAATTTTGCAAACCGTTTGCGACGCGGATTATTCGGCGCCGAAATTGGCCGCGCTTGGTTGGCCGGAGCCTTGGACGGACGACTTGGCGGCGCGGAACGAAGGCGTCGCCGGTTGGACGGGATTCGGCGAAGCGGGGGCGCGCGGTTTCCGTTTCGACGGCGCTCCGGTCAAAACGGAGACGCGGGAGACGTTGCGGCTCGGGACGGAGGCGAACGTCGCGCCGGTCGCGCCGGAAGACGTCGAAACGAGTTGGATGCGGTATCGCCGCGTCGTTCCGTCGTCGACCGATTGGTTTTACTTGACGACCGGCAAACTCCCGCCGGAGGTCGAGCGGAGCGGCGTCGTCGCGAACAATCCGCGACTGATCGACGACTTTACCGCTTATAACGCCGGGATTTCTCGCTTCGCGGAGCCGAATCGCGTTACCGGCGCTTACCAATGGGCGAACGACGGAACCGACGACTTCGCGGCGTATGCGCGCCAACTCGCCGATCCGAACGTCGACGGCGGAAGCCGAATCGTTTGCGCGAAAAATCCGGACGGGTTCGGGTACAACTGGGTCGGCGACTTGGCCGTTTCTTGCAAATTGACGGTCGAAAAGAACGCGTCGCCGGACGACCGAATTTTGTTCGATTTGGTTCGCGGCGGCGTCGTCTTCCGTTGCTCGGTCGACCCGAGCGCGGCGACGGCGACCCTGTCGATTCCGGGCGTTCCGGAGTTTGAGCCGACGACGGCGCAAATCCCCGTCGCGGTTGGAAAAACGGTCGATTTCGTCTTTTTGAACGTCGACGAAGAGATGCGCGTCGTCGTCGACGGAGCGGAACTCGACTTCCCGAGCGTCGGCGCCGACGGAACGGTCGTCGCGTCGACCGGGGGCGGGCGATATTCCGCGCTCGCGACGCCGAATCCGGAAACGGGCGTCGCGCCGCTGCCGCGCGACCGCGACCCGAACGCTCGCGACTTGGCGCCGGTCGCCGTCGGGGCGCGCGGGGCGACCGTTCGCGTCGAGCGGTTGAAAGTGTTGCGGGACGTTTATTACATCGCCGCCGGTTGGGGGCTCGAACGTTGGGATTCGACGCGCTTTACCGACTCGCGCAGCTCGCGCCGTTGCGACCGCCTTTTCGACTCGCGCCCGCGGTTCGACGAAGCCGGGGGGCCGGAGCGTTTCGAAGAGGAGTTTGCGCGCTTTATGTCGTCGCCGTCCGAGTGGAGCGGATACGGGCGGACGAAATCGGCGCTTTACCGTCAAAACGCCGACCAATACGTCGCGTTCGGCGACAACAGCGGATTCAGTCAAGACAGCCGCCTTTGGACGACGAACTCCGTTCCGCATTACGTCGACCGCAAGTACTTGATCGGCAAAGCGTTTTGCGTTTACTGGCCGCACGGGGAGCCGCTTCCGATCGTCGGTTGGAATCTTTGGCCGAATTTCGGCAAGATGCGCCGCGTCGACTGAACGCTTTGCGGGGTTGACGCAAACTTTAGCGGCTCGCGACGTCGCGTTCTCCGCGCCGTTTTTAACGGTTGGAGCGGTTGAAGCGATTGGGCCTTAAAGGCGAACGAAACGTTTGAGCGGGCGGCTCGGGCGTTGCGTTGGCGGCGCGAAAATTTTTTTAACCTTTTTCTCGGGCGTCGAAATCTTTCGCGTCGCGTCGTTCGTCTTGGTCGACGGAGGGCGCGGCGGAGAGAAAGGCGGCGAGCGATTCGAACGGACGTTTTAACGTTAATCAATAATGACGACGACAACCAAGAAACGACGCTTCGTCTTCTCGGACGGCGGCTCGGCGGCGCGAACGCCCGCGGAGCGGAAGTTGGAGGACGTTTTTACTCGCTTCGAGCCGGAGCTATTGGGGACGCTCCAACATTTGTTGGGGAACGCCGACGACGCTCGCGACGCGTTGCAGGAAGGTTTCGTTCGCTGTTGGAAGAAGAGGGACGCGCTCGACGAGATCGCGAACTTGCGCGCTTGGGTCTTCCGCGTCGCGTACAACGTCGGGCTCGACTTGCTGAAGAGCGGTTGGCGGCGGCGTCGGAAGGCGGTCGCCGTCGAAGAACTCGAACCGACGGCGCGCGACGGCGAACCGGAGGAACGGGCGCTTGAACGGGAACGGCTCGCCGCGTTGCGCGACGCGATTCGACGGCTCGACGGGAAGGAAAAGGACGTCTTTCTGTTGCGTCAAAACGGCGCGCTGACATACGAGCAAATCGCGCAAGCGACCGGGCTTCCGCTCGGAACGGTCAAAACGGCGATGCGGCGCGCGTTGGCGAAATTGCGAACGGCGGACGAAATTAGCGCGTTGCGCGTCGAAGAACGAAACGTCGAACCTTCCCAAAACGAAAGTTCGACGAAGGAAATAAAGGAAAAAGACCGAGAAAACGCGGCGTCGGACGGCGACGGAACGAGCGCGGAGAACGGGAACGACGCGGCGGAGACGGAACGATGAAGAGCAATTTTTCCGAACAAGAATTGAAGGAACGGGCGCTCGAGCTGTTGTACGGCCTTCTTGAAGAAGACGAGGCGGAGGATTTGCGCCGACTAATCGCGTCCGACGCGACCGCCGCTCGGATTTTTGACGAAGCGCGGGAGACGGTCGACCGTTTTGCGCGCGCCGCTCGTTGGGAAGAGGCGCCGGAGACGGAGATCGACGAAACGGCGGCGAAAAACGTCGCGGTCGAATCGGCGCCGTTCGACGGCGGGGCTTCCTTTTTGTTCGGCGCGGCGTTTGGCGGCGACGCGTTTTCGGGCGCCGTCGACGCGGAAACGTTGAAAACGGAAACGACGGCGACCGACGAAACGGGAGAAGAGACGAGCGGTTCGAATCGGAAAAGGGCGAAACGTCGGCTAAAACTGTTGCGGAAAATTAAAAAGACGTCAAAAAACGACCGCGCCTCCAAGGGGGACGGCGGCGACGGCGGCAAACGGGGAGGAGAAGCGCGGAAAGAGCGGCGACGCGCAAAATCGGGAAAATCGGCGAACTTTGCGCGATCGGCTCAACCGGCGACCGCGTCGTTTTTCCGTTTCGGCTCGAAGGGGCGCGTCGACGGCGAAAGCGGTTGGGCGACGGTCGGACGAACGCGAACGGCGAGCGGCGAAGGCGGCGGTCGGCGGTCGGCGGCGCGTCGATTTTGGGCGCGCGTTCCAAAACCGACGCTCTTTCAAAATTTGATTATCGCGTTGGCGGTCGTCGCGCTCTCGACGGCGGTCGGTTTTTGGGCGCAAGAATCGGCGTTGCAAGCGCGTTTTCGGGACGATTTTCGAATCCAAATCGCGGCGCCGCGAACGTTGGCGCGCGGCGAGTCGCAAACGATCGCGGCGACGACGACCGCTCCGAACGGGAAACCGCGTCGCGTTCCGATTCGTTTCTCTTTTTCGGACGCGGAGACCGGGGCGCCGTTGCTCGCGCATACCGAGAGCGGCGACGCGAGCGGCGTCGCGCGCTTCAAGATTCCGGACGTCTCCGACTTTCCGGCGCGAACGCGGCTGACGATTTCCGCCGGCGAACAAGAAAAAGAAACGTTTGAAACGATTTTAACGGTCGTCGGCGCGCCGAAACAGAACGTCGGCGCGAGCGCGGCGGCGCGGTTCGCCGCGTTGGAGACGGTCGAAGAAAACGGCGTCGAGACGACTCCGGCGAAAAAAGCGCGAACGCAAAAGAAAGCGACCAACGAGCGCGCGTCGTTTTATTCGCGGGGCGTCGCTCCTTCGGCGGCGAAGAACGAACGAGCGCAAGAAGCGGACGCGCGTTATTGGCGTTTGACCGATTCCGGGGCGCCGACGAAACCGGATAATTCCGCGATGGGGATGAGCGCGACGACGGCCTCCGAGGCGCGGAACGCCGCGTCGTCGACTCCGGACGGTAAAATGGGAATGATGGGCGGAATGGGCGCGTCGATGAGCGCGTCGCCGACGCCGTCGTCGACTCCGGACGGTAAAATGGGAACGATGGGCGGAATGGGCGCGTCGATGAGCGCGTCG
>JAFSDX010000189.1 GCA_017436025.1 Thermoguttaceae bacterium
CCGCCAACGACGCGGCGCCGCCGAACGCGTCGACCGCCAAAAGCGCCCGATTTTCAAGGGGTTCCATCCGGAGACGTCGGCTCTTCGACGACGGGCGAACGGCGCGTTCGAGAGCGCTCGGACGGTTCGCGAAGAAAGGAAAACGGTTCGAAAGGCTGTTGAAGAACGATTTCATTTTAAGCTCCTTTTAGGAAACGTTGCGAACGCGAGACTTGCGACGCGCAAAAACAACGCGTCGCGTTCTCGGTTCGTTATTTGATAAATAGAACCAAAAACAAAATTTAACGCTCAAAAAAGCGCTTATCGGTCAAACCTTCGATTACCACTATAACACGACGAAAACCCGGCGTCAAGTTTTTTTTCTTAAAAATTTTCGAAAAAGTAAAAATTTTTCAAAATTTAAACGACGTCGCAACTTGTGTCGTTATTCAGGTTGGACAAATGGCGTCCTACCTGGAGCGACCTTGGACGCCAGGCGTCCTACCTCAAAAGAGTTACGCGGCGTCATTAAGCCAACGCAAACAACTACTCGACGTCGCGACGCTACGCGACGTCGCCGACGCCGACGCCGACTCTGTTGCAACGCGACGTCGTCAAATAACGCGGCGGCGTTACTTAGCATCGTCGCTCGACTTCGGCGTTTCGGCGGGGAAAGCGGAAGTCAGCGCGTCGCAAAGGGTTGCGTTTTTCGCTTCGAGCGGCGTTCCTTTAAATTTAGCGCGTTTCGAAAGAAGCGATTGCGACAAAACGACGCGTTGCGGTTCCGGGCGTTGCGACGTCCAGTCGACCAACGCTTTAAGCGCGGCGTCGGACGCTTCGCCTTCGTCGGCGTCGTAATATTCGAGCTGTAAACGAGTTAGCGTTATCTCGTCGCGCAACGTCGACGGCGCGAACTCCGCTTCAAGACGTCGCCAACCGTCGACGGTTATAGGATTATTAGGCGTCGACGGTTTGCGATTACCGGAACGTATAAAATTCCAAGGCGAAAACGGGAAAAAGTCAAACCAAAGGCAACTCGTCAACGTCGACGGTAAGTCGGGGGAATCTTTATCTTGCCAAGCGACTTTATCCGTTCCGTCGACGCGCGGCAAAAGGTTGCGTCGTCTGGTTTTAGAAAGCCAGCGTCGAAGTAGCGCGATCTCGTTTTCGCGACGCGGTTCGACGACGACAGACAGCCTGCCTTCGATTCGACAATCGAACGACTCGCCGCCGCAAACCGGTTTTATGAAGGCTTCGACGCCGGTTTTAATATTTAAGTCGCAAGAGACCGGCGCTTGCGCGATTTCTTTCTCTAACGTTCGGTAAAACGGTTCCTCTAAATCCTCCAACGGCGGAAGTTCGAGAACGCAACGGCGCCAAAGACGGCGTTCGCCCGGCGCTAACGTTTCAAACGACGGTTGATAAAAAAATTCTCCGCGCGTTTGTTTTTCAAAGTAGCAACGAGCTTCCTCGCCTGAAATTTTGTTCGATGTAACCGAAAAACAAACGGGATCGTTGACTTCTCGTTCGTATACGGGGAACGATTGGGGGGCCGTCGCGATATTTTCTAAATAGACGACGATGTAAACAGGGTCGCCTAAATGAATTACGTTTGGAAAAAGTTTGGCGGTAACGCGAAACGGCGGTTGGGCGTCGGCCGGAGCGGGCAATGCTTGGCGGCGTCCGGTTTTCTCGTCGACGACGTTTTGGGCGTCGACTGTAACAACGAACTCGGTTGACACAATGTCGCCCTCCGTCGTTACGAACGGCGACGATTTGACGCGTTGCGCGAAAAAGACGACGAACGCAATAACGACGCCGAAACCAACGAGGATCGCGCGTCGTTTAGCGATTGAAAAGATTGAACTGGACATAACGGCAACTCTCTTTCTATCGACGCTTAACTGTTTTAATCACTGCGGTTGAACGGACGCCTGAATTATTTGCAACTGTTTCGTGGTATAAGTATGCGAAATAGAAAGATCAAGGGACGCCGCGTGCATTATTGTATTTTGGTGCAGCGCGGTTTCCGGTTTTTCTTTATTGTAATCGTCTAGGTTGAAAGCGTGGCCAATTTCGTGTAACAACACCGTGTTTTTAGCCATTGCAAAATAATTGGAATGTCTTTGTTGAATCGCTTGGTTAAAAATAAAAATAGTATTTTGGTTTTCGTAATGTCCGCCTAAAGTTTTTGGTTTTTCCTCTAGATAGAAGGCGTCGATTATATGAAGCGTCCACAAATTGGGAGTTGCGGACGAAATATTACGACAAGCGTCGGCGTAATTTTCAGCGTCGTCCCAGTCTTGCGGTAACAACGCCGTTCCCTCTACGCTAGGCGTAAGATTAAACAAGTACGTTTGCGCGTCAATACAAGCGTTCGTTAAATGCTCTTTGACTTGCGCTGGAAACGTCGGCGCCGCGACGGTTACTCCTTCAAGCGTCATATAATCGTATTCGACCCAAAGCGTGCGCCAAACGGTAAGTTTCGGCGTTTGAAGGTTTTCCGCGAGTGCAACGGACGCGTTGTTTTCGTCGTTCGGACGCATAATTGGCGAACCGCTAAGTTGCTCCGTATCTTCCTCGAAAGTTTCCGTTATCCAATAACGGTCGACGCCGCTCGCGTTCGGGTGCGCGGCGACGACGTAGTTATCTCCCGCGTTGGCTTGGGTTACCGTTAGCGTCGCGGAGCGTTTTGACGTTCCGAGCGACTGATTAAACGTTAACTCGATCGTCGAAAGCTCCGCCGCGCCGTTGTTGTCGCGTTTACCCGAGGAAATCGGATAAGGAAACGTCGGCGTCGTAACGCTGCAATAGGGATTCGCCGGATCGAAAAGTTCGAGCGAAACCGTTCCCTCCATGCCCGTCGGAATCGGCGCGGCTAACGTAACCGTCGCTCCGATTTGATTGGCGACAACGTTAGACGTCGGGCTAAGTTGTTCCGGGAAGAAACGTTGAGCGGTTCCCGAATCTTGCGGGTCGTCTTGTAGTCGCGTCGGACGAGAAGAGTCCGTCGGTTCTTCCCAAACAACGCGTTGGACTTCGGTTATGGCGACGCGCGGGCGGTCGGCGGCGGTTTCCTCCGTGTTTTGCTGCGTCAGCGTTGCAACGTTCGACGTCGCGACACAGTAACTCGAATTGTTGTTAAGGTTAACGCCGCTTAGGGTTACCGACATAGAAATCGCGTTTTCGCCGTTGACGCTTGGTTCGCCGACCGCGAACGGCCAAGATTCGGGCGCGGGCTCCGCCGTCGTCGTTCCGCCCCCGGACGAACCTTGGTAGTTGTAAGAGCCGTTTGCAAAAGGACTTGAACACGTAGCGTTAATCGGCGTCGCCGAAACGACAACCTGGCGAACTTGAACGCCGTCCGGCTCGATTCCGTTTTCAAAAATAGGTTTCCAACGGTACTCGTTTTCGCGCCAAAGGAGATTCCAACCGACGCCCGACTCGGCCGTTCCGGAGTCTTCGACGCCGCTCCAGTCGCCGCCCCAAACGCGTTCTTCCAACTCGTAACCGACGACGCGACCGCTATATACGTTCACCGTAACGGAACACGACCCGGCGTCGTTTTTCGCCGTAACGGTAAAGGAGCCCTTGCCGACGTCGCCCGACGGCGCGACGGAAAGTCGCGTCGTAGACGCGTTAAAGTCAATGGTTACGCAGGTTAGCCCTTGCGAATCGTTAATCTCATAAGTCGGCGCGCTTCCCGAACAGATAAACCAAGAGGAAACGGTCGCCGTAAAAACTTTATTCGCGTCGTTTACATCGTCTGCGGAAAAGACTAAATCGACGTAGCCGGCCTTGTCGGCGCCGCCGCTTAAAAAGGGCGCCGAATCGTTTTCGCCGCCGGAATTGCTCGAACCGCCGGAATTGCTCGAACCGCCGGAATTGCTCGAACCGCCGGAATTGCTCGAACCGCCGGAATTGCTCGAACCGCCGGAATTGCTCGAACCGC
>JAFSDX010000190.1 GCA_017436025.1 Thermoguttaceae bacterium
CGGTTGAAACGGAAGTCGCGCCGGTCGCCGACGCGGCGGTTGAAACGGAAGTCGCGTCGGTCGCGGACGCGTCGGTTGAAACGGAAGTCGCGCCGGTCGCCGACGCGGCGGTTGAAACGGAAGTCGCGTCGGTCGCGGACGCGGCGGTTGAAACGGAAGTCGCGTCGGTCGCGGACGCGTCGGTTGAAACGGAAGTCGCGCCGGAAGCGGACGCGTCGGTTGAAACGGAAATCGCGTCGGTCGCGGACGCGTCGGTTGAAACGGAAGTCGCGCCGGTCGCGGACGCGTCGGTTGAAACGGAAGTCGCGCCGGAAGCGGTTGCGGCGGTTGAAGAGGAAGTCGCGCCGGAAGCGGTTGCGGCGGTTGAAACGGAAGTCGCGCCGGTCGCGGACGCGGCGGTTGAAACGGAAGCGACGGACGAACCGGAACAGCTTGTCGAGTCGAACGTCGACGCGACGGGGAACGAAACGAAAGCGAACGAAGTCGCCGATCTCGCGGAAACGGTCGAAGCGAACGTCGAAGAGATTCGCGAGCCGAAAGCGACGGAAGCGACGGTTGCGACGGTTGCGACCGACGCGAGCGAAAACGTCGCGTCCGCGATTCGCGAAAACGAGTTTTGGATTCTCGGGCAAAACGGAAGCGGCTTTTACTTTTATCGCCTGCAAGACGGCGCTTGGAACGCGTCGAACGCCGACGAATTTTACGCGAACGGCGAAGAGTTTGCCGTCGTCGTTTACGCGCACGGCTACCAAACCGATATGAACGACGCGACCCGAGACGCCGTCGCCTTTAAGGCCGTTCTCGACGCGGCCCGTCGCAACGTCGGCGCCGAACGCCCCTTCCGACTCGTCGTTTGGAAATGGAACTCCGAACGCGACGCGGCCCGCATTCGAATCGACGCGCAAGCGAAAGCGACGTTGGCCGACCAAAGCGGGAAAGCGCTCGGACGTTGTCTTGGCGGACTCGGCCCGAACGCCGATCTCGCGCTCGTCGGGTTCAGCTTCGGCGCCCGCGTCGTCGGCTCCGCGTTGGAAACGCTCGCGCAAAGCGGCGCGCAAGCCTCCGCGTTCGACGTCGAATTTAACGAAAACGAAGAGTTCGCGTTCGCCGTCTCCGGCAAACTGGTCGCCGACGCCGCCGAAAACGTCGCGGACGCCGAAACGCCGAGCGTTCAAAACGACGCGAACGCCGAGAAAGAAGAAGGACGTAAAATCGCGTTGATTCTCGTCGCCGCCGCTTGCGACCTCGGCTCTTTCGAAGCGCGCGGCGTTTACGGACGAGGCGCGGCGCTCCCGACCGACGTGTTGAACGTTTACAACCCGAACGACTTCGCGCTGAAATATTATCGGTACGTTTCCGAAACTCGTTCCGACGCGCAAGGCGTCGCGCCGATTCGCGCCGGTCTCTTCCCGAACGCCGTCGGCAAAACGTTCAACGTCAATTCGAATCCGGCGCTCGGAAAACGACATTCGTTCGTCGACGCGATCGGAATCGTTCCGACGCAAACGCTCGGCGACCTGGCGTTTTAAACGTTGAATTCGCGTCGCGCCGTCGACTCCGGTAAAATAAGGAGAAAACGGCGCGACGAAACGGAAACGCCGACGCGGTCGGTTAAGCGATAAAGAAAAACGACGCTCTGCCGGGCGTCGTTTTGCATTTCTTGCGTTTCTTGCGTTTCTTGCGGGCGGAACGCGTCGCCGAAGGACGCGGGAAAACGGAAAGCGAAAAAAAAGCCCGCCGATTTTCCTCGACGTTTCACGTGAAACATCGTCGGGGAAACGCCGCGTCGGAGCGGAAATCGCCGTTAAAGGGAAGCGCAAAGAAGCGCGAAACTCGTCGCGTTCAAGGCGACGTGCATTCCGACGACCGACGCGTATCGGCGGACGCGCCAATAAACGACGCCCTCGACCAACGCGAAAAGGAAGATGGGGAACGGGTCGACGATCGCGTTCGGGAAGAGGGCGCGAAGGCCCGCGTTCGCGCCAAAGACGACGGGGGCAATGAAGGCGAAGACGGCGACGCCCCGATAAAAGTCGAGCGCGAAACGGCGAAGCGACGCGAAAAAACGTCCGGCTTTGTAAGTGAATTCGGGGCCGAACCCGACGTCGCCGGTCGTCGCGCCCGACGAACGACGGAGAACGAGAAGACCGAAAATCAACGCCGCGACGTTCGCGATTCCGGCGGCGAGCATCGTTCGGAAGAGGCGGTTCAGCGTTTCCGGGTCGCGGGCTTCCTCGGGCGTCTCCGGAGCCCCGGCGTGTATGAGGCCGAAAACGAACGCCGGAACGAGAATCGCGAACGCGGAGCGGAGGTAAAAGGCGCGACGCTCCATCGGCGTCGTCGGGTCGAGCCAACGAAACTCGGTCGCGCTCGGAACGTCGGGAACGTTGGGAACGGCGACTTGCGTCGCGTCGTCGGTCTCGGCGTCGTCGGCGTTTTCCGGTTCGGCTGTCGTCGTCGCGTCGTCGGCGTTTTCCGGTTCGGCTGTCGTCGTCGCGTCGTCGGTCTCGGCGTCGTCGGCGTTTTTCGGTTCGGCTGTCGTCGTCGCGTCGGCGAAGGGGCGTCGCGACGTTCCGGGGGGCGGCAAGACCGCTTGGAGCGCGTAATTTTCGAGCGTTCCTTGGAGAAGAACGCGGAAGAGGAACTCCTCGGCGAACGGCGCGGCGATCACCGCGACGAAGAAGCAAAGGAGAAGCGTTTCGAACGCCCAAGGGGTCGAGCGCGAACGGATAAGGAGACGAGCGAGCGGGTGTTGCGTCGCGAGATTCCTTTCGGCGTCGGTTTGGACGGTCGAGGGGGCGCCGTCGGCGGGAGCGCCGTCCTCGGGAGCGCTTTCGGCGGGCGGCGCGACGGTTTGAACGCTTGCGAAGTCGGGGAACCAACTTTTCGGCAGGAACGAAACGGCGTTGACGGCGAGGAGGGGGAAGAGAATCGCGCCGCAAACGAAAACGCAAAACGCCGCGCCGACGCTCCAAGGAACGAGGCGTTTCGGCGACTGCGCCGGGGAGTCGTTTTGGAAAATGTCGCCGACTAAACGCCGCGAACCCCAAAGGAACGCGACGTATAAAAAGGGCGCGGCGACAAGAAAGGCGGAGGCGAAATTCGAAACGCCGTCGGTTCCAAAAAGCGGCGCGAGACCGAAAAGGGGAATCGTTGAAAAAATCATCGGAAAGCAGGCGGGAAATAAGGAAAAAAAAGAACCCGAGCGATTTCGGGTTCGGGGAGGAACGGGGAACGGCGCCGGCGAGAGCGGCGGGCGACGAGAAACGAGCGCCGCTCTTTTAACGTCGACGGTTCCAACGACGGCGAGGGAACGGCGGCGGATCGACGATCTTGGTCGACCGTCGACCGTCGGCGGGTCAGTTCGCGTCGGTCGGCGTTTCGTTCGCCGTCGGCGCGACCGGCTTCGTCGCGGCTTTGACGTAAATCCAACCGGAGTACAGCGTCAAATAAACGACCGCGTAAAGCGAAACGACGAACGCCGCCGACAACGCGACCGGAATCGCGTCCGCGCCGCCGCGTTCCCAAAGAATCAAGTAAACGAAGCCGAGCGGGAGCGCGACGCATTGGAGGGTCGTCTTCCACTTGCCGACCCATTTCGCGGAGAAGTCGCCGCCCTTCGCCTCGACCATCGAACGGAGCATCGTAACGAACATTTCGCGGAAAACGATCGCGACGACCATCCAGGTCGCCAAACCGAGCGGAATCTTCGAAATCGGGCAAGCGCAGTTTTCCGGCGCCGCGAAGAGCCGAACGTCGTGCAGCTCCGGAATCGCCGCGAAGTAAATGAACGTCCCGCAAACGAGGAGCTTGTCGGCGAACGGGTCCATAATGCGACCGAACTGCGTTTTTTGGTTGAAGCGGCGCGCCCACCAGCCGTCGACGAAGTCGGTCAGCGCGGCGATAACGAACAGAACGAGCGCGGCAACGTAAAATTTGAACGGAATCAGCGCGAACATAATCAGCGCGAGGACGATTCGCGCCATCGTCAGGACGTTCGGGACGTTCCAAACGTCGTTCGAGCGGTCTTTTTCGGCGGTCATTTTGCGAGCCTTTCTTGAAAAGGAGAAAATGCGATTTAAGGAAACGAAGGAAACGGGGGAAAGGGAAACGGTCGGCTTAACGCGTCGCGGCGGCGCCGAACGCGTCGACGTTCGACAGGGTCGCCAACGCTTTGATCAGCGCCTGCGTTCCGAGTCGACCGCCGCCCTGCGCGATCAACGCCAAATAAAGTTGACGGGCCAACGCGACGCCCGGGAGCGAAAGGCGGAGACGCTCCGCGTCGTCGAGCGCGATTCCCAAGTCCTTAACGAAGTGTTCGACGAAGAACCCGGGCGCGAAATCGCCCCGCAAAACGCGCGGCGCCAAATTCGACAGCGACCAACTCCCCGCCGCTCCGGACGAAACCGACGCGAGAACGGCGTCGAGGTCGAGCCCGGCGCGGTAAGCGTAAAGGAGAGCTTCGCAGACGCCGATCATATTCCCGGCGATGAGGATTTGGTTCGTCGTTTTCGTCCGCTGACCCGCGCCGGGCCCGCCTTGACGACGGACGTTCGTCCCGAGGTTCGCGAAGATCGGCGCTAACCGTTCGAACGCCGCGTCGGAGCCGCCGACCATAATCGAGAGCGTTCCGTTTTTCGCCCCGACGTCGCCGCCGGAAACGGGAGCGTCGAGCGCGTCGAATCCGGCCCGCGCCGCCGCGTCGGCGATTTCGACCGCGAGTTCCGGCGAGCTGGTCGTCATATCGACGAAAATTTTGCCGGACGGGTCGGCGTTCGCGGCGCCGTTCGAACCGGCGCAAGGCCCGGCGTCGGACGCGTCGACGGCGCTCGACCAAGCGCTAAGAACGCCCCGAGCGCCGAAGAAAATTTCGCGAACGTCGCGCGGATACCCGACGATCGAAAAGACGACGTCGCTTTGTTCGGCGACCGCTCGCGGGGAGTCGGCCCAAACGGCGCCCGCGTCGAGGAGCGGTTCCGCTTTCGAACGGGTTCGCGTAAAAACGGCGACTTCGTATCCCGCCGCCAACAATCGCGACGCGCAGGCGCCGCCCATCACTCCGGTTCCAATCCAGCCGATTTTCGGTTTCATCGTCGTTCGCTTTCGTCAAATTCGTCAAAAAGGAAAGAGAGGAAAAACGTCGCGAGTCGGCGACCCGCGACGACGCTTCGCTTTCATTGTAACGAATTTTGGCGCGACGGCAAGAAGCGGAGCGGAAACGACGCGAAAAGAACGGCTTTTTTTGCGTCGCGGCGGAAAAAAACGACGCTCCGCGCGGCGAAACGTTAATGCGCCAAGGAGAATGGGAAGGTTCGAAATCAAGACCAAGCAAGAAACAAAAAAAGCTCCGAAACCTTGCGATTCCGGAGCTTAGTGCGGAAGAAAGGACTCGAACCTTCACGAGATTAACTCCCACTAGGCCCTCAACCTAGCGCGTCTGCCAATTCCGCCACTTCCGCGTGTTACGTGTATTATTCTAACCGATTCGCGGCGTTTGACAAGGGGCTTTTTTCAAAATTTTCGTTAAATGTTGGAAATTTTTTGTTTTTACTTCGCCGCGCGTTAAAATAGGCGTTTTATTTAAAAGAGAAAAGCGGAACGACTCTCCCCGTTAGAGTCGGGAGCGTTGAACGAACGCCGCGCGTAAAAAAATCGAGTAAAAGGAGAAGCGGGTCGCGACGTAAGCGGTGAAAAGCAAGTCGCGTCGTAAACGGCGAAAAGAGCGGCAAGAAACAAAAAAGCTCCGAAACCTTGCGATTCCGGAGCTTAGTGCGGAAGAAAGGACTCGAACCTTCACGGGATTAACTCCCACTAGGCCCTCAACCTAGCGCGTCTGCCAATTCCGCCACTTCCGCGTTACATTTTATATCTTAGCGCTTTTTTTCGTTTTGAGAAGGGGCTTTTTCGGAATTTTTTCGAAATTTCCCCAATTTCTTCTCGCTTATTCGGCGCCGAGGTCGAATTTTAACGCGTCGAACGCTCGCCAATACGACTGCCGCGACGCGTGTATATGCTCCGCTTCGTTCAAAAAGCGCGCCGTCGGTTTGCGCGGAACGTCGAATTTTCGGAACGTCGCGACCGCGCCGCTCAGGTCGTCGCCGTACGCGGTTAGGAGTTTGTGTTCGTCGAACTGGATTTCGAGCGGTTTTTCGGCGTCCAAAACGGCGACGCCGAGGCAGCCGTCGTTCAGGAGCAGGTCTTCGTAATCGCAAAAAACGCTTTTCAAGACCGGCGCGTCGACGCCTTCGCGAGTCGAGGAAACGCGCGTTCCGTTTTGTCGATGGCTCGACTCGACGACGACGTCGACCGTCGTTTCGAGTTCGTCGAGGAGCGCCAAAAAAACGTCGAAAAGTTTTTCGCGGGAGACCGCCGCGATCGCGACCGGGACGCCGGCGCCGGTTTCCGGGTCGACGTAACGATCGAAGCGCCAACATTCTTCCGGAACGATCGCCAAGTCGAACGAAGGCCGAATCGCGTCGGTTAGGTTGAAGGTTCCGTACCGCGCGACGGCGAGGTGCGCTTCGAGGCGTTCGCGGTCAAAGCGGCGAAGTTTTTCCGATTTTTCTCGTTGGGGAAGCGGCGACGTTCGGCGAATAATAGGCATAAGGCGCGACCGGGGGGGAATAGGCGGGCAAGGGCGTCGGGGGGATTCGCGTCGGCGGCGGGAAAACCGTCGACTCGGTATTTTAGGTCGAGTTGAACGGCGGCGTCGGTCGCGCGGAACTTTTTCCGGCGTCGCGACGTAATTTTCGCCGCTCGGCTTTTAAAAACCGGCAAAACCGGCGCGACCGACTTAACTTTTAACCTTGCGCCGTTCGGAAAAATACGTTAAATTGAGAAATCTTCGAGCGCGGCCCGGCGGCGGTCGATGTTAACCTTGACGACGGCGCCGAAGGAACGGTCGAGCAATACCGGCGGCGTCGGACGAAACGTCGAAAAAGCTCGGAAAACAGACGCTCGACAACGAAAGGACGCGACGATGCGAACGGACTCCGCCAACGCGAAACGGACGGCGAAAAAGTCGTTTTTGTCAATATTAATATATAGAGGGCGTTTTTGCGCGCTCGCGGCGCTCGCGTCGGGGGCTCTCGGCGGCTTTTCCGGGTGCGCGTCGCTCAACGAAAATCCGAACAACGACCGCTTTTGGTTCCCGACGCTGCGCGCTCCGTCGGCGCAAGAGCGAGCGATGCGAGCGGCGACCTTCCCGGACGGCGGCGACCCCTATATGAACGCGAATATCGGGCCGAAGTCGCTGGCGACGCGTCCGATCGGTTGGGAAGTGCAGCGTTCGTTTCCGTCGCAGGTTTACGACGTGCATCCGGACGTCGATTACGATTGACGAAAAACGGTTGGTTTCGGCCAAAAAAAGCCGCTTCTTTCGATAAATTTCGAAATATCTGTTAAAACCGCTCTTTTCTTTAAGCGGAAAAAAGGTTATAATCGTATCGGCGAGGCGCGTTTGAAACGAGAACGCGTCGCGCCGTTTGCGAAACTTCGAAACGAAAACGAATCTTGAAATTCGTTTTTAACGCGTCGCGGGATTTCGACCGCCGACGGTCGCGCAGGGATTGCGCGATATTTCCCCCCAGAAGAACGAACAGTAATAAAGGAGACGGCCGTTATGAAACGCGTCGCGTCGTTGGATTCTAAGAAATCCGGTTTTACGTTGTTGGAACTTTTGATCGTCTTGGCGATTCTCATCGTCATCATCGGCATCTTGGGCACGACCGTTTGGAACTCCTACAAACGCGCCCTCATTCGCGCCGCCGAAGTCAAAATCAAGACGCTGACCCAAGCCGTCGAAGAATTCAAGTTGGATCAACGCACTTACCCGACGCTGGTCGAAGGGCTCTACATTCTCGCCAACGTCGACAACCCCGACGCCGCGGCCGCGATGCAACAAGCGCAAATGCAGCAACAAACGATGGGGATGGCCGGCCAAAATATGAATAATATGAACGGCCAAATGAATACCGGTATGATGAACGACCCGATGATGAACGGCCAAATGAATACCGGTATGATGAACGACCCGACGATGGGCGGTCAAGCCGGTATGATGAACGACCCGATGATGAACGGCCAAATGAATACCGGTATGATGAACGATCCGACGATGGGCGGTCAAGCCGGTATGATGAACGACCCGACGATGGGCGGTCAAGCCGGTATGATGAACGACCCGATGATGAACGGTCAAATGAATACCGGTATGATGAACGACCCGACGATGGGCGGTCAAGCCGGTATGATGAACGACCCGATGATGAACGGCCAAATGAATACCGGTATGATGAACGACCCGATGATGAACGGTCAAATGAATACCGGTATGATGAACGACCCGATGATGAACGGCGGTATGGGCCAAATGAACGGTCAAATGAATATGACCGGAATGCAAAACGGCGCGATGCAACAAAACGCGACCGTCAACACGATGAAGCCGAAACGTAAGATTCCGGAACCGTACGTCAAAGAAACCGACCTCGAAGACCCGTGGAACAACCCGTTCAAATACGAATGGCCGACGACCAAGGGCGACGGTAAAAAACCGGCGATCTGGTCGATGGGCCCGGACGGCGAAGACAACAACGGCGACGGCGACGACATTATCAACTGGGACGCGACCGATATGTCCGGCCAAATGAACGCTCAACGCAACGCTCAAGCGGCGGGCGTCCAAAACGGGATGATGAATAACGGTATGATGAACAACGGTATGAACAATATGGGCGGTATGGATATGACCGGCGGTATGGGCGGCATGCAAGGCGGTATGGATATGACCGGCGGCATGGGCGGCATGCAAGGCGGTATGGATACGACCGGCGGTATGGGCGGTATGCAACAAGGCGGCATGCCGCAAGGCGGCCAACAACAGCCGATGTTCTGATCGCCCGATTTTTCGTCGAGCCGGTTTCGGTCGGCTCGCCCGCTTTTTTGTTTTTCCCGAAACGTTCGAAGCCGCGACGTCGGTTTCGGGCGTTTCGGCGGTTTTCGTTAACGTCGGTTTGAACGGTTTTTTATGCGACGCGCATTCACTTTGCTCGAACTCTTGATCGTCTTGGCGCTGATCTTGGTAATTTCCGGAATTAGCGTCGCGTCGTTCCAGCGAATGACGGCGCGTTCGCGGTTCAAAGCCGGCGTTATCGAGATTCAAATCGATCTGCATAAAGCGCGCCTCTTGGCGATGCAAACCGGAACGCCGTATATTTTCCGATACGCGCCCGGTTCCGGCGTTTACGAGATCGCGCCGCTCAACGCCCTCCAAGAAGCGATTTACCGCCAATACGACTCGACCGACTTAACCGACGCGTTCGGCGGCGACGCGCTCGGCGGTTCCTTGACCGAAACCGCGTTCGGCGCCGAGTCGACCGCTCTTGCGACCGACGCCGGGCTTTACTCCGTCGCGGGAGAATACGCCGCGCCGATTTACTCCGACGACCTCTTTTCCCCGGCTAACGTCGCGGCCGATATGGAGGCGCTCGGACTAGGAACCGCGAACGGTTTCGGCTCGGGGCTCGATTCGACGCTCGGGCTCGATCCGGCGGCGTTCGGCGGCGACTTCGCGACGTCCGATTTTGCGCTCGACCCGACGCTTGGCTCCTCGTTTGGCGTTTCCGAACTCTCGACGTCCGGCGGCGACGCGGCGTTCGCGATCGACCCGCTTACCGGCGCGACGACGTTCGGGAACGCGACCCCTTGGCGCGAACTGACGACGGAAGAAAAATCGCTCCTCGCCGAGGGAACGACGCTCGCTTGGCGCGTCGCTCCGGACGGCGCGATCTTCCGCAAAGCCGCGTCCGGCGACGTAATTTTTACCTTCATGCGGATTTCCGCGTCGACGCCGTTGAACCTGAAAACGCGCCGCTCGACCGGGCTCGACCGAACCGAGGCGGAGTCGACCGACGACGCGCTCGGCGACGGAACGTTTGAGTCGCGCTTGACCGGCTCCCTTTCCGCGCCCCCCGAACTCGACGAAGATTCGCCGTTCGCCGTTCCGAAGCTCGACGGCGAAACGAGCGCGCTCGACGGAACGTTGGGCGGAGAATTCGCCGGGCTCGACCCGACGTTGGGACTCGACCCGAACGCCGCGCCGACGAGCCCCGCCGCGTCGAGCGTTTGGTCGGAGCCGATCGTTTTTTACCCGAACGGGCGCGTTTCGTCGGCGGTTTTCGGAATCGCTTGCGTCGGCGACGTCCCTTATTATTCCGAGATCGCGATTCGCGGAATGACCGGCGTCGCGCGGATTTCGTCGATTTCGACGCTGGCCCCGGACGCCGACCCCGCCGCGTCCGCGTTGACGCAAGAGCAACTTTTCCGCCTTGCGAATCCGTTCGCCGCCGCGACGCTCGACCCGAACGGAAACCCGCTCGCCGACGACGGAACCGAAACCGGCGCTTTGAACGGCGTCCCGACCGACGGTTCGCTCGGTTCTCCGGTCGACTCCGTTTGGAACCCCGGCGCGGCGGGAGCCGGAACGGTCGGCGAAGCGACGAGCGGTCTCGACGCCGGACTCGGTTCGGGACTCGACGCGCTCTCGACGGGAACGGAAGCCGCGGCCGGAACCGAACGGCGTTCCGGATATCGCTTCGACGTCCCGACGCCCGACGCGACCGCGCTTCCGGAAACGACGCCGACGTCGCCCGACCCGCTCGCGCCGACGCCAAGTTCGCCGTCGATTCCCAACGCCGCCGACGAAGAAAACGCGTCGCCGACGAACGCCGGAGGGCTCTTATGACTCCGCGTAAAATAAACGGTTGGGCTAAAACGGGCGCTTTGCGTCGACGGGAGAATCGGGGCGGTTTTACGTTGCTCGAAATTCTCGTCGCGTTCGCGGTTTTGATAATGGGGCTCTCGATCGTCGCCGCGCTCGCGACGACGTCGGCGCGCCAAGCGGTTCAAGTCGAAGAGGAAACCGGCGTCCAGCTCGCTTGCCAAAACTTAATGAACGCGATTTTGGCCGGCGACGCGACCGTTTCGCTCGGCGTCGAGATTCCGCTCCCGGACGTTCCGAACTGGGCGGCGCGGGTTGAATTGCTCGACGGGCCGATTTCGAATCTTGTCGCGATTCGAATTGTTGCGACGCGTTTCGAAATAATCGAGACGCCGCACCCGACCGACCCGACGTTGACGATTTCGACGCGCTCTTTCGAAGGAGGGCGGCAATACGTCTTGAAGGAATGGGCGCGCCGGGCCGACGTTCGAACGCAAACGGTTCGCCGCAACGTCGACGGGACGTTTACGACCGTCGACGGAACCGCCGCCGACATTCCGGCGTCGAACGTCGCGAACGGTTCGGGCGTCGAAGGGAACGTCGCGGGCGGTTTGAGCGGTTTCGACTCCGCTTCGAGCGGCGACCCGTTCGGCGAACTCGACGGCGCTTTCGGCGGTTTGGGGACTTTCGGCGGTTCGGGGGAAATGGGGGACGGCGGCGGTTTCGGCGCGACCGGAACCGGTTCGCTCGCGTCCCCCTTTTCGGAACTCGACGCGGCGACGCAAAACTTAAACGAGCCGACCTTCGCGCCGCCGTCGCCGTTTTAAACGCGTCGGCGTTCGACGAGCGAAGAGGAACCCGAGCGCCGCGACGTCGAGCGACTTTTTTCCCGCCGCGACTGGTTTTTTTCGCCGTTTTCGTTATATTATTAATATAAGGGGAAACCGCGTCTCCCCTCAAGCGTCGCGTCGGTCGCCCGCCGCGTCGTCGCCGCCCGCAAAAGCAATAACGGAACGAAATTCTCAATGACCTCGACGATTCGCCCGACCGCCGCGCCGCGACCGCCCTTTTTCCGCCGTCCGCGCGTCGGTTTTACTCTTTTGGAAATTTTGCTTGCGTTGGCGTTGATCGCGGTTTTGCTCGCCGGGGTGAGCGCGATAACGAGTCTTTATTCGCGCAATTACACGACGACGGAACGCCGCGTCGGTCGGGCGCAGTTGGCGCGGTCGATCTCGCAAATGTTGAGCGAAGACTTGGGCGCCGCCGTTCAAGACCCGATTCAAGCGGTCGCGGACGACCCGAACCGCCAATTCATTCGCCGTTTCGGTCTTCGCGGCGACTCCCGCTCGTTGCAAATCGACGTCGTTCAGCCGAACCTTTTCGCGACGACCGCGACGCCGGAGGAGAACCGCCGCGTCGCCGAGGGCGGGAAGAAGTCGACGGAGTCGCGCCAAGTTCCGGAGTTGAAGACGATTTTTTACGAGTTCGTTCCGCTCAACGCGTTGGAGCCGCTCGACGACGAGGAAAACGGCGCGACCGCCGAACTCGACGCGGCGTTCGAAACGGAAACCGGCGGGAGTTCGTTGACCGGCTCGCTCTCGACGCCGGCGGGCGCGACCGGCGCGGACGGAACGTTCGGCGCGGAGGACGAATACGGCGCGACCCTCGACGGAACGACCGGAACGATCGCCGACGGTATTTTTACCTCCGCCGACGGAACGACGACTTTTCGACCGTTGACGCGCAAATTTGGATTGTCGCGACGCGAACTCGATTTTGAAACGCCGATACCGGGCGCCGAGGTCGCGGCGGTCGACGACCCGCTCGCCGAATACGAAGCCGCGGCGGAGGAGGGGCGCGCCGTTTCGACCTTGACCGGCTCCCTTTCCGCGCCGCCGGACGCGTCGCAAACGACGTTGGCCGGGAACGGTTTTATCGACGGAACCGGCGCGCTCGAAGGAACGTCGACCGACGCGACCGCGACCGCCGAAGCGGAAAATCCGTTCGACCGTTTGCCGTTGACCGCGGCGCAAGTCGCGATGGACGCAGACGACGGAACGACTTGGGCGCCGGAAGCGCTCGACTGCCGATTCCGCTATTTCGACGGCGAAAATTGGCTCGACGCTTGGGACGGCATCGAAAAAGGCGGGCTCCCGGTCGCGATCAAAGTCGACTTGAAACTCGCGCCGCTCGACGACGTCGACCTTTACCGTTCGTCGCCGCTCCTCTTCAATTTGCCGATTCCGCCGGAGCCGAGCGCGATCGCGAGCGCCGCCGACGCGTCGAACGCCGACTCGACCGACCCGACCGCGTTGACGAGTCAACTGACCGGTTCGCTGACCGGCGGCCCGCCGACCGCCGCCGCGTCGAACGGGCCCGGCGTCGACGTTTTCAACTCGTATCGCCCGTTGGCCGCGATTCGAATCGCGCAAACGGCGCCGCCCTTGACCGCTTTCGCGGAGTCGACCGCGACGAACGCGAGCGCCGCCGCGACGTCGAACGGAACGGAATCGGACGCGGACGACGAACTCGGTTCGACCGCGACGTCGAGCGATTTGGGGGGCGGGCTTTCCGGCGGGTTCGCGTCGACCGCGACCGACGCGGCGTTCGACGGCGCGACGCAAACCGATTTGACCGGCGGACTCGGCGGAACCTCGTTTGCCGACGCGTTGGCGGGCGAACTTGGACTCGGCGCGACCGCCGCGTCGAACTCGTTCGCGTTGGCAACCTTTAACGAAAAGGGGATTTGCGTCGATTACGCGAACGACGGAAGTTATGTAACGCTCGAAGGAATGGCGGCGGAACTCGGCCTTTCGCAACCGCAAGTCTTCGAGTTGGTCGTTTATTTGCCGACGACGCCGTCCGGCCGAGCGCGAACGGTCGAGCGCCGCCGCCCGACGACGGTTCGAGAAGGCGCGGTCGCGGTCGGCGGTCGCGCGCGCCCCCGAACGCCCGGTTTTTCCGGCCCGCGAACGCCGGGCGCCAACCCTTACGCGACCGGAACGGCGCGCGAAGTTCGCCGTCGAACGCCGGAGCGTCGCGAATTCAACGAACGAACGGCGGCGAGTCGCGGCGCGGCGGAGCGAACGGCGGCGACCCGAGGCGCGGCGAACCGCTCGGCGGGAACCCGCGAAGGCGTCGATCGAACGGCGGCGACTCGGGCGGCGGTTGGACGCGGCGCGTCGCAACGCGCGGCGACGCAACGTCAATTGAGAACGCGGGAAATCGGCCCCGCGCCGGGCGGTCTCGACTCCGAACTGGCCGCCGCGCTCGACGCCGAAGGGGGCGTTTTCGGCGAACCGGTCGGCGCGACGGAGGAGTTCGCCGGAACCGCGACCGTCGGCGACCCGGCGTCGGGCCCCGACCCGGACGGGCTCGGTTCCGCGACCGTCGGCGGTTTCGCCGGGGGCGGACTCGGCGGCGGAGGAACCGCGACGACGCTCGGCCCGGTGCAAACGACGTTATTCTCGGACGAAAGCGCCGGGTTCGCCGACCCCGCTTCCGGTTTGGGCGCCGACGCGCTCGTTCCCGGGTTGATCGAAACGTCGACCGCCGCCGGAGCGCAAACGACCGTCGCGCCGACCGCTCCCGCTCAAACTGCGCCGCGTCGAACGCAACAAACTTGGATTCGCGGTCGTTAAAGTTTAAAATAGGCGGTTTGGGCGATTTGTTGAAACGCGCCCTTGCGAAGAAACTTGTTTTGAAACGTTAAAATAGCGAGATGAGGTAAAAAGGAGAAGGACGATGACCGACGAAACGACTCGCGTCGACGCGCTCGACGCTTCCGCCGCCGCGCAAAATGCGACCGCGACGCCCGCCGACGCCGAAGAACGGCGCGCGACGCGGCGGTCGATTTACGCCGTTTTAATTTTTCTCGCGCTCGGCGTCGGATTCGGCAAGATCGTCGCCGTCGATTCGCTCCCGGATCGCGCGATTCAAAACAACCGGCTGGCGCAAATACCGAAAACGTTGCAAACAAAGGAGAAAGAACTTCGCGCCAAGGGCGTTTCCGGCGCTCGTCTCGAAGCGGAGTTGGAGCGCGTTTACGCCGCCGCGTTGCGCGACGCCAACAAAGCCCGCCCGACGTTGAGCGCGAACGACCGCAGTCGTTGGCTGACGATTCGCGCGCTCGTCGAACCGAAAGCCCGAGTTTACCGTTACGTTCCGATTTATAAAGAGAGCGCGAAGACCGAGATCGAAGCGGAACGCCGCGCCGCGCTTTCGACGTATCCGGCGGCGTCCGGACAAACGACGACGGAGGAGGAACTCGTCGCTAAGTTCGCGCCCGGCGAGATTTTGCGCAACTGCGCGAGTCCTTGCCCGGAGCGTTTCGACGACGAAAGTAAAAAAGCCGACGCCCGCGTCGTTAAATACCGAAAAGAACTCGTTCCTTACGCGATCGACAAGGCTTGGGAAACGCCCGGTTGGGATTCGATCGACGTCGTGAAACACGGGCTTCCGGACGAAATTTACGACCCGTCGAACCCGGCGTCCGGGTACGTTTATTCGAGCAAACCGACGCTTTTGCCGACGGTTATGGCGGGGCCGTACTGGGTTCTGAACCGCTGTTTCGGTTTGTCGCTCGCGAAGCGTCCGTTCGAAACGACGCGAATTTTGCTCGTTTTTTATCAACTGATTCCGCTTGGAATCGCGTTTTTCTGCTTGGCGTCGATTATCGAGTCGGTCGGTCAAACCGATTGGGGCCGAATGTACGCGGTCGCGGCGGCGACGTTCGGGACGTTCGCGCTGGCGTTCGTTCCGACGTTAAACAACCATTTGCCGGGCTTTGCGTCGATTTCGATCGCGCTTTGGGCGGCGTTCAAAATTTTGCGCGACGGGAAAAGGAACCCGATTTATTTCGCGCTTGCCGGCTTTTTCGGCGCGTTTGCCGTCGCTTGCGACTTGCCGGCGTTGGCGTTCGCGGCGGGGCTTTGCGCGATTTTGCTTGTAAAACGCCCGTTGAAAACGGTTTGCGTCGCGATTCCGGCGGGGCTCGTCGTCGCGGCGGCGTTTGTCGCGACGAACTATATCGCGCACAACTCCATTATGCCCGCGTACTCCTGCAAGCGCGACCATATGGCGATGCAAGCGGAGGCGAAGGAAAAGGGCGTCGACCCGAAAACGTTATTCGACGCAAACGACTGGTATTACTATAATTACTATCCGGCCGGGCGTCCGCGCGAAGCGAAGCACGCTCGCATTAGCCATTGGGCGAACCGCACCGGAATCGACCGCGGCGAACCGTCGATCGTTCGGTACGCGTTCCATTCGACCGTCGGGTCGCGCGGCGTTTTCTCGTTGACGCCGATTTGGATTTTGAGCGTTCTCGGTCTTTGCGTTTGGGCGTTCAAAACGAAGGACGACAAAGGTTTACGAGCGTTCGGCGTCGGCGCGTTGACGTTGACGGTCGTCTTTTTCGCGTTCTTTTTGACGCGCGATCAAGGCGACCGCAATTACGGCGGGATGTCGTGTTGGTCGCGTTGGTTCTTCCCGTTGGTTCCGCTCTTCATTCCGGCGCTTCTGCCGATTGTCGACAAGGCGTCAAAATCGCGACGTTTACGCGGCGTCGCGTTGGCTCTTCTCTTTTGGTCGGCGGCGTCGGCGGCGTTCCCGACTTGGAACCCTTGGGTCGCGCCTTGGCTTTACGATATCGCCGTCAATTGGGGTTGGATGAAACCTTATTAACGGCAAAACTTGCGAATGAAACGCGGGGCGTTTGGCTCCGCGTTCTTTTCAATAAAATTAGCGAATAAACTGAGATGGCGAAGAATAAAAAAACGAAAAAAGAGGACGACGGAATCGAACGCGTCGTCAGCGAAAACCGCAAAGCGCGACACGATTACGACGTCTTGGAGTCGCTCGAATGCGGAATCGAGTTGGTCGGGAGCGAAGTGAAGAGTTTGCGTTGCGGAACCGTTTCGCTCGCCGAGTGTTACGCGCGGGTCAAAAAGGACGAGGTGTTTCTCGTCAACTGCGATATTCCGGAGTATATCGACGCGAACCGGTTCAATCATAAACGCAAGCGCGACCGCAAGTTGCTGCTGCACCGTCGCGAAATCGAACGGTTCGCGAAACGGGCGCTCGAAAAGGGATTAACTCTTGTTCCGCTCAAACTTTACTTCAAAAACGGGCGCGCGAAATTGCTTGTCGGTCTTTGCCGCGGGAAGCAAAATTACGACAAGCGTCAAGCGCTGAAAAAAGCGGACGTCGAGCGCGGCTTGCGCCAAATGAAGATGTTCCGCCGTTAAAACGTCGGGCTAAGTCGCGTTAGGAGAAGCGTTTGCAACGAACGACTAAGAAAACGCCCGACGCGGAGACGAGCGCCGCGTCGACGGAAGCGCTTAACGTCTTGTCGGCGTTCGACTTCGAACGAGCGCGGACGGCGCTTTTGCGTTGGTTCGACGCGAACGGGCGAACGTTCCCTTGGCGTTCGGAGCCGACGCCGTATCGCGTTTGGGTCAGCGAAATAATGTTGCAACAAACGACGACGCAAACGGTCGAAGGCTATTTCGCGCGCTTTCTCGAACGTTTCCCGAACGCGGCGGCGCTCGCCGAAGCGGACGAAGCGACCGTTCTAAAGTATTGGGAAGGCTTGGGTTATTATCGGAGGGCGCGTTCCTTGCGAGCGGCGGCGTTACAAGTTGTCGAGCGGTTCGGCGGCGACGTTCCGGAGCGTTTTGAGGACGTCTTGTCGCTTCCCGGCGTCGGACGGTACTGCGCCGGAGCGATTCTTTCGTTCGGATTCGACCGCCGCGCCCCGATTTTGGAGGCGAACACGACGCGCCTGCACGCTCGGCTTTTAGGCCTGCGACTCGAAACGACGACCTCGACGGCGCAAAAAATCCTTTGGCGCGCCGCCGAAGATTGGCTCCCGCTCGACGTTGGAGAAAGTCGCAAACCGAACGTTTACCGACGTTTAAACGGCGCGCTGATCGACTTGGGCCGCTTGGTTTGTTCGCCGACGGCGCCAAAGTGCGACGCTTGCCCGCTGACCGCGTTTTGCGAAAGTTGGCGCCGCGATCTACAAGACGTCGTTCCCGTTTTGAAGAAGAAAGCGGAGACGGTCGCGCGAACCGACGTCGCGTTTTGGATCGAGCGCCGCGACTTATTCGACGATTGCGAAAACGGCGGAAAGCGTTGCGGAAAAACGGGTTGCGACGGCGGGAACCCGACCGACGTTCTGCTGATTCGACGTCCGGAAAACGCGCTTTGGGCCGGGCTTTGGGACTTTCCGCGTTTCGAAATTGCGAACGAAGCGTTTCGCGACGCGCTCGATTTTAACGACGACGTCGAGCTTTGCGACCGGTTGCAGCGCTTTCTCGAAGAGGAGGTCGGCGCGCCTCCGCTCGACCGCCGCCCGGGAAGCGTCGTTTATACGGTAAAACACGCCGCGACGCGGTTTCGGATAACGCTCCGCTTTTGCCGACTCGCCGGAGCGGAGCCGGTCGAAAAAACGCTCTTCGACGCTCTCAAAAGCGCCGCGGCGCCGCAACCGCTCCAAGACGTCGCGAAGAAAACGAAAAAAGGGAAGACGCCGGAAACGGAGCGCGTCGCGGCGGAGGTTCGCTGGGTTCCGCGCGCCGAATTGGACGTTTACCCGTTGAGTTCGCCGGGGCGTAAGCTGGCGCGTTTCGTCTTAAGAAACGGCGTAAAATAGGCGGTCGACGTAAAATCGACGGGTTTTGAGGAAATGCGAAACTTTTTTTCGTTAAAAACGTTAAAATAGCGGCGACTGCCTTTGCGAATTTGCCGTCGTTATGTTAAAATAAAGAAAATACTCGCCGAACCTTTCGACGTCGAAGGGCGGCGGCTTTTCGGGAGCGTCGACGCGCGGCGCTCCCGCGACTCATCGGATTTAATGAAAGGATTGTCTCGATGAAAAAAACGTTGGCTTCTCTGATGGCGGCGCTCCTCGTTTGCGGCTCCGTCGCTTGCGCGCAACCGGCCCAAGACGCTCCGAAAGACGCGCCGAAACAAGGCGAACGCGGCCCGCGCGGTATGCGCGGTTTCGGCCCGATGATGGGACGCGGCGCCGAAATGGTTCCGCTCTTCGGTGAAAAACTCGAAAACGGCGACTTCCCGGAAGGCGTTTGGTCGATCAACGACGAAGGCGAACTCGTCGCGACGAAAGACGCCGTCATCTGGACGAAGGAAAAGTACTCCTCGTTCGTTTGCGAATTTGAATTCAACCTCTCCGACCACACCAACGGCGGCTTCCTGATTCAATGCTCCGACAAGGGCAACTGGATTCCGAACACGATCGAAATCCAACTCCTCGACGACGCCGGTCAAGAACCGAACTACCACTCCTGCGGTTCGTTCTACGGTTTTCAAGCGCCGAGCAAAAACGTTACGAAAAAACCGGGCGAATGGAACAAAATGCGCGTTATGTGCTTCGGTCGCACGATCACCGTTATCCTTAACGACGAAGTGATCAACCGCATCAACACCGCCGAATGGACGAACAACGAAAAGAGCCCGGCCGGCACGGACATCGAAAAGAAATTCCACGGTCGTTCCCTCTCGACGTTCGAACCGTTCGGCTACATCGGTTTCCAAGGTCTGCACGGCAACGCGCCGATGAAAATCCGCAACGCGAAAATCGCTCCGATGACGCAACCGAAAGCGGAAGGCGAAGGTTGGGTCTCGCTCTTCGGCGATAAACTCGAAAACGCCGAATACGATCCGGCCATTTGGTCGATCGACGAAGAAGGCGTCATGAAGGCGACGAAAGACAACGCGATTTGGGCGAAAGACAAGTACGAGAACTTTATGCTCGACTTCGAATTCAAAACGACCGAAAAAGCGAACAGCGGCATCGTCATCCAATGCACCGACAAAGCGAACTGGATTCCGAACTCCCTCGAAGTCCAAATCTTCGACTCGTTCGGTCGTAAAGTTGATATGACCGACTGCGGCGCGATTTACGGTCGCTGCGCTCCGAACTTCAACGTCTGCAAAGCGCCGGGCGAATGGAACCGTATGACGGTCGTCTGCATGGGCTCGATGATCCAAGTCTTCCTCAACGGCCACCTTACGACCGTGATGAACAAACGCGAATACACGAAAGCCGACGTCAACCCGGACGGTTCGAAGCCGTTCCCGTGGCTGATCAACAAAGCGCCGGCTGAAACCGAAAACGCCGGTTACATCGGCTTCCAAGGCCTGCACGGCAACGAACCGGTCGTCTTCCGCAACGCGAAGATCAAGAAGCTCGAAATGCCGAAACGTCCGAACGGCCCGCGCGGCGAACGTCCGCAACGCTAAATTTAACGTCGAGGCGTTTTTGAGCGCCGACGTTTAACGATTAATTAAGCGGAAGGAGCGGCGAACGTTTGGAGCGTTCGTCGCTTTTTTTACGTCTTGACGCGTTGGCGGCGGAACGGACGAGAAAACGTCGTCGAAACGCGGCGACCGCGAGTCGCGGCGTCGCGGCGGTTGAAAAACGAAACGTTCGCAAGAAACGAAAAAGCCCGCGCTTTGCAACGCGGGCTTTTCTCGTTAGAATCGAATTAAATCGAATCTTACGCAGCCGGAGCTTCTTCGGCGGCCGGGGCGGCTTCTTCAGCCGGAGCGGCTTCTTCAGCCGGAGCGGCGGCTTCTTCGGCGGCGGCGTCAGCCGGGGCGGCTTCTTCAGCCGGAGCGGCGGCGTCTTCGGTGGCGGCGGCTTCGGTCGCCGGAGCGTCGGTCGCCGGGGCGTCGGTCGCGGCCGGTTTGCAACCAAGGGACATGCAAGCGGCGCAAGCCGCGACGAGGGTAAGAGCAAAGAATTTCTTCATTTTTTTTTCCTTTTAAGTTGTGTCAAACACATCGCAAAGACGCGTCTAGGCGCAAAACGCTCTAAAATCGCGCGTCCTTGTTGCTTTAATAATAATACTATAGTTACGTTTTTTCAAGGGCTTAAAACCGATTTTGTTTAAAAAAACGCGATTTTTCAGCGGAAAAAACGGCTCCTTCGTTTGCTTTTACCTAAACTTCCCGTGTTAAACGCGGAGGTTACTTTTTACCGAAAAGTAAAGAAATTCCGTAAAAAATGGCGACGACGAGAATAATCGTCGGCCCGGTTGAGAAATTTAGTAAAAAACTCAGCCAAATTCCGAGCCAAGACCCGACGAAGCAAATCGCGAGCGACGCGATAATCGTTGTTCCGAGACGCTTCGTGAATCGGCCCGCCGTCGCCGCCGGAAGGGTCAGGAGCGCGACGATCATCGCCATTCCGACGATACGCAGCATCAAAACGACCGCGACCGCCGTCAACGTTAGCAATAAGCGGTTTTGGAAGTCGACGTTTACGCCGCGCAACTCGGCGTATTCTTCGTCGAAACACGTCGCTTCAAGACGTTTAAAATCGCAAAAAACGACCGCTAAAATCGCGCCGCCCAACGCCGTCGCCGTCCAAATGTCGCTCCGTCCGATCAGGAGAACGTCGCCGAAAAGGTACGTCGAAACCGACGCGTAACCCTCGACTCGCTCGATGAAAAGGAGCCCGAGCGCCATTCCGATCGCCCAAATCGCGCCGAGAAGCGTTTCTTCCCGCTCTTTCGCGCGGCGGCGAATTGCGTCGACAAGGAGCGCCGCCAACACCGCGAAGAGAAGCGCCGTCGGAACCGGATCGACGTAGGAACTCCAATGTTCGCAAAGGTTGGGCGCGTTTTCCGCCGACGTGAAGCGCGTCGCTAACGTCAACGTTCCAAGCGCGCCGAACTTTAACGTTTGTTGAAGCCAAAGTCCGAAACCGATTCCGCCGAACGCGCAGTGCGAAATCGCGCCCGCCAAGTAACCGATGCGTCGAGCGACGACCAGCGCGCCGATAAGACCGAACGTAACGCTGGAAATCGCGCTTAAAAGATAAACGTTTTTTAAAAAATCGGGCGTCATTCAAAAAAGCGTCGGGCGCGACCGCGGCGCGACGTTAAAATACGGGATTGGCGCGGAATAGGTAAAATAATAAAAAACGAAAAACGGGAGCCGACGTCGCGACGCGTTGGAAAACGTTTCGCAAGTTTGACTCCCGTTTCAAATTCGACCGACGGTCGACGTTTAAGCGACGTTAGCGAATCGACGTTTCGCGTTTGTCGCTTAAACGCTGAATTTAAGGCGGTTAAACCTCAAATTACATATTGCCGAGCTTGTAGATGAGGTCGGCGGCGCGGGTGCTGTAACCCATTTCGTTGTCGTACCAGGACAAGATTTTGACCATATTGTCGCCGATGACCATCGTCCATTCCGGAACGAAGATCGAGCTGTAGGTTTGGCCGACGACGTCCGCGAGGACGATCGGGTCTTCGCAGTAATCCAAGACGCCTTGCATTTGTTCCGAAGCGGCGGCGGCTTTGACGGCGGCGTTGACGGCTTCGACGGTAACCGGTTTCGCGGTTTCGCAGACGAGGTCGACGATGGAGCCGGTCGGGGTCGGGACGCGGAGGGAGATACCGGTCAGCTTGCCGTTGACTTCCGGAATGACGAGACCGACGGCTTTCGCGGCGCCGGTGGTGGTCGGGATGATGTTGACGCCCGCGGCGCGACCGCGATAGATGTTTTTGTACGGTTTGTCGAGCGTAACTTGGTCGTTCGTGTAGGAGTGAACCGTGGTCATCAAACCTTTAACGATACCGAAGTTATCGTTGAGGACTTTAGCGACCGGCGCGAGGCAGTTGGTCGTGCAGGAAGCGTTCGAAACGTATTTGTGTTCCGGCTTCAGTTTGTCGTCGTTGACGCCGAGAACGCAGGTGAAGAATTCGTCGCCTTCGCCTTTCGCCGGAGCGGAAATGACGACTTTGCGAGCGTTGTGGCTGTTGTAACCTTCTTTGCCGTCCGCGGCCGGGTTGGTGAAGAAACCGGTGCTTTCGAGGACGACGTCGGCGCCGAATTCAGCCCACGGAATGAGGGACGGTTGTTTTTCGGCCGAAACCGGAATCTTTTTGCCGTTGACGATGAGGTTCTTTTCATCGTATTCGACCGTGCCGTCAAAACGACCTTGCGAGGAGTCGTATTTGAGAAGGATGGCGAGGGTTTTCGTGTCGGTCAAGTCGTTGATACCGACGACGTTGTACTTTTCCGGAGCCTTCATCATTTGACGGAAGACGATGCGACCGATACGACCGAAACCATTAATACCGACGTTGACAGCAGCCACTGTAAATCTCCTTTGAGCGCTTAAACTACCGTTTGAAAATCTTCCGGAATCGCGGGCGGAACGTCGAGCGTCGGGGCCGCGTCGGAAGAGCGGGTTATCGAGGGAAGCGCGCGACGATTCGATTCAAAGCGAAACCGAACGCGTCGAGAACCCAAAGACGGGGAAAAACGCTTCTCGATAAAATTTTAACCTAATTATAAACCCTTCCGCGCGTTCTACAAGCCCCCGAAGCCCAACTTTGGAGGACAAAAAACGTTTTTTTTGAAATTTTTTCTTTTCCTAAATTGCCTATTTTATTTATTTTGTAATCGGCGGTTTTGACGGTCGGCAACAGTTTTCGGCGTTTGGACGCAACGGTGGCGAGGGACGAAAAAAGCCGCGCGACGCAAGGTCGGCGGCTTGGGGAAACGGTCGGAGGAACGCGTCCGTCGTCCTTATATATTAATGGCGACGGCGCAAGGCGGCGCGTCGGGCGTCAAACGACGCGAATCGGGTCGCTTTCTTTGTCGCTTGCTCTGACGGCGAGTTCCGGGAATTTGCGGGCGATTCGGTCGGCGAGAATGCAGGCGGCGAAGCGTTCGGTCGCGTAATGCCCGGCGAGAATCAAGCCGATTCCGCGAGCGCGGGCTTCGAGACAAGCGTGAAAGCGCGCTTCGCCGAGGAGGAGCGCGTCGGCGCCCGCGTCGTCGGCGTTTCCGACGAAATCGTCCGCCGCTCCGCAACCGATCGCGACGTTGCGAATCGTTTTTTTGTCGTCGCCGACCGCCAAGAGCGCCGGGATTTGCAACATATCTTTGACTTGCTCGATCAGCGCGGCGAAGGTCGTCGGTTTTTCAAAACGTCCGATTCGACCGCTTCCGAGAAGGGGCGCGGCGCCGTCCGTTTTCGCGCCTTTCGTCGGGAAATCTTGCGCGACTTCGTCGGCGACGCTCGGTTCGAGCCCGTCGAGGGCGTCCCGCGACGCCGGAATCGTTCCGGGAATCAGCGGGCGAACGTCGAGGAGGCCGAGTCCGGCGGCGAGTTGGCGATTAATGCCGAAAAACGCCGAGTCGTGCGCGGTGTGCGGGCTGTAAACGGCGATTTGAGCGCCCATCAGCTTCGAGAGGATTTCGCCGTCGGTCGTGTCGAACGTCCAACGCTTCGCGGCGCGGAACGGGAACGGATGGTGCGAAACGACGCAATCGACTCCGGTCGCGACCGCTTCGTCGACGACGGCGCGGTCGATCGTCAAGCAAGTGAGAACGCGCTTGATTTCGCGGCGACGGTCGCCGACGAGAAGACCGACGTTGTCCCAACTTTCGGCGAGTTCGAGCGGGAAAATTTTCTCCAAAAATTCGACCAACGTTTGCAGCTTCATATGCGCTCCTCGACGACGGGGCGTTAAAATAGGGGGAATAGTGAAACGGGGACGCGACGCAAATCGAGTCGGCGTCGCTTTTTATTTTAAGCGAAACGCGTCCGGTTGACAAGCCGCCGCGCCCTTATTATAATGAACTTCGAACGAATCGCGGGAGCGTTCGAGCCGTTTTTGCCGCTTTTGAGGGCGGGAAGCGCCGACGCGTCGCGTTTTTTTGACGGACGAAAGTTAGACGATGCTAAAATTTTCTCGAACCGCGCTTGGGCGATTTCGCTGGGCGGCGCTTGCGTTTTTCGCGGCGGCGTTGGCGGCGATATTGCGTCCGGCGACCGAACCGGCGTTGCGCGACGGCGTTGTCGAGCGGTCGGCGGAGCGGTTAACGACCGACGGCGGCGAAATTTGGGAAAGCGGCGGCGACTTTAACGGTATTTCCCGCGTTAAAACGGCGAATCCGGGCGCTTTGGGCGTTTGCGGCGGTTGGGAGAAATCGAACGACCGGCGCGTCGTCGAGCGATTGCGGACCGATTTTAACGAGCGGTTGCGCGTCGGGGCGACCGAATTTTGGGCGGCGCGGCGTTCGGAGTCGGGGGCGGACGTCGCGCTGCGGGCGGTCGCGGACGGTTGGGCGCGTTGGAACGTCGGGGCGGAGGCGACGGCGCGCTTTCTTGAAGCGTTGACGGCGACCGAGCGTTCGGCGTTCGAGCGGCGACGGAACGAAGGAACGGCGTTCGACTTCGCGGCGGATCGGTCGGCGTCGGCGGAAGCGTCGCGGGAAGCGGCGGCGACGTTGACGGCGTTAAAAGCGGAAAGCAAGGAAAGCGAGGGAAACGGCGCGGAGTTTGACGGCGGCGTCGACGCGGCGTTGGCGTTTTTGCGTTCGCTCGACGGGAACGAAGACGCGGCGGACGACGTTTCGGGCGACATTAATATAAAGGGCGAAAACGGCGAGGCGTTTCTTTGGGCGGCGGCGTTCGACGGCAACCCGTTGAACGCGGTCGGGGCGTTGGCGGCGTCGGACGTCGTCGCGGGCGGCGATTGGGCGTCGGGCGAACGGGCGCGTCGGGCGTTGGCGGCGTCGGCGACGTTCTTTTTCTTGTCGACGTTCGGCGCGTTCGGCAGCGTTTTTCCGCGAGCTTGGACGATTTTGGGCGGTCTCGGCGGCGAAAACCGTTGGGAACGCGAATTTTGGCGACTTTTGGACGCGGCGTTTCGACGGGCGGGCGTCGCGGCGGTTAAACTGAAAAAACTTCTCTATTTTGCGCGTCTTGCGCTTTTTAACGCGTTTCGACGGTTTGACGTCGAGGACGGTATCGCTGAGCGAACGGCGCTCGCTTCTCTTTGCGCGTCGACCCGGCTTTTGAATTGATTCTTGTTTGATTTGGGCGTCGGAACGGCGGCGCGTCGGCTTTTCTTGTCGTTTGGAATCTCGACGAAAACGGAAGGCTTTGGACGCGTCGGCGTCCATATTGCGAAAATAGAAAAAATAAGCGTTTAATAGAAGTTTGGGTAAATAAAGTGAAGGTTTGGGATAATAAGGAAAAACAGGCGCTTTACGGCGTCGGGGCAAAGCGCGGGAAGGGAAACGGTTTTACGCTCGTCGAATTGCTCGTCGTGATCGCGATTATCGGGATTTTGATCGGTTTGCTTTTGCCGGCGGTTCAGGCGGCCCGCGAGACGGCGCGTCGGATGCAATGCGCGAACAACGTCAAGCAGTGGACGCTCGCGCTGACGAATTATTCCGACGTCCAAAACGGCTTCCCGCAATTCACCAGTTGGGGTCGAAGCGCCGCCGACGGCAAGGTTTACGACACGGCGTTTTCGATTCAAGCGCGGATTTTGCCGTATATCGAACAGGGCGCGTTTATGGCGGGAATCGATTTCGGCGATTACGACAAATACCGCGTCTATTGGCAAAAAACGGCGCTGAATTCGGCGCTTTTCGACAAAATGGACTTCCCGTGCCCGACGTTGGCCTGTCCGAGCGAAGACCAACCGCGCGTCGCTTTACAGCCGAGAAACGACGGACTTTACGCCAACGGCAATAATTACGTCTTTTGCAGCGGAACGTCGACCGGGCTCGGAAACAATCTCGACGGAGGCCGCAACGACGGCGCGTTCGCTTGGCGGCAAACGTCGTTCGCGTCGCTGACCGACGGAACTTCCCAAACGATGGTCGTTTCCGAAACGCGCTTGCAGTTCGAAAACAAGCCGACGGAGCCGGGCGACGACGATTGGGATCGGATGTACGTCTTGGGCGCCGGAACGTTCGAGGATTACGTCGACCCGGATTTGGCGGCGATGAAACCGTCGGCGACCGGTTCGCATCGCGGTTTTCCTTGGATAACGGGGCGGCATTACGCGTCCGGTTACTCGGCGTATTCCGTTCCGAACGCTCGGGTTCCGTCGATTTGGTTGCGCGGAACGGAGTTGACGTTCGACGGCGCCGCGTCGAATCACCCGGGGATCGTCGTCGTCGGTTTCGCCGACGGTTCGGTTCGCAACGTCGCGGAAACCGTTTCGCTCGACGTTTGGCGCGCCGCCGCGACGCGTTCCGGGAGCGAAACGAACGTCGAATTTTGACGTATAATAACGAAGAAAACGCGCCGCTCGTTTCGGCGAACGGAACGGGCGGCGTTTGAATAACTGCTTTTGGAAAAAGGAATTAACGATGCAAAATCGAAACGATAAAAGAGAAAAAACGGCGAAATTTGTTCGACGGTTCGGCGCGATCTGTTGCGCGGCGTCGCTGACGTTCGGAACGGTCGCTTGGGCGCAAGACGGCGGCGGGCGCGGCGAGCGTTCGGGACGCGCCGAAGCGGAAAGTCGCGGCGGTCGCGGAGGTCAAGGCGGGTCGAATTTGGGCGGTCGCGGGAGGCGGGGCGGTCAAAACGCGCCGGTCGTCGAGGCGCCCAAGATGCGCTCGACCCTTTCCGAAGCGGAGCGCGCCGACGTCGAAACGTTGCGTTTGCAAATGGTTAAGGACGGAATCGCGTTTTTGAAAAAAGCGCAAATGTCGAACGGCTCCTTCTCCGCGTCGCCGCGCGCCGGAGTCGGCCCGACGATCGTCGTCGCGACCGCGCTTTTGCGATGCGGCGTCGCGCTCGACGACCCGATTCTTGCCAAGACGTTGGCGTTTCTTGAAGACGCAATTCAAGAAGACGGCGGGATTTACTCGTCCGGCGGGCACGTCGCGTCTTACGAGTCTTGCCTTGGGCTCGTTTGTTTCGACTTGGCGAACAAAGCGGCGGGGGACGGGCGGTACGACGCCGTCGTCGCGAACGCGGAAAAGTACGTTCGCGGAACGCAATACAACGAAGCGAGCGGCGTTTCGCAGGACGAGGAGTATTTCGGCGGCGTCGGGTACGGCGCGGGAAGCGGAACGCGACCCGACCTCTCGAACACGCAGTTTTTCGTCGAAGCGTTGCGAGAAATCGGCGCCGACGAGGACGACCCGGCGATTCAAGACGCGCTCGTCTTTGTGTCGCGCTGTCAAAACTTGGAATCGGAGGACAACCCGGTCGGCGGCTCGACCGCGAAAACGAACGACGGCGGCTTTATTTACACGTTTGTGTCCGAGCAAGAAAACCCGGCGGGGCAAGAGGTTAGCGGCGGGTTGCGCAGTTACGGCAGCATGACTTACGCCGGGCTCAAAAGCCTGATTTACGCCGGACTGACCGCCGACGATCCGCGCGTCCAAGCGGCGACGAGCTGGATTCGCGACAATTACACGATGAAACAAAATCCGGGGCTCGGCAAGCGCGGGCTTTATTACTATTATCACACGGCGTCAAAATGTCTTAAAACGTTGGGAATGAAGACGTTCGAGGATAAAAACGGCGTCGAACACGACTGGCGGCGCGAGCTAATCGAGACGCTGGCGCTTGCGCAAAACGTCGACGGTTCTTGGGTTAACACCGACCGTATGTGGATGGAGACCGACGCGAACCTCGTTACCGGGTACGTTTTGACGGTTTTAACGTATTGCGCGGCGGAGTAAATCAAGATATAGCGCGGTTTGAGACGTTGGAAACGGCGTTGCGATCGGTTTTTGAGCGATAATAAGAAAATCAAATGAGCGACAGTATAAGAAAAACTAATAATAGCGTCGGCGCGGCGACGGACGGCGCGGAAATCGCGGTAAAAACAACCGGCTTGACGAAAAAATATCGGCGCGGCGACGACGAGTTCGCGGCGCTTTCGAACGTCGATTTGACGATAAAGCGGGGCGAGTTTGTCGCGATTATGGGCGCAAGCGGTTCCGGAAAAAGCACTTTGCTGCATTTAATCGCCGGACTGACGCGTCCGACTTCCGGAAGCGTCGAAGTCGAGGGAAAGCGGATTTTCGACTGCGGCGACCGCGAGTTGACGCTTTTCCGTCGGCGGCGACTTGGCGTCGTTTTTCAAAATTACAACCTGATTCCGCACTTGACGGCGGAGGAAAACATCCTTTTTCCGTTGCGAGCGGACGGACGCGACGTCGCGTCGACGTTGAAGAAGACGCGCGAACTTTGGGCGGAACTCGAAATTTTGCAACAGTTGGAGCAATATCCCGATTCGTTGAGCGGCGGTCAGCAACAGCGCGTCGCGTTGGCTCGGGGACTCTGCGCCGACCCGGCGGTTCTTTTGGCCGACGAGCCGACCGGAAATCTCGACTGGACGAGCGGCCAAAACGTTTGCCGCGTCTTGAATAAGCTCAACCGCGAAGAAGAACGAACGATCGCGCTGGTAACGCACGAGCCGGCGGTCGCCGTTTGGGCGCGACGCGTTGTCGTGTTGCGCGACGGCGAGATCGCGGCCGATATGCCGACGAGCGAATTTTCGGACGCCTCGGCGTTGGCGGCGCGTTATCAAGAGATCGTTCGACGCGAATCGGCGGATGTTTAACCCGCGAAAAGAAAGGAGTTGAGGCGATGAAGTTCGTTTTGTCGACGACGGTTTCGCGGATGCGGCGTCAAAAGGCGCGACTCGCTTTCGTCGCGTTGGCGATCGCCGCGTCGTCCTGTTTGATCGTTTGGACGATCGGCGGCTTTCAGGCGCTTTTCATCGACGCGACAACCGAAGAAGCCGATTATTTGGGGACTTGCGACGTTAAAATCGCGGCGAAAGACGACGGAGCGACGGAACGTCGCGGCGGCGGAACTTTTAGCGGGCCGTTGAAAATAACGCGTCCGGCGCCCGATACAAAGAGCGAGGAAGCGGCGCAAGCGAAGACGAAGGAAAGCGTTGAAAAGAAAGACGTTAAGAGCGACGGTTTCGCGCAAAAAGGGAAGGGCCGAAGAGGAAGAAACGGCGGACGACGCGGCGTCGACGGCGGCGCGTTTTCACCGGAGTTAATCGCGGAACTCCGCGCCGACGAAGGAGTTGCGTTCGCCGTCGAATTGGCTCCGCTAAAAGCGTTCGTTTACGCGCCCGGAACCGAACGGTCGATTTTGGAAGACGCGGACGCCGTCGACGAAAAAGACCGTCCGACGCCGAAACGCTCTCTGGAAATACTTGCGTTCGAAGAAGATAGCGCGTTGGCGCCGGGCGTCGACGCGGCGTTGCGCCGTCGCGCTTACGCGGCTTATCGGGCGACGATGGGGACGCCGTCCGGAAGCGGTTCGCAATTTTGGGCGACCGACGCCGCGGAGCCGCCGTTCGAACTCCTTGAAGGAAAATGGTTTGCGTCGCCGGAGTCGACCGCTCGCGAAGCCGTTTTGACCGAAAAGGGCGCGGAAAAGTTGAACGCGAAACCGGGCGACTCTATCTTCTTGATTTGCCCGAAGTTAGGAGCCGAGTTTCAACTGGAAGTCGTCGGCGTCGTCGCCGACCCGAATTTCGATTCGTTTTACGTTTCGGAGGCGCTGGGCCGCGAAATCGCCGGGACGGAACCGCTTGCGACGTCGGCGCTTATGTTGAAGTTGCGAACGTCGGTCGACGACTTTCGCGGTCGTTGGAGCGAAAAAATCGCGGCGCGGCTTCCGGGGTTCGAGGTCTTAACGGAGCCGGAAATTATCGAGCGGAAGGCGTCGCAATTTAAGCAAAATCAGTCGTTTAAGTATCAAGCGGCGAGCGGAACGCTCTTGGCGGCGCTCGCGTCGATTTTCATCGTTTTTACGGCGCTGAATTCGAGCGTCGCGGCGCAGCGTCGACTGATCGCGTTTTATCGAACGGCCGGTTTGACGCGGGGACAAGTCGCGTTTTCTATCTTGTTGGAAGCGTTGGTGTTAGCGATTCCCGGTTGGCTCGGCGGCGTCGCGACCGGCTGGGCGTTGGTTTTCGTTTGTTCCGGGAAGGCGACCGGCGTCAACTGGGAAACGGTCGGCGTTTCGTTCGGTTGCGCGGTCGTCGGAGCGGTTTTGGCGGCGCTTTGGCCGATGTTGCAAAGCGCGCGAACTAAGCCTTTAGAAGCGCTCGGCGTTTCGGAAAAGACGCTCTTTTCCCCGGCGCTTTGGCGGCGTCAAACGCGACGTTTCTCCGCTTTGGCGTTTCTCGGAGCGGCGCTAATCGGCGTCGACGTTTACCTCGTTCAGTTCGCGACCGGAACGACTCCGGAGCGGGCGGCGTTGCATTCGGGCGTCGGCGTTTTGGCCCTTGCGCTCGGCGTCGTTTTGACGATTCCGGCGTTGATTCGCGTTGCGGAAGTCGTTTTATTGCCGTTGTTAGCAAAGTTGTTTTGCTTCGATTATCGTTTGATTCGGACGGAGCTTTCGGGGAACGCGAGCCGCGTCGTCGCGGTTTCCGTCGCCTTGAGCGTCGGCGGCGGTCTCTTCGTTTCGACGCAAATTTGGGGGTATTCGATGCTCGAACCGTTCCTGCCGGGGCGCGGGACGCCGAACTGTTTCGCGGCGTTTTTGCCGAACGGTTTGCGTCCGGAACAGGTCGCGCAACTCGCCGATTTACCTTGCGTTAAGCGCGACTCGTTACTTGAAGTCGCGGTCGAACAAGCGGCGTTCGACGAAAGCTCGATACCGCCGCAAAGCGTTCGGAAAAGCGCGTTTGCGAACGTCGTTTTCTTCGGCGTCGACGTCGAGCGGGCGTTTCGCGGGAACGGCGACAAAGCGCCGCTCGTCGGTTTTCGCTTTTTACAGGGCGATCCCGAGAAGGCGTTCGACGCGATGCGGAGCGGGCGCGGCGTCGTTGTAACCGATTCGCTTTCAATCGATTACGGACTCGATTTAGGCGACGAACTGCGCGTCGTTCACCCGCGCGTTCCCGGCAAAACGCTTGCGTATCCGATCGTCGGCGTCGTTTATTACCCGGGTTGGCATTGGCTTTCGAAGACCGGGGGCGTTCGGCGCAATTTCGGGCGTTCCGGCGGAATCGCGTTCGCGTCGGAGCGGATAATTCGCGACGACTACCAACTCGAACGACCCGGCTACTTTTGGTTTAACGAGAGCGACGGCGCGACGTACGACGAAATCGAAACGGCGTGCGACGCGTTGGCGTTGAAGTCGTTGCGACGCGATGAAGCGGACGGAACGTTCGCGGCGAAATCGGGAAAAACGGAAGGAAACGACGCGACGTCGCGAACCGCTTACGTCAAGTTGTCGACGCGTTCTTCGTTGACGGATTCGATTTCTAAACGCGCCGATTCGGTGATTTGGGGATTGAGCAAAACGCCGATTACGACGTTGATTATCGCGTCGATCGCGGTCGTCGGCGCGGTTGCGAACTCGGTTCGTTCGCGGCGTTGGCAGTTTGGAACGATGCGGGCGACCGGGCTGACGCGCGGGGCGCTGATTCGAGCGATTTTGGTCGAGGCGATTTTGATCGCGCTGGTCGCGGCGGCGACGAGTTTTCTGTTCGGGTTTTTAGCGGCGCAGGGGGCGTTGAAGTTGGGCGCGAGTATGTTTGGAACGTCGAATCCGCCGTTAATCTTGCCGGTGAAAGAGTTGGCGTTCGGTTTTGCGCTGACGCTCGCGCTTTGTTTGACGGCGGCGCTTTGGCCGGCGATCAAAGCCGGACGCGCGGAACCGCTCGAACTCCTCCGAAGCGGACGGGCGCCGGATTGAGCGGCGTCGCAATATTTCGCAAGTTAAACGTCGAGTAAAAAAGCGCGTCGAGGAGCGGTTGAGGTTCGCTTCTCGGCGCGCTTTCTTTTTTAAGGGGAGTCGACGCGGCGTCGGGGGGGGAGGGAAAAGTTACGCCGCGTCGACGGGGAGCGACGCTTGAAAGCGCGTCGCTATGTTCGCTTTAGGCTTGCGGTTGCGCTTCGCTTGGGTTTGCCGTTTCGTCGGCGGGCGACGCTTCCGCTTCCGCTTCGCTTGCGGCGTCGGTTTGCGTTTGCGTCGTTTGCGCGTCGACCGCTTCCGGGGCGCCGATTTTGCCCAAAATTTCCGGGAACTCGACGCCGCCGATTTCCTTCATCACTTCCAGCATCGGCGGGAGCGTCTTCGCCATATTGCGGAGCCAGTTCGAGGTCGCCGTTTCGCCGTTCAAACCGTTCGAGCCGGAACCGGCGCCGTCCCAAACGACCACCTTGTCGAATTTGATCGACGAAATCGCTTGCGCCGACGCGGCGATCAGTTCGTCGAAGTGGTCGAGCATCAACATTTGGAACGCTTCGCGAGCGCCGCCGCACGCCTCGACGATGGCGCGGAGACCTTCGCCCTTTTTCTTCAATATCTCGTATTGACCGCGCGCTTCCGCTTCCAATTTCGCGTAAATCGCCGCGGCTTCCCCTTCCGCTTCGATGCGTTTTTGTTCGGCGAGCGCTTCCGCTTCGACGACGATGCGCGCTTTTTCCGCTTTCGCCGGCGCTTCCAACTCGGCCCGACGCTCCGCTTCGACGCGCTCGGCCAACGCCGCCGCCGCGACCGCTTGCGCTTTGTGTTCCGCTTCCAAAACGGACGCGTCCGCTTGACGCTTGCGAGTTTCCCCGCGCTCAAACGCTTCCGCTTCCTTGACTTGCAACTCGGCTTCGGAGTTCGCGACGACCGCCTTCGCAAGGTTTTCGCCTTCGATCGCCGCCGCGTCCGCGTTCGCCAACTTGACGCGCATATCGCGTTCCGCCGCCTTGACTTCCGCTTCCTTCTCGAACGCCGCCGATTGTTCGCCGACGACCTTCACGCGGTCGAGTTCCGCCAAGCGAACCGCTTGCTCTTGCTCGATTTGCGCCGTTTTGACCGTTTGTTCCCGCTCCGCTTCGCGAGTCCCGACGACGCGTTCTTTTTGCGCGTTCGCGACTTGAATCGCCTTGTCTTTTTCGGCTTCCGCGACCCGGATTTCCCCCATTCGCTCGTTGTCGGCGACGTCGCCGCGCGCCTTTTGAATCGCTTCCGACGCGGCCTTTTGCCCGATCGCTTCGATGTACCCCGATTCGTCGGTAATGTCGGTAACGTTGACGTTGATCAGAACGAGACCGAGCTTGCTAAGTTCCGGCTCGAGCGACGTTTGAATGTTCGTCAGGAACGCTTCGCGGTCGCGGTTGATTTCGTCGATGCGCATCGACGCGATCACTTGGCGCAACTGGCCGAAAATAACGTCTTCCGCTTGTTTGGCGATCGCTTCGCGCGGCATCCCGAGAAGGCGAATCGCCGCGTTTTGCATCAGTTCCTGCGTCGTGCCGATCGCGATCGAGAAGACGCTCGGGACGTTGACGCGGATGTTTTCCATCGAGAGCGCGCCGCGGAGCGGGATTTCGATTTGCATCGGTTCCAAGCTCAAATAGGCGTAGTCTTGCAAGAGCGGAACGATGAACTTCGCGCCGCCGTGAATGCACTTCGCCGACGCTTGGCCGCCGGAGCGACCGAAGATGACCATAATCCGGTTGCTCGGGCAGCGTTTGTAACGCGCGCTGAACAAAACGAGGAAACCGAAGAAGATAACGGCGCATAAAACGGCGCCGACGCCGACGATCGCGCCGACATTAGCGCCGAAAACCGGGGAAACAAACGTTGCGAACGGCATAAACGACTCCTTGGCGCGCCTTAAAAAAGGCGGATGAGAATATAGTAAACTTTGTTTAGTCTGCGCAGATTGCGTATCTTACTAAAGTATAGTCTGCCGCGGAACGCGAGGCAATTCTTTTGGGTAAAAATTTCTATAAAAAAGACAATATTTCTTGCCCGACGAGCTTTCGTTTGATACAATTAGAATAAACGGCGCGGCGCGCGTCGTTGAACGAAAGAAACGGAGCGGAGAAGGCGATGACGAGCGTTTATTGGTTTTGCGCGATTTTAGGGTCGACGTTGGTTTTGTTGCAGTTTTTCGCGACGTTGTTCGGGCTCGGCGGAGGCGATTTGGACGCCGACGGCGTTCCGGACGCGTTGGATCTCGACGTCGAAACGGGAACCGACGGAGCGGAAGGCGGCGAGGCGGCGGACGGCGACGCGTCCGGCGTTCCGTTTTTGAAAGCGCTGTCGCTCCGGACGGCGACGGCGGGCGCCGCGTTTTTCGGACTCGGCGGCTTGGCGGGCGAGGCGCTCTCCCTCGGCAAGGGCGCGACGGCGGGGCTGGCGATCGTCGCCGGAATCGCGGCGATTTACGGCGTTTACTTCCTCTTCCGAACGCTTTCGCGGTTTAGCGAAGACGGTTCGATTCGCGAGTCGACGGCGGTCGGCGCGACCGGAACGGTTTACCTGCGGATTCCGGCGAAACGCTCCGGACGCGGGAAAGTCGTCGTGTCGCAGCAAGGACGCTCGATGGAGTACGCCGCCGAAACGGACGACGAAAGCGAGTTGGCGACCGGAACGCCGATCGTCGTCGTCAAGTTGATCGCGCCGTCGACGGCGTTGGTCGCGCGGCGTTGACGTTTTCGCCGGAACCGTCGCGCGGCAACCTCGACGCGAAACTTTGTGGAAAAGGCGGAGAAAAACAATAAAAAATTTAAGAATAACGGCGTTTTGGGCGCGTCGAGACGCGAAGGGGCTTGAATTTTGGGCCGCGTTTAGGTATGATGACGGCGCGTAAGTTTCGAACGGCGAAACGCGCGATTCCTTCCTTGAAAACGGAATGAAAAAATGACGGATTATTCCGAAAAAGATAAAAAGTGCGACGACCGAAGCGACGGTTGCGAAAAGCAGGGCGTCCTGAAAGATTACGCGGTCGTTTTAGCGGCGGCGATTATCATTTTAGGCGGGATTCACGCGTCGCGGAGTATTTTGGGCCCGATCTTTTTGGCGGCGTTTTTTTCCGCGATGTTGGTTTCTCCGTTGCGTTGGCTCCGCTCGAAGGGGTTTTCGCAAGCCTTTTCGTTGTGCGCGGTGATTATTTTCGTTTTGGCGGTCGGGCTCGGCACGATGACCGTCGTCGGAGCGCAGTTGGCGCAGTTCGCGAAAGATATCCCGACTTATCGCGATCTTTTTAACGAAGAGCTGAAAAGTTATAACTTAAACGTCGGCGACTTTGTTCCCTTCCTTAAAGAAGAGGAAACGACGGACGAGCCGAGCGAAACGACCGACGAAAGCGCCGCCGAACTCGCGTTGGAACGCCGCGTTCGCGACGAAGTGGATCGCGCCGTAAAAAAAGCGCGGATTCGCGAAGCGGCGGAAAAAACGCCCGTTCCCGTCGCCGAGCCGGATATTTCCGACGAAACGACGAAATTCTTAAAGGAAACGGCGAACCCGGCGAACGTCGCGAGTCGCGGCGAAACGCGGATAACGCCGGTCGCGTATTGGACGCAAGAGGACGACGGCGCGAACGAACAGGACGCCGGATTGACGCCGACGATAGAAGAAAATTCGGGCGTTCTGACCGCGGTCGACGCGCCGGAAGGGTTGACCCCGCAAGCCCCGAAGTCGGGATTGATTGAAACGACGCTCGACGAAACGGAAGACGCGGAAATCGCCGAAACGGACGAAACGGCGCTTGCGGACGAAGTCGCGGCGGCGCTCGCCGAGGAAAGCGGCGAAGAACGCGAATCGCTCGCGTCGGCGCCGCAAGTTAGCGTCGTCGACGCCGGGTCGAACGAGCTTTTCCGCTTCTTGGCCGGTTTGGCGAGCGAGCTAAGCTATTTTGCGAGCAACGGTTTTATCTTGACCCTGTTGGTTATCTTTATGCTCTGCGAAACGGCGGCAATGCCGAAGAAAATGGCCGCCGCGCTTGGCAAACAAGGCTTTGTCAACGAGCATATCCAAAAGGTGGTCGCCGATATTCGCAACTATATGGTGATTAAGACGTGGATGAGTTTGGGCGTCGGGACGTGCGTTACGCTGTTGCTCGTTGTGTCGGACGTTCAATACCCGTTGCTTTGGGGGTTCGTCGCGTTTTTGCTGAACTATATTCCGAACATCGGTTCCGTCGTCGCCGCGATTCCGCCGATCGTTTTGGCGACGGTCGAACACGGGCTCGTCGTCGGCGCCGTCGACGCGGTCTTCTTCGTGATCATCAACTGCATGATCGGATACGCGATCGAGCCGCGCCTTCTCGGCAACGGGCTCGACCTGTCGCCGCTTATCGTTTTGATCGCGTTGATTCTTTTCGGCTGGCTTTTGGGCCCGATCGGGATGTTCCTGTCGCCGCCGTTGGCCGTTATTATGAAGATTATTTTCCAATCGTTCCCGGAAACGCGCTGGATCGCCGTGTTGATGGCGAACCGTCCGCCGAAAGACGACGGCGATTCCGACGACGGCGCGAAAGTCAAAGCGCGCGCTTAATCGTCGCTTGAAACGAAAACCGGAAAACGTCGCGGCGGCGAACGCTCGACGTTTTTCGGTTCGTTGTTTTGGGACGCGAGCGGCGTTTCCGGCGAAAAAAAAACGTCGAACCCAAACGTTCGACGTTAAAAAAGGCGGGAACGGAAGACGTTCCGCGACGGCTTACCAAGCGGGTTTGTCGGCGCTCAAAAAATCGTCGACCGTCTCGATTTGGTTCGACTTGCTCTTCCCTGAGCGGCAACCGAGCGACGCGGCTAACGGCGCCGAAAATAAAACGAGTAAAACGAGCGCGACAACGCGGCGTCGACGGCGAGTTTCCAAATTTTTGCGCATAAAACGCTCCTTTGTTGCGAATATCCGACTTAAAACGCGGCGCTAGCGTCGGCGGCGCGGTTAAAACAAACAATACCGATTTTTTGCGTTATTGCAAATATCGGTTTTTTAGCGTTGAGACTTAACGCGTCCGACTTATTTTGTCGATAATTGGTCGACTTACCCCTCGCGTCGCCGGTCGACGGAGCGCGAAACGATAATTTAGGAGTTTTAGGTAAAATGAGTAGAATCGAACAAGCGTTTGAACTGGCGAAAGAACGATACGCGGAACTCGGCGTCGACGTCGACGCGGCGATGGAAAACCTCTCGAAGGTGAAAATTTCGCTCCACTGCTGGCAAGGGGACGACGTCGGCGGTTTCGAAAACGCGTCCGGGTTGACCGGCGGCGGCATCCTCGCGACCGGCAACTATCCCGGCAAAGCGCGAACGCCGGACGAACTCCGAGCCGACGCCGAAAAAGCGTTCTCGTTGATTCCGGGCAAACACCGCTTCAACCTGCACGCGATTTACCTTGAAAACGGCGGCAAAAAAGTCGACCGCGACGAAATCGAACCGGCGCACTTCCAAGGCTGGATCGACTGGGCGAAAGCGAACGGCCTCGGTCTCGACTTCAACCCGACCTTCTTCTCGCACGAGAAGGCCGCCGACGGCTTGACGCTCTCGCACCCGGACAAAGGAATCCGCGATTTCTGGATCGAACACGACAAACGCTGCCGCGCGATCGCCTCCGCGATGGGCGCCGCGCAGGGGAACCCCTGCGTCGTCAACCACTGGACGCCGGACGGTATGAAAGACTTCCCGGCCGACCGCCTCGCGCCGCGCCGCCGTTTGGCCGAATCTTACGACGAAATTTTCTCGGTCGCCCAACCGCGCGAAACGATCCGCGACGGCGTCGAGTGTAAACTTTTCGGGATCGGCGCCGAAAGCTACACCGTCGGAAGCCACGAATTCTGTATGGGTTACGCGATGAAGAACAATCTTCTCGTTACGCTCGACGCGGGGCACTTCCATCCGACCGAAACGATTTCCGACAAACTTTCGTCCTTGTCGCTCTTCGTCGACGAACTCCTCCTGCACGTCAGCCGCGGCGTCCGTTGGGACAGCGACCACGTCGTCGTTTGGAACGACGAAATGAAGGCGATCGCCGAAGAACTCGTCCGTTGCGACCTGCTTAGCAAGACTTACGTCGCGCTCGACTACTTCGACGCGACGATCAACCGCGTCGCCGCTTGGACGATCGGGACGCGCGCCGCGCTGAAAGCGTTGCTCGCGGCGTTCCTCGACCCGATTTCGACGCTGAAAAAAGCGGAACTCGACGGGAATTATACGAAGCGTCTCGCGTTGATGGAAGAAGCGCGAACGCTTCCGTTCTCCGCCGTTTGGGATTACTACTGCGAAAAGAACGGCGTTCCGGTCGGCGAAAAATGGTTGGCCGAAGTCGACGCTTACGAAGCCGCCGTCCAAAGCAAGCGCGTTTGAGTTTTGGGTTGAATTGACTTAAACGTTTTTAACGGAACGTTTGGAAGCGACGTCGAGTTTTGCTCGGCGTCGTTTTTTTATTTGGGGATTTGGTTGACCGGGGTTTTATTGGGGGATTTTATCGACCGGGGATTTTATTGACCGAGATTTTGTTGGGACGCGCCGACGACTGCGTCGACGAGGCTTTTGAGCGTCGCTTCTTCCGCGACCGCCGCCGGTTCGACGCCGACCGAACGGAGCGCGTCCGCCGTCAACGGACTAAGCGCGACCCAGCGCGTTTGCGCCAACGCGTCGCCGAAGAGTCGCGCCAACGCTTTCGCCGTCGCGGAGCTGGCGACCGTTCCGAAGTCGATTCGGTTCGAGCGGAGCGCGGCGGCAATTTCGGCGTCCGGCGTTTCGACGTCGACGGAGCGGTACGCGGCGACTTCGCGAACGACCGCGCCGAGCTTCGCCGCTTCTTTCGACAAAACGTCGCGTCCCCGACTGGCGCGAACGGAGAGAAGACGTTTGCCGTCGAGCGACGTTTCCGCGTCGCGAAGCGCGGCGACGAGCCCTTCCGCGTTGAACTCTTTCGTCGGAATTAAGTCGACCGCGACGCCGAACTCGTTAAGCGCGGCGGCGGTTCCGGGCCCGACGGCGGCGACCGAAACGCGAGCGTCGGCGAAAAAGCGGGCGCGGCGTTCGGGAGCGACCCGTTCGAAGAAAAAGCGGACGCCGTTCGAACTGGAAAAAAGAATCCAATCGAAGCCGCGTCGTTCGGCGTTTTGGAGCGCGTCGTCGACGTCGTCCCAAGTTTCCGGCGGCAAAATCGCGATCGACGGTTGAACGAGAACGTCGGCGCCGCGTTCTTCGAGGAGCGCGCGCAGTTCGGCGGCTTGTTCGCGGGGGCGAGTAACGAGAACGGTTTTTCCGGAAAGTGCGAGCGTCATTGCGGGCCTTCGCTGAAAAATTGCGGCGAAACGGAGATTGAGAACGTCCTTATTGTACGCGCCGAAACTTTTTCGGCAAGACGGGCGCGACGTTCGGGAGCGAAGAAAGAGGAAAAAAGGGAAGAAAGAAAAAAAGAGAAAAAAGCGGACGGGCAACGAAAAATGTCGGCGAATTTTTCCCGTCGAGTAAAATCGGGCGCGCAATTTTGAACGGAATCGGCTCCGCGTCGGTTTTGCGAACGATATTGAACGACGGAGCGCGGCGTCGGTCGCGTCGTTTTTTGGTTTTGAACCTCGTTTACGAACGGAGGCGGCAATGATTCGTTCTTTTATCGTCGCGTCGGGCGTCGCCGCGATCGCGTTCGGCGTTCAATGTTTCTTTTTTCAAGCGCTCGTCGTCGAAACCGACGTTCGGAAAACGGTCGCGATCGCCGATTTTCTGCCTTATTCGATGATTTGCACCGGATTGGTCGTTTATTTATACGGGACGCAGCTTCGCAAATAATATTTTGCGAAACGCGATTCGGCGAGAAATTTTGCGGACGGAGCGCGATTGGGCGCGCAATTGCTCTTGACGCGTCGCGATTTTTTTGGCAAACTTAACTCGTTTTCCGGATTTTGACGCTTGCGACGTCGCCGGAACGGCGCGAACGGCGCCGTCAAGGAAGAAGCGAACGAACCGTTCGAGCGACCGCTCGGGCGACGGAGAGTCGGCGCGGACGGTTCTTTAGGAAAAAGGAGTTTTGGATATGTCGAAACGAACGATTTGGCTGGGCGCCGCGCTCGGTTTTTGTTTTGCGCTGACCGGTTGCGGCGGTTCCGCGACCGACGGCGACGCCGCGACGGGTTCGAACGTTCCGGCGGCGACCGAATCCGACGCGGCCGGCGGCGAAACGGCCCCGTTGAACGTCGAAGATTCGGAAAGTCCCGAAGGCGTCGTCGACGCGTTCTTCCGTTCCTTTTTTAAGGGAGACGACGACGGCGCGTTCGCGTTGTTAACGTCGAAAGCGCAAGAGGCGACCCGCGAACAATTTTCGGCGCAGGCCAGCGACACGATCAAGTGGAAAGCGACGAAAAAAGCGTCGCTCGACGACGGGCGCGTTTGCGTTTACGTCGACGTCGAGGATTACACCGAAACCGGCGAAATTCAAGTCGAAGAATTGACGTTTGTTCTTTCCGACGCGGACGGCGCTTGGCGCGTCGCCGGTTTTAGCGTCGGCGAACTCGCGATCAACTTTGAAGAACGCCAAATCAACGCCGTCGCGCAAGAGGGCGACGCGTTCTCGACCGACGCCGCCGTTAAAGTGGGGCAAACGCCCGAAGGCGTCGTTCGTTGAAGCGGCCGCGTCGATTTTCGGGCGGATTGTTCGAAGGCGTTGTTCGTTGAAGCGGACGCGTCGATTTTCGGGCGGATTGTTTGAAGGCGTCGTTCGTTAAAGCGGACGCGTCGATTTTCGGGCGGATTGTCCGAAGGCGTCGTTCGTTGAAGCGGCCGCGTCGATTTTCGGGCGGATTGTCCGAAGGCGTTGTTCGTTGAAGCGGACGCGTCGATTTTCGGGCGGATTGTTTGAAGGCGTCGTTCGTTGAAGCGGACGCGTCGATTTTCGGGCGGATTGTTTGAAGGCGTCGTTCGTTGAAGCGGCCGCGTCGATTTTCGGACGGATTGCCCGAGGGCGTCGTTCGTTGAAGCGGCCGCATCGATTTTCGGACGGATTGCCCGAAGGCGTCGTTCGTTGAAGCGGCCGCGTCGATTTTCGGACGGATTGTTCGAAGGCGTTGTTCGTTGAAGCGGCCGCGTCGATTTTCGGGCGGATTGTCCGAAGGCGTCGTTCGTTGAAGCGGTCGAGTCGAGTTTTCGGCGGCGAACCGAAACGAACGTTAATAGGTAAAACGACAAAAACGCCGGAGAGCGAAAACTCTTCGGCGTTTTTTATTGGCGACGGCGTTCGTCGCGAGTCGGAAGCCGACGAGCGCGGCGTTCGCTCAACGCGTCGACGGCGAGAGAACGCGCGGCGTCGTTTCGAAACCGCGCGGTTCGAACGCGAACCGACGCGAAAAAATGGGGAACGTTCCCGCAAAGAATTAGAACGCGTTGAAGCGTTTGCGGAACGTCGGGGAATTTAGGTTGTCGACGAAGCGCGCCGCTGGTTGCGACGCGCTGTCGTTGGAAGATCGAATTCGGTCTAAAACCGACGTTCGATCAGTCCCACCACCATTGACCTTCCGGAATCGACGAGGCGACCGCGTCGCGCTTGGCTTCGACTTCGCCTTTGTCGTCGTATTTCAAGTTTTCTTCGTCGAGCGCGGTCGTCGGACGAACGACGACGCCGCCGCCGGTCGGGTACGAAACGAGCGTCGCGCTGCGGCGAACGGCGTTCGTCGCAGTTTGCGCGAATTGGATCGCGTTCAAACGTTCGGTTTTGAATTGCGCTTCGTCGCCGAGGAACGCCATATCCCAACCGGTCTTCGCATAGGCGCCTTCTTTTTGGAGGTACGCCGCGACGATCGACATATCGATCATATTGCGGAGGTTCGCGTAAACCGGAACGGCGTCGGCGATGCGGTCGAATTTCGCGGTGAAGCTCTTCGCGTAGGCTTTCGTCGCGGGGTTGCCGCGGCCTTTGTTCGCGCGGCGTTCGCCGTTTTCGTCGACCAATTCGTCTTCGCCGACGAGGTTGACGCCGTTCCCGACGAGTTGCATCGCGGTTCCGTCTTCGGTCATGACGACGCAGTCGTAATCCGGTTGGAAGTACCAGCGAACGAGAGCGTTGCTAGCGCGACCGCGCGGGTTCGAGCGTTCGGCGTAGGTCGTCAGTTTGACCGGCGCTTCTTCGAGGCCGATCCCGATCAGCTTCATGCGGTAGTCGGCGGCGACGAGGGTCGCGGCGAAGTTCGTTTTCGGCGAAACGCCCCAAACTTGGACGTTTTGAAGGCCGAGCGCGTTCGCCATTCCGAGCGCGTAATCGACGATTTGTCCGTCGTCCGAGAGGTTCGGATGCGGCGTGTTTTTCAGGTACGCTTGCATGTTGCGGAGACCTTCGGCGGTCGGGTCGATCGAGCAACCGACGAGTTTGTTCCCTTTGCCTTCGGCCGGGAACGCGCGGAGAGCGACGACGAGGTCTTCGAGTTTCAGCGTCGGGCGACCGCTGCGGGCGCCGACGGTCGCGCCTTCGGCTCCGACGGTCCAACCTTCGGCCGGGCCGGCGACGACGATTTCGCCCGATTCCGGATAAACGTAAACGTTTTCAATGCGGGTCAAACCGGCGAGGTTCGCCATGTCGGCGGTAACGACGCCGCCGTTTTCTTGGATCGCCGCTTCGAGGCGCGTCAACGAAACTTTGCGCGACTTGCTGACGGCCTTCATTTCGCTCGGAACGCCGTAAAGCGCGGCGGAACGCATCGCGGCGAGCGTTCCGTCGTCGAGGATAACGCGTTCGAGAACGCCGTCCGGGCGCACCACGACGCCGGAGCCGTCGGAGCTTCCGCCGCCGTTGTCATCGTCGTCGTCATTATTGTTGTTGTCGTTGTCGTTATCGTTATTGTCGTTATCGTCGTCGTCGGCGAAGGCGACGGGAGCGTCGACGAAGTAAGGAGTCGACGCGGGAACGGCGACGAAAACCGCCAACGCCAAAAGGGCGCTCCATCGAAGGAAGGAACTGATCCGACTCATAAAAATCTCCTAAAAATTCGATTAGGTTGGACGGTGAAAATCCGAACGGCGACCGTCGGGCGCTTGCGCGTCGCAAAGCGGAACCGGAACGTCGCGGCGTCGGGGCGGAGCGTCGCTTTCGTCGGCGTCGCGAACGAAACGACTCTTGGCGACGCAAACTTCGCCGCTATTCTCTAAATGATAATTTCGACGCCCTCTTTAAGCAAGCGATAACTTCGTAAAATCGCCTATTTTGTCGAAATTTTTTTTGTTTGGCGGCTTGGCGCGCCGGTTTTAACGGTCGTCGCGATTACTTAAGCGGGTGAAAAGAGGTTGAGTTTAAGGACGGGGTAAGAACGAACGACGCGCGCGGCGTCGGCGAACCGAGAGGAAGTAATGAGGAGCGCGGCGGTTGAGTCGCGGGATTTTGCCTAAATTAACTATTTTTTTTATTCGAAAAAAGAGCGCCCGCGACGATAAAAAAGCCGAGGTTTCTTAAAAGTTTACAAAACTTAGGGTGAAGTTCTCGAAACGGTTCGTCGAAAAAGGTGATATGCGTTTTTTGCGCGTCGCCGGGCGCGTGAAAACATTAATATAAATATTGTCAAAAAACGATGGAATCGTTCTCATGAAGAAGAGACTGTTGGAGTTTCCCCTCGCGTGTTGCGCCGCGTTCGGCGTTTGTTGGTCGACCGGAGAAAGTTTCGCGTCGACCTCTTTCGCCTCGGAGACGCCGTATTTAACGCGAGTCGGCGGAACGTTCGTAAAGCCGGAGTTCTTTTCGTCGACGTTAAACGCGAAGAACGACGCGACGACGTTCGCCGCCGCGGAAATCGCGCCGACGCAGTTCAACGGTCGCCCGTTGCAACAAGCGGCGAAGCGAACGTTCGGAATAACGCGCGAGTTGGCCAACGGATTTAAAACGACCGAGCAGATCGAGCGCGAACTTGGCGAAAAGCGGGGCGCGCGGGCGAACGAACGTCGAGCGGCGCAAAGTCGAGCGGGCGAAGCGGCGCAAAACGTTCCGCAAGCTCCGGCTCCGGCGAAAACGGAGGCGACGGTCGCGCAAGAGGTTGTTTCGAGCGCCGAAAAACCGAGCGACGCGGAAGCGAAAGCTCGCGAAGCGGCGGAAAAGGCGGCGCGCGAGGCGGTCGCCAAACAAGCGGAGGAACGTTCCGCCGAGGAAAAAGCGCGCGCTTTGACCGGCGACCAAGAAGACGCGCCGGACGCTCGCGTCGATTTGCCGGAAGTCGACGCGTCGGAACACGCGCCGAGCGAAGCGACGAAGCCGTCCGCGACCGAAACGCCCGCGCCGACGGCGACGTCCGGAACGACGCTCGGTTTCGCCGACGCGCAAAAAGCGACGCAAGAAATGTCGAACGATTTGCTCGCGACGCTGAACGCTCGCGGCGGGACGTCGCTTTACGACCGTTGGCGCGCTTACGACGCCGGGGTGCGTCGCCAAACGTCGGCGCTCGAGTCGGGGAGCGAGCTGAACGGGCGTTGCCGCTTGAGCTGGTACGAAAAACTTTACGCCGACCCGTTGCGCTCGGCGGGGGAAGTCGAATTCTTCTCGCGCGCTTGGGGCGGTTTCTTCGCCGGTTCGTCGGCGGACGTCGTTTCCGGCGTTCGTTTGGCGCGCGCCAAGATGGACGTCGCGTTAAGAAACGACCAACCGGCGAAACCGTCGCCGACGACGCCGGAAGAGGCGATCGAAGTTTTGAAGACGGCGCTCGTCGAAACGGCGGCCCTGCACGCTCGCGCGCTCGCGCCGATGAGCAAGGACGACGTCGCGGCGGTTTCGCGGGAAGCGCATTCGATATTTTGCGCGCAAGCTCAAAGCGGACACACCGTTCCGAGCCGCGGTCGCGCGAAATATTTGATCGACGCGATGCAAAAAATGAACAAAACCGCGCTTTACGACGCCGCCGAAACCGCGCTTGCGACGCTCGACGAAAAAACGCTCGCGTTGTTGGCGCAAGTCGACTTCGCTTCGCTGGAAAAGGTGAAGGTCGACGGTCAAGAAATGGGGCGCGTTTCGACCGAAGCGGGCGATATTCTTTTCGGCGATAAAAATTCGACCGTTTGGAATCTCGATCAATATTCGACCGTTTGTTGCGTCGTCGATTTGGGCGGTCGCGACGAGTACCGCGAAGGCGTTTGCAACGTCAATCGTCCGGTTTTGGTCGTTCTCGACTTGGGCGGCGACGACGACAATTACGTCGGTCAAAATCCCGGGATTCAAGGCGGCGCGATTCTCGGCGTCTCCGTTTGGTACGACGGCGGCGGGAACGACCGTTACCTCGCGAAAGACGTCGCGCAAGGGAGTTGTATCGGCGGCGTCGGAATTTTGGTCGACGAAAGCGGCGACGACCGCTACCTCGGCTTCCTGCGGGCGCAAGGCCAAGCGCTTTGCGGGCTCGGGCTCCATATCGACCGCGCCGGAAGCGACGATTACCGCGCCGCGTTATGGGCGCAAGGCGTCGGCGCGCCGGGCGGTTTCGGCGCGATTCTCGACAAAGACGGAAACGACCATTATTACGTCGGCGGCTACTATTACGACTCGTATCCGGAACACCCGGGGCACGACGGTTGGGGCCAAGGGATCGGCGCCGGGATTCGACGCGTCGCTTGCGGCGGAATCGGGCTTTGCCTCGACGGCGGCGGGGACGACGCTTACGAGTTCGACTACTTCGGACACGGCGGCGGTTACTGGATGGGCGTCGGCGTCGCTCGCGACTTCGGAGGGAACGATATTCGTTA
>JAFSDX010000191.1 GCA_017436025.1 Thermoguttaceae bacterium
ATCTTCGAAGAAAAGGAGTTGGACGAAAATTCAGTTGTTAAGGATTATTTAACAACTGCCGCGGACGGCAAAAAATACGTCGTGCGCTTTTACGCCTTGCCGGTCATTCTCGCGGTCGGCTTTCGCGTTCGCGGAATCGGCGGGACGCTCTTTCGTCAGTGGGCGACGCGGAACTTGGCCGAGTATCTCGTCAAGGGGTTCGTGATCGACGACGAACGGCTCAAGAATCCGGACGGGCGGCCCGACTACTTCGACGAGTTGCTCGCGCGGATTCGCGATATTCGAGCGTCCGAGAAGCGGTTTTATCAGAAGTTGCGCGAACTCTTCGCCCTCGCCGTCGATTACGATTCGACCGACAAGGCGACCCAAATGTTCTTCGCCGAGACGCAAAACAAGCTCCTTTACGCCGTTACCGGGAAGACCGCCGCGGAAATCGTCGCGTCGCGGGCCGACGCCGAAAAGCCGAATATGAACCTGAAGACGTGGAACGGCTCGATCGTGCGCAAGGGCGACGTCATCGTCGCGAAGAATTACCTCGACGACGAAGAAATCGACGAACTGAACCGGCTCGTCGTCGTCTTTTTGGAGTCCGCCGAGCTTCGGGCCAAGCGTCGCCAAAACTTGACGACCGAGTTTTGGCGCGAAACGGTCGACCGGCTCTTGGAGTTCAACGACCGGGATATTTTGCGCGGACACGGTCGAATCAGCGCGAAAGCGGCGGAGGCGTTCGCCCGCGAGGAATACGCCAAGTTCGACGCAAAACGCAAAGCCGCCGAAGCGCTCGCCGCCGATCGCGACGACCTCGCGACGCTCGATCTGCTCGAAACGGAGGTCAAAAAGCGTCCAAAAGGCGTCGAGAAGCCGAAAAAACGTCGCGACGAACGCTCGTAACGCTCTTGCGTCGACGCGTAAACGTCGAAAAACGCTAAATCTTGCCGAATCTTCGCCGTTTTGCGGTCGCGTCTCTTGCGCCGCGCTCTTTTCGGCGCTATAATCGCCCCCAAACCCGAAAGGTACTTCCCGCCCCCTCCCCAACCCTTCGAGGCGTCGAACAGCTCGAGGGAGGGGGGTAACTACACACACCTGTCGGGAAAAAACGAGAAAACGAGAGGCGAAGCGATGGGGTTCGATTTACAACGGCTTTTTTCTATTGCGACAAGCTATAACGCGCAACAGGTTGTTCGTTGGAGCGTCAAGCTCGGCGAAACGATGGAGGAAAGCAAACGGCAAGCCGCCGAAGCCGCTAAAAACGACGACAAAAACGAACTTTATAAAGAGCGCTACAACGTCGTCGTTAAGGTCTCGCCCTCCGCGCTTTACGAATCGTTCGATCGGGTAGGCGCGGGAACTCCCGGCGTCGGCTTCCACCTTAAACGAGAAAGCGGCTTCCTCGTCGCGACGGTCGCGCCGCTCGCGCTCGCGGTCTCGCTTTCGACGGCGACGCTTTGCGCTTGCCTCTTTTACCATCGATGGCTTACGCCGTCCGACGCGCTCGTCGAGCGCCGCGTTCAAGCCGAAGAAGAACGGCTTGGGCGCAAGCTCCAACCGTTCGAAATCGGCGAACAGCGCGGACGTTTGGCGCCCGGCGAACTCGCTTGGTATTGGCACGCGCTCGCGCTCGCGTCGATCGGCTTGACCGGCGCGGCGACCGTCGTCGCCTACCGTTACGACGGCAAGCTCGACCGCGATAAAGAAAAAGAATTTATCGAAAAACTTAACGAATAGATGGCTTTTTACGGCTCCGATCAACGCGATTACGAAGCGCGTCGCCGACGCGAAAAAGGAAAAAACGTCAACGAAATCGGCCCGATTCCGGAGTGCGCCGACCTTGCGCTCCGGAACGAACTCGAAGCGAACTCGGCGCGCTGGCTTCGCGAAATCTTGCCGGACGTCTATTTCGCCGAGTTCTCCGCCAAGCAGCTCGAAATTATCGACGTCGTTTGGAACGCGCTCGTTAGCGGCGCTTGGAAGAACGTCGAAGCGTATCGCGGGTTCGGAAAAACGTCGCTCCTTAGCGGCCTTCTCTTCAAAGCGCTTTGTCAGGGCGTCATTCGCCACGCGATCTACGTTACCGCCGAAGGAGGCGCGTCGGTCGCCCAAGCCGCCGAATGGTTCGGCGCCGCGCTTTACGACAATTACGAAGCGCGCGGCGACGACGCCCGCCTCTTCACCCGGCTCTATCCGGAAATCTCTTACCCGCTCCAACGCCGCGAAGGCAAAGCGCAACGCCCGCTGACCTTCAACGGCGAACCGGTCGGCGCCGAGCTAAAAGCCGACCGAATCGTCTTTCCGAATATCGCCGGTTCCCGTTGCGCCGGTTCCCTTCTTCGTTTCACGTCGATCGGAGGCGGCGGTTTGCGCGGCTCGAACCATACTATCCCGCGCGTCGGCTCGTTCCGCGTCGGAGCCGTTATGCTCGACGATATTCAAAACGACGCGACCGCCAAGAGCGCCGTCGAGGTCGAGTCGATTATCTCGACGATCCAAAAGACGATTCGCGGGCTGGCCGGTCGCCGCGCCGACGGAACGCGGGAGTCGCTGGCCGTCGTTTCCGCGATCACGCAGAACGCGCCCGCCGACGTCGCCGAACGAATGATTACCGACTTGCCGGAGTTCGGGACGCTCGTCGTTCCGTTTGTTCGCCGCCTTCCGGACTCGCTCGACGAATGGCGCCGGTACCGCGACTTCCGCGACGCGACGCTCCGAAAGTCGCCGGACGTCGGCGCGGCCCGCGTCGAGTTGGCCGACTATTACCGGCGAAACCGCGACGCGTTGGCGCGGGGCGTCGAAGTCGACGACGAACGGCTCCGCGAAAATTGGCAGGTCGACGCCGTTCATTACGCGATCGATTACTGGTCGGCGTCGGAAGCGTCCTTCTGGTGCGAGTTCCAAAACGACGCTCGTCGGGCGGCGCAAGAGACCGGCGGCGGTTTGACGGCGGTCGAAGTCGCGCGAAAAATCCGGACGAACGGGCGCGGCGAACCGCTCCGACGCGGTTGGGTTCCGAACGACGCCGACGTTCTCGTCGCTTTCATCGACGCGGGCGAACACTACCTAAACTACCAAGTGTCGGCGTTTTCGCGCGACTTCTCGACCGCGCACGTCGTCGATTTCGGGATTTGGCCGGAGCAGCCGGGGAACGTCGCGTCGAAAAAGCGGTACGCCGTCGACCTTCAAGACGTTTACCAAAGCGGCGACAAGTTCGACCGCCTCCGCGCCGCGACGCTCGACCTCCTTATCCGAATCTTTGAAGAGCAATATTTCGACGAATACGGCCGCCCGCTCGACGTTTCGGTCGCGACGCGCTTTCCGCAACACGCTCGACCGCGCGGTCGGCAAACGCGGAACTTCCCGCTTCTCGCGATTTGCGGCGTCGACTGTTCCGACGGCGAAATGGAGCTTGCGCTTTGGGGCGCGATCGACGATTTTCACCGGCTCGACGGCGGTCGCTTCCTCGGTCTCGCAATTCCGACTTACGGGATCGAAGCGTCGAGCCGTTTGGTTCGCTATTACGACCTCAAGCCGGGCGAATGGCGCCGTCTGCGTCGCGCGGGCTCCGGATACGACTGGATCGAGAACCCGGCGGGCCGCCGTCCGCTCGCGCAATCGTTCCCGAACGTTTACGCGTCGCTGAATTACGACGCGAACACCGCGAAGACGCGCCGCGACGCCGCTTGGAAGACGCCCGCCGACCGTCCCGGCGCCGCGACGATCTTCGACGGGAACGACGAGCCGGAAGCGTTCGAAGCGTTCGCGATTCAGCAGACGGCGGAGGATTACGTCGAGACGCGCAAGAGCGGGCTCGAGTACCGACGTTGGCGAATGAAGAAGCCGCGCGTCGCCGACAACGAATTCCTCGACACGGACGCCGGTTGCCGAGCGTTGGCGGAGTACGTCGGTTGCGACGTCGCGACCGAAACGACCCGCGAAGCCCGCCCGACGCGCCCGATTCGCCGCCGATTTTCTTCTTTTTGACCCGAAACGTGCAAAAAACGTCAGTAAACCGACTGTTTTCAACACCCACTTATTGACAACTTAAACACTTCGTCTAAAATATCGTTCGGAGGGTCGAAAAATGCCGAACGAAAAATCCGAAATTTCCGCCGCCGACGAACTGACGACCGCCGACGGGCGCAAAGTCGTCGCGTTTTCGAGCGCGGGCGAATCGTATACGGTCGAATCGACCGAGCAGGCGGCCAAGGGCGAGAGCGCGAAGGTTCAAGCGGAACTCGACGCGCTGAAATTACGCTCGCTTCGTCGCGGAATGATCGTCGGGAAATTGCCGTGAGTCGTCGAAGTCGCCCAAAACAAACGCGCAAGCGTTTCGCCGCCGCGAACGCGCCGGGTTCTTCTCGTTATCCCGGCGCGGTCCCGAACGTTCCGACCGTTCGGGGCGCGCGGTCGCGACGGCGCGACTCCCGCAACGCTAGCCGACAGGCGCTTCCGCGCGAGTCCGGTTCCCGCCTCCCGTCGGTCGGCGACGCAACCGCTCGGCAAAAGCGAAACGCCCGAACTTCGCGCGTCGGCGCGGCGCCCGTCGCGGCCGGATACGAAGCGGCGCGCCCTAACTCCGACGTCGCGAGCGTCTTCGCGCGCTCCTTCCCGCAAACGACGCTCGCGGCGCAAACGGCCCCGACGCGAAGTTCGCTCCGGACGCAAGCGCGCCAAGAATATTTAAACAATCCTCGCGCCGCCGGTATCGCTCGACTTTTCGGGCTTTACGTCGTCGGAACCGGCCCGCGACTGAAATTTCGCGGTTGGGACGCCTACCTCAAGCGCCCGGTCGACCACGACTTGGCCCGCTACGTCGAGTTCCGTTGGGAGCGGTTCGCGACCGAAACGCGTTTCGCCGCCCTTCTCCGCTCCGCGATTAGCTCGATCGTCGTCGACGGCGAAGCGTTCGTCGCGCTCGCTCCGAATCCGCGCCGCCGCGACGGGTTCGGCGCCGTCTTGATCGACGCGCAACGAATCGGCAACCCGAACGGCGAACCGTCGACGCGAACGCGCCAAGACGGCGTTTTCCTCGACGCGTTCGGCGAACCGGTCGGCTATTGCGTTTACGACTTGCCGGAGTTCGAGTCGAGCTATTACGACAAGACGAGCTTTCAACTTTTCTCGGCGGACGACGTTTTTCACGCGTTTCGGGAAGACCTCCCCGGCCAAACGCGCGGCGTTTCTTGGTTCGCGTCGATTCTTCCTTATCTGCAACAGCTCCGCGAGTATTCGGCGGCGGTCGTCGAGTCGGCGAAAGTCTCGGCGAAGGTTTTCGCGACGGTCAAGACGCAACACGGTTACGCTTACGACGACGGCCTTCTCGTTCCGAACGAGTTCGCGAACAACCCGGGCGCGCCTTACGACAATTCGATTCTCGCGCCTTACGAAACGACGAACGGCAAGCTTATCCGCCTCCCTCCGGGCGAAGAAATGCAAGCGTTCGCGCCCGCGCAACCGACGACGAGCGCCGACGCGTTCGTCGCGTCGAGCGCCGCGCAAATCGGTTACGCGTTGGGGCTTCCGCGCAACAAGGCGACCGGCTCGTCGCACGAATACAACTTCGCGTCCGGACGGCTCGACAACCAGCCGTTCGAGATGCTCGTCGAAACGCTCCGCCGCGACCAGATGGAAGCGTCCCTTTGCGACCGGATTTTCCGCCGCTTTTACGAAACGCTCGAAGCGGACGTCGTCGCGCGGTTCGGGGACGCGCCTTACCCCGACGACGCCGATTGGGAATGGATTTGGCCGTCGCCGCCCCTCGTCGATCTGGAGGCGAAAGCGCGCGCCGACTCGATCCGCGTCAAGTCCGGTCAAGCGACGCTCGCCGAAGTTTGGCGCGAAACGCACCCGTTCGACGACTTCGAAGACGCTCGCGAAATCATCAAGCGCGACCGCGCCGACTTCCCCGAAATTTACGGCTCGTCGTCGCCCGAGCCGTCGACCGCCGCCAAGGACGGCGACGCGTCGACGTTCTCCGCGCCCGACGAAACCGAGCCGACCGCCGCCGCGCCGGAGATGCGGAACGGCGAAACGTTGATCAAAATTTAAGGAGCGATCGCGATGAAAAGAACCGAAGTTGGGCGAATGCATTGCCGACCAACGGGAGGCGGAAACCGAACTCGCGCGGTAGCGCGGGCCCGGAACCGCGCGGTCGCGGTCGCCGCCGCGCCGGAGACGCGGAACGGCGAAACGTTGATTCAAGTTTAGGAGACCGCGACGATGAAAAAACGCCGAGAAGTCGGAAAATTAAGCGCGGTCGCGCCGGTCGCGGCTCGCTCGTCGTTCGACGGCTATAATCCCGCAATCCCGTCGACGACGTTCAAGTTCGCGCCCCTATATTCGGGCGGGCTTCTTTATATCGACGGTTACGACGCGCCGGTCGCGCTCGACCTCGAATCGCTCCGCGTCGACCCGGCCCCGAAGGCGCTCCTTAATCACGACTTCGATTCGGTCGTCGGTCGCCTCGAAAACGTCGAAAAACGCGTCGACCCGACGTCGGGCCGTCTCGCGCTCTTTTGCGACGCGGTCGTCGGCGGTTGCGCGTTGGCGGCGCGCGTCGTCGCTTGGGCCCGCGACGTCGCCGCTTGGGTTCCGTCGATCGGCGCGTACCGCGTTCGCGACGTCGAGGAAGTCCCCGTCGGCGCGACGGCGTTCGTCAACCGACAAAAATTTTCCGGCCCGATTTACGTTGTTCGCGGCGCCTCCCTTTGCGAAGGCTCCTTCGTCCCGATCGGCGGAGACGGCGACGCGCGAGCGATTTTAGCCTCGTTGAAGAAAGGACGAAAAACCCCGATGACTTTTGAAGATTGGTTGGCCCAAAACGGACGCGTCGCCGCCGAGCTGAACGAAACGGAACGCGCCGAACTTCTCGAAACGTTCAACGCGTCGGGTTCCGGCGCGGTCGTCGCGTCCGGAGCGACCGACGGCGCTTCCGAAGACGACGACAAGGACGACGCGCAAGCGTCCGCCGCGACCTCCGACGAACTGCAAACGGTCGTCGAAGAAGCGGTCGAGCAAGTCGTCGACGACCTCCCCGCCGAAGAGGCCGCCGCGATCGATTCCGCCGCGACGACCGAAATCGTCGAAACGCTCGTTCAAGAACTCGCCGACGACTTCGAAGCGGCCCCGGTCGCCGCCGCGTTGAAAGCGACGCGACTCGCCCGAAAAGCCGTTCGCGCCCGGCTCGACGCGCCGTCTCAAACGCCGTCGACGCCGACGCCGCGTTCCGACGCGAAGGAGCGTCTCGCCGAGTCGCGCCGCGTCGAAGCAATCAAAGCGTTTTGCGCGAACGGCGGCAAGGACGCGGCCCGCGCCGCCGCCAAGGGGATCGCCGAAGGTTGGAGCCTCGACCGAACCCGGCGTTACCTCGAATCGTCGACGAAGCGACGCGGAATCGTCGCTGGCTTGAAGAAGCCGGGCGTCGGTCGCGTCGACGCGTTCGACGGGCCGCGCCGTCAAGACGTGTTGGCGGCCTCCCTCGCGATCACCTGCGGAATGAAGCCGGATCGCGTCCAAGCGGCGTTCGGGTTTGACGAGCGAACGGTCGACGCGGCCGTCTCGAAAGCGAACCGCAACGCGACCCTTCGGACGGTCGTCGCCGCGTCGAACAACTCGTTCCGCCCGGGCTCTTACGTCGTCGGAACCAACAAACTCGACGGATACCGCGAATGCCGCGCGAACTGTCGCCGTCTTGCGTTCGGCGCCGTTCAAGCCGGTTTCTCGACCGTTTCGGCGGTCGACGTTTTTTCGGCGGTGATGCAAGCGTTCCTCGAAGAGGGCGCGCAAACGGCGACGCCCCTTTGGGACAAGCTCGCGAAGACGAACACGCTCGCCGACTTTACCGCGGTGAAGAGTTATTCGCCGACGATCGTCGGTCGGCTCCAAGAGATCGCCGCGACCGGCAAGATCGAGAAAGTTGCGTTCGAAACGAAAGAGTTCACCCAAACGGCCAAGCCGAACGCCGCGTCGTTCACCGTTCCTTATATGATGATCGTCAACGACCAAATCGACGCGTTCGCGGAACTCGTTCGCCAATTCAACGAGCTTCCGAACCAATGCGTCGAACGCGACGTCGCCGGGCTCTTTGGGGACGCGCTCGACGGGAAAGCGCTTTACGAACCGGACGGCAAGCCGCTCGTTAGCGAAGAGCGCGGCAACCTCCTTGTCGACAAGGAAGGCGTTCCGACCTCGGCGCTTAGCGAAGAAGGGATCGGGCGCGCGAAGTCGGCGCTCGTCGGCGCGACGAACGAAAACGGTTTCCCGCTCGCGACCGGCGGGGAGCGGCTTATTTGCGGCCCGGCGCTCGGCGCGCTCGCGAACCGACTTTATTCGTCCGAGTATATTTCGGTCGACGCCGGAATGGGGACGCGCAACGTTTACCAAGGGGAGTTCGAGCCGCTCGTTTGGCCGTACCTCTCCGACGCGTTGGCGAAAAAAGGCTCGTTCGTCGCGCAAAACGCCGCGACTTGTTGGGTTCTGCTCCGCGACCCGGCGCGCCGACCGGCGTTTTGCGTCAACAAGGTTCTCGGGTATGAGTCGCCGCAACTCGAACAGTTCGACCTTCCGGACGAATGGGGCGTTTCGTACCGCGTCATTTACCCTTACGGCGTTTCCGTCAAGCATTGGGACGCGCTCGTCGTCTGCAAAGGCGCTTGACGCCGAACCGCAAGAACCGCAACGAAAGGAGTTGAACCGATATGTCCGATAAATTTGGATTGCGCCGTCCCGGAACTCGCGTCGTCGACGGCGGCGGCTTTTACGCCGAAGTCCCGAAAAGCGACGACCCGAGCGTCGTCGCGCCGCCGGTTCCCGCCGGAGCGATCTTTATGCCGTCCTTCGCGACGTCGCCGCAATTCGGCGTCGCGGAAACGAAGGTCGAAGCCGGGGAACTCGGTTGGTTCGCCGACGAAGGAACGTTCGCGTTCGGCGTCGACGATTTCGCCGCGTCGGAGTCTTACGAACGCAAAGCCGGGCAAGCGATTTATTACGCGCCGACCGACGCCGCGTCCGGAGCGTTTTCGACGTCGCCGACGCCGGGCTCCGTCCTGCTCGGTTGGGAGGTCGTTCGACCGGGAATCCCGGACGGCGTTTTTTACGTCGCCTTGGCGCGACCGACCGCGCTCGAAAGTTGACGTTAACGCAAGAAAGGACTCCCCGCGATGAACTCGCCGCTTATTAAAGTTCGGGCGGGCGCGTTCGACGTCGTCGCGGTCGACGGACGAATCCGCGTCGTTCGTCGGCGCGACGGCGCGGCGGTCGGTTCCCTTCCGCTCGTCGACGAGCCGACCTTTGGCGACGCGTTGAAAGAGGCGGTTTCCCGCGCCGCGTCGGCGAAATCGCGACCGTCCGTCGCCGCCTCCGCCGCGCCTCCGGAAGAACCGAAAAAGAAACGCCGCGTCCGTTCGAAAACGAAACCGGCCAAGGCGGTCGAACCGGCGCCCGCTTCCGTCGCTCCGGACGAATCCCCCGCTCTCGCCGCGCCGGAACCGGAAGAATTCGCCGTCGAAAACTTGAAGAAGATCGACAATGAAGAAACTTAACTTAATCGCGGTCGCGCTTTTCGGCGCCGCCGCGTTCGCCGCGCCGTCGTTCGCGGCCGAGCCGCCGGAACTTTTGCCGACTCCCGTTTTGACGGTCGCCCCCGACGGCAAACCGTCGGGCGACGCTCCGGAAACGGTCGCAACCGAAGTTCTTGCTCCGCTGGAAGGCCCGCTTTTGCTCGCGTTCCTCGACGCGCCGCCGTCTCGTTTCGAAACGGAAGCGCTCGACCGCCTCGCTCGTTGGTATCCGGTCGAAATCGTTCGCGTCGATCGTTCGACGCGGGCCCGCGCCGACGCGCTCCTTTGGCGGGTCGACCGTTTCCCGACCTTCGTCGTCGCCGACTTTTCGCCGCGCGACGCTCGCGAAGTCGACCGTTGGTCGAGCTTCCTCGAAGTCGAGCGCCGGGCCGCCCGCGCGTTCGCCGCCGTCGGATACCGCAAGCCGCCGCGACCGCTCCCGCCTCCGCCGCCGCGCGGTCGCTTGGTTCCCGCCCCGCCCGCGCCGCGACCGATTCCCCGTCCGGAACCGCCGCCGAAACCGGCGCCCGCGCCGCCTCGCGTCGCGCCGCGTCCGGAACCGCGCCCGGCCCCGCCTCCGCCGCCGAAGCCGCGTTGGTACGACGTTTTCCGCTGGTTCGATTGAAAGCCCGTTTGCCGATGAAGAAAATTTTCCGCGCCTCTCGTCTTTTCGCTCGACTTCGCCGCCGCGCCGCCGTCGTCTTCTTGACGTTGGCGGCGACGCTTCCCGGCTCCGGCTCCGGCTCCGCGTTCGGGTACGAATCCCGATACGTCGAAGTCCGCGGCGCGAACGCCGACAAAATCGCCGAAGAGTGCGACGAGATCATCGACCGACTCGTCGCGCGGTACGGCGAGCCGCGAACTTGGAAGCGTTTCCCGGTAATCTTTACGTTCGGCGGCGGAAGCGTCGCCGGTTACACGAGTTACGCGGGAGGCGTCGTTCGCGAAGTCGTCGTTTATCAGTCGTTCGACGTCGCGCGCGGCGGCACGCTCGACCACGAGCTGACGCACGCCTTTTTCTTCTATTGGCTCGACTCAAATTTCAACCTCCTTCTCAACGAAGGACTTGCGCAAAACAGCGAATGGCGCCGCCGCGCCGCGCTCCGGAAAACCGTTTACGAACGCCGACGCGACGACGAGTTCGTTCCGATCGGCGACCTTTACCGCCGCGACGGTTACGACGG
>JAFSDX010000192.1 GCA_017436025.1 Thermoguttaceae bacterium
AGGGGTTACATTACAAGCGATAACGGCTCGTTAGTTTTCGGCGGGACGTTGAAAGCGACGTTGGGCGCGCTTTATCTTGGCGCCCCGACGACGGTTAGCGCGGGCGGCGCGTTAAAAGCCGAAGCGGCGAGCGGCGCGACGCTTGCGTTAGCGACCGATTTTTCGAACGTTACGTTTGATATTGGCGGCGAAGGCACGATCAAATTAACCGGCTCGTTGACGGACGGAACCTTGCTTAGTTCCGGGGCAATTCGCCTTAACGGAAACGGTTCGTTGCGCAACGTTTACGTTAAAGCGGCGAACGGGCTAATGAACTCCGGAACCTTAACGTTGGTCGGATGCGTTTTGGCCGGGTCGAGCGGCGACGGGTTGTCAAACTCCGGAACGGCGACGCTTGTTAACTGCGTCGTCGCGGCGAACAAGGGACGCGGCGTCTATTCCAGCGGAACGACTTACGTCTACAACTCCATCGTCGCGGGGAACTTCGGCGGCGACGTCGTCAACGCGTCGCGAGGCAAAACGCTCGGCGAAAATAATTTGAGCGTCTACTCGAACTGGACCGAAGCGCTCTATCCCGAGACCGCGCAAGAGATTACGATCGCCGATTTCTTCGCCGTTCCGCCGGTTTTCGACGAAGAGGGGAACCTCGCCAACGCCGACCAACTCGACTTGTCGCCGCCGCTTCTCTCCGTTGCGACCAACGTCGGCGACTCCGCTCGCGCCGCGCAATACGGTCTCGACGAAAGCGCGTTCGATATTGTCGGAAACGCCCGGGTTTACGACGGTTGCGTCGACGTCGGCGCATACGAAGCGACCGGTTTCGGCGCGTCGCAAAGCGGCGTCTTTAACGGCGGCGTCGATTTTACTTGGGAGCAGCCGTTCGACGAGGCGGTCGCGTTGCGGATGACGTGGATTTTCGGCGCTAAGTCGAGCGTTTTAGGCGTGTTCGGCGCGTCCGGCGAGTTCGCTTGGGACACGACGTCGTTCGACGACGGGGCCGGGCGGCTTATCGTCGAATATCTCGACGAAAATAACGCCGTTCTCAAAAGCGCGACGATCGCCGCGACGATTATCAACGACGAAAACGTCGTCGTCAAACGCGGAACTATCGACGAAAACGAGACTTGGGAAGCGGGCAAAGTTTATCTCGTCGTCGGGCGACTCGACGTCGCAAGCGGCGCGACGTTGACCCTAGGCGAGGGCGCCGTCGTCAAGTTCTGGCGCGGCGCGACGATTTACGCCCAAGAAGGCGCCGGGGTTGCGGTCGGCGACGCCGCGACGCTGACCCGAGCGGAGGACGACGCGGTCGGCGGCGACACGAACAAGGACGGCGAAAACTCCGTCGCGAAGTACGGGACGTCGTATTTCAAAGGATTAGGGAACTTCCAAGTCTCGGCCTCGGCGACGGTTAAGTACGTTACGACGACGACTTCCGGGACGCTGAAAAATAACGAAACCTGGCTCGGCGGGCAGGTTTACCGCGTTACGGGCGACCTCGTCGTGCCGTCGGGCGTTACGCTAACGATTCAGCCGGGCGCGATTTTGAAGTTCGACGCCGGGAAATCGCTGATCGTCGAAAAGGGCGGAACTCTAATCGCCGAAGGGACTTCCGCGGCGCCGATCGTCTTCACGTCGATCAAAGACGACGCGGTCGGCGGCGACACGAACGCGGATAACGGGCGCTACGAACCGCAACCGGGCGACTGGAAACAGATTCGATCGAACGGCGGCGCGTTGAATTTCGACAACGTAATCGTGCGTTACGCGGGCGCCGTAAGTGGTTCGGAGGGCGCGATTTACTGCGGCGACGGCGCCGGTTCGATACGTTTCGACAACAGCGTTTTCGAGTTTTCGCGTTATTATGGAATCAGCTTGAACGCCGGGCGCTTGAGCGCGACGAACTCTGTTTTCCGCGAAGGTCAAACGGCGTTGCTGAACTTGCACTCGGGCTCGGTGGTCGCCGACGTCGTTAACTGCACGTTTGCCGATTCGGCGCGTTTCATTTGGAGCACGTTCGGGAACGGCGTCAAGTTTGCGAACTGCGTTGTTGCGAATATGAGCGAAGCGTTCGTCGGTTACGGCGGTTCGAACAGGGCGCAATTCGCGAACTGCGTTTTCTGGAACGCGGCAAACTCCGGCGAACAAACGTTTTATGCGGTCGGTTCGAACGGCAATATCTGGGCGAATCCGCTCTTCCGCAACGCGGCGAACGGCGATTACCGCTTGTCGGCGGGCTCGCCTTGCGTCGACGCGGCGGACGGAACGCTCGCTCCGGAGACCGACGCCGACGGGACGCCGCGCTTTACGGACGCGTATTCGGGACAGAACGGAACTCCCGACGCGAACGGCGTTTACGTCGATATCGGCGCTTACGAATTCGCGGACGTCGCGGCGTCGTCGCTCGATTTGGAGCCGGTCGACTTGAAAGCGCCGACGAGCGCTGCGGTCGGCGAAACGGTAACGCTCGAATGGACGACGCGCAACAACGGAACCGTCGCCGCGACCGGCGCTTGGCGCGACGAAATCTACCTCGTGTCGGCGTCCGGGCGCGAAATTTTAGTCGCGACGATCCTGCGAGCGGCGGCGATCGGCGCGGGCGACTTGCAAACGAGCTACGCGCAAGTTACTATCCCGAAAAGCGTTAAAGCGGGCGAGTGGACGTTCGCCGTCCGCGTCAACCCGAACCGCGACGTCTTTGAAGGAGACGCGACCGCGAACAACGTCCGAACCGCGAACGCTAAAACGACGATTAGCGTGCCGTATCTCGTCGCGTCCGAAACGTTTGCGTCGACGACGGAACTCGAATACTATAAACTGTGCGTTCCCGCGAACACGACGTATTACCTCAAATATACGACTGCTTCGGAACTCTTGCTGAAAACTACGCCGCCAGAGTATGAGACGACGCTTTATTTGGGCGAAGGTTACCTTCCGACCGAACGGAAATGCGATGCGACGTCGTCAAGCTGGAACCTTTCGGCTTTCATCGAGGGGAAAGTTGAGTCGGCTTACGGCGATTATCGCGATATGTTTGCGCAATCGACTTGGGAAACGGTTCTTTGCGTTCCGGCGTCGAACGTTGAGCGCGAGGTTTACGTCGGCGTCCGCGCTAAGGAAGCGGAAACCGTCGGTTCGTTAACCTTGGAGGAAGGAAACGCGTTCCGGGTTCTTGGTTTCGAACATACGACCTATATGAGCGTAGTTTCGGATAGCGCCTATGGAACTCTTCGCTACGCTTGGAACGACTCGAATGAAAAACAGATAACTATCGTTGGAACCGGGTTTTACGACGGGATGAGCGCCGTCTTGACTTCGAACGATGAACCGGCGCTTGGAGGCGTCGGCGAGCCGCTTTGGGTTACGCCGGGGCCTTATTATCCGACGATTGAAGTCGTCTCGCCGACCAAAGCGATTTTGACGTTCCACGAACGCGTCAACGCTAGAACGCCGAAAGACAGGTTCCTTACGCACAATTACGTTTTAACGGTCGACGGTTCGGAATCGCTTGATTTAACGGTTAGGGAAGACGGGTGGATAGAAAGCGCGTTTCCAACGGCGACGCTTGAACTTCCGGACGCTATTCGGGCGGGGCGCGTTTATCAGGGAACGATTTGTTACTCGAATGAGACGAGCGATCTCCTCGCGCCGCTCTTTGTTTTGTCGGCGAATAAAGGAACGCAACTCTCGCTGACGGAAGATTTTAGCGACGCGACGAACACGTTGCAAGTTCTCGGGCTCGGCAAGAGCGATCCGGGAACGCTCGCTTACGGCGATTCCGGCGAAATCACGTTCTACTTCAAGTCGGAAGGGAACGTAAACATCAACCTCGGTTGCCTTGATTACGACGATAACGAAGCATGCGACGATACGACGTATTTCGCGACTTGGCGCGAGTACCACGAGGCGTTATGCGAAGCGACGAAGCGACTAAACGCTCGCGGCAAAACGAATTATAGCGCTCAAGACGCGTTCGCGTTGGCGGTGCAAACGAAACTCGGCGACCCGGCGTCGGCGATTAGCGGGTATCTCGAAGATTCGCGCGACTTGGAGCCGATCGCGGGCGCGACGCTCTTCGCTCGTTGGGTCGCGGAGGACGGCGCGACGCGGGTTCGTTACTTCGAAACGGACGAAAACGGTTGGTTCTCGCTCGACTATCTCCCGTCAAACACGACGTTTACGCTCGGAACGGTCGACGCGGACGCCTTGTCGCAAACGACGGTAACGCTCGGCGATTCCGACGTCAACGGTCTTCGCTTGACGGCGCTTTCGAAGGACAAAACGCAAACCCGAGCGGTCGCGGTCGGGGCGGATTTGCTCGCTTACGTCGTTTACGACAAGGCGTCGTTAACGAACAATCGAACGGCGCAAGCGACGTTAATCGTTCAAAACACGTCGGATAAGCCGGTCGACGCCGCGCTCCTAACGCTGACCGCGAGCAACGACCGCGGCGAACGGAACGCGATGCTGACGCTCGACGCGGCGCAAGCGCAAGTCCCGTATTTCTCGACGTTTATGCCGGACGGCTTCGCGAGTTCGATTTCGCTCCTGACGAGCGGCGCATCCAACGGCGTCCTCGGCCCGGGCGAAACGCTCGAAATCCCGGTTTATTGGGGCGGTTGGGTCAAGCCTTGGGACTCGGCGTCGTTCGAGTTCGAGCTGAGTTTGGTCGAGAAGACGGAAACGGCCGCGCTCGACGCCGCCGAAATGGAGAAGAGTCTCCGCGAAAGTTTCACGACGTCGCGCGGCGCCGCTTGGGCCGACGACGAATGGGCGCTCGTTTGGGCGTCGGCGAGCGAAACGTTCGGAAGTCGTTGGGGCGATTACGTTTCCGAACTCCTCGACGCGTCGGCGACGGCGGCGCAAAACGGTCGGGAAGCGAACGACGTCTACAAGTTGACGCAAACGATTTTCGCGCGGGCGCTCGACGCCTTTTCGCCCTACGCGATTCCGGCGTCGTCGGTCGACGCGGCGGTCGGCTCCGACGCCTCGTCGCTAACCTTCGAACGCGTCTACCTCGGCGACCTGTCGAAACGTTTTCTCGATTCGCCGCTGGGGCGCGGTTGGCGCCACAACTGGGATTACGCGCTCCGAAGCAACGACGACGGAACGGTTTACGTCGATACGCCGAGCGGGGCGACGCGAGCGTTTCAACCGTCGCGACGCGGCGCCGCCGGAACGATTTTGACGTCGACCGGAACCGACGACCAAGGCGTTTTGTTGCGCGCGTCGGACGGAACGTTCGAATTGACGGAACTTGACGGAACGAAAGCGCTCTTCGACGCCGACGGTCGCTTGACGCGAATCGTCGACGCCAACGGAAACGCGGTCGACCTAACTTACGACGGCGCCGGACTTTTGACGCGAGTCGCCGACGGTTGGGGACACTCGCTGACGTTGCGTTACAGCGCGAAACGCCTCGTCGCGGTCGTCGATTCGAACGGCGACGAAACGACGTTCGAACGCGACGGCGCGTATTTGACGAAGGCGACCGGGCCGACCGGGCGTTCCGTTTCCTACCGTTATGGCGATTCCGGCGGCGCGCTTAACGCCTTGTCGGAAATCGAGTTCGCGGACGGTACGACGCGTCGCTTCGAGTACGACGCTACTGGGCGTCGGGTCGGCGTCGTCAACTCGGACGGCTCCGCGTCGCGCATCGAATGGATTGACGCGACGTCGTACAAAGTTTTCGACGGCGACGTCTGCCAAGGAACCGTCTATCTGAACGACGACGGAGCGCCGACAAAGTCGGTCGACGCGCTAAACCGAACGACCGTTTACGTTTACGACGAAGACGGGCGGCTTCTCGAAACGACCGACGCGCAAGGAAAAACGACGCGTTACGAGTACGACGGCGCCGGAAACGCGGTTCTTTCGGTCGACGCGAACGGTTCGACGCTCGGTTTCGAGTACGACGCGAAGTCGTTCTTGACAAAGCTAACCGACGGCAACGGCAATAGTTCCGTCTTCGAATACGACGCGGCGGGGAACCAAACCCTTTGGGAGCGCGTCGACGGGACGTCGTCGAGTTGGAGTTACGCCGACAACGGAACGCTAACGCAGGCGACCGACCGCGCCGGGGCGACCGTTTCTTACGAATACGCCGCAAACGGCGATATGACGTCGCTTCAATATTCGACCGAGGAAAACGCGATTTCTTACGAGTACGACGAACGGGGGAACGCGGTTCGAATCGTCGACGCAAACGGCGCGGTTACGACGCTTGCGTACGACGCCTACGACCGTTTGACGAAAGTCGTTTACGCGACCGGGCGTTTTCTCGAGTACGAATACGACGCGTTGGGACGCCAAATTTCCGTTTCGGACGGCGGCGATTATTACGTCGGCTACGCTTACGACGCGCAGGGGCGGCTGGCGCAAGTTCTCGACGCAAGCGGAACGGCGATAACGGTTTACGCTTACGACGCGCAGGGGCGGCTGAGTCGCGAAGAGGCGTCGAACGGCGTTTACACGGTTTACGCTTACGACGCGTTGAGTCGTTTGACGTCGAAGGCGACCTTTACCGTCGACGGCGACGCAATTTCTTCGTTTGCGTATACTTACGACGCGCTCGACCTCGTTCGAACGTTGACGACGCTCGACGGCGTTTGGACTTACGCTTACGACGCGACCGGGCAGATTACGGCGTCGACGTTTAAAGCGGCGGCCGGTTCGTCGCTCGCAAACCGTTCTTACGAGTTCGCTTACGACGCGGCGGGGAACCGGATTTGGTCGAAAATCGACGGCGTCGAGCGGACTTATACTTACGACAATATGAACCGGCTCCTTTCGGACGGCGAGTTCGAATACCTCTACAACGCGAACGGGAATTTGACGTCGAAAACCTCGGCGACGGAAGCGTTTAGCTACGTTTGGAACCAGCGCGGGGAAATGCTCTCTTGCGTCGCGTCGACCGGCGAGCGTTGGGATTACGAGTACGACGTTTTCGGGGCGCTAATCGCCGTAACGCGAACGGACGCGGCGGGGAACGTCGAGCGAACGGAGTATTTGGTCGACCCGAACGCGGAGTTGAGCTCGGTCGTTTCGAGTTTTGACGGCGACGGAAACCTTGTCGCGAACTATATTTACGGCTTGGCGTTGGTCGGTCAAACGGACGGCGCCGGGACGACGGCGATTTACGCGTCGGACGCGCTCGGCTCGACCGCCGCGCTGACCGGCCCGAACGGCGAAACGCTGAACCGTTACGCGTACGACCAACACGGCGCCGTTCTCGCCGCGACGGAGACGGTCGACACGCCGTTCCAATTCGTTGGAACGCATGGCGTTATGACCGGCGTTTCGTCGGAACTTGTCCAAATGCGCGCCCGCTGGTACGACCCCGCGACCGGTCGCTTCGTCTCCGAAGACCCGCTAGGTTACAACGCCGGCGACGCAAACCTCTACCGCTACTGCGCCAACAACCCCGTGAACGCGATTGACGCTAGCGGATTAGTGGTCAGATGGTGGCAAAATCAAAAAAAAGGAGAGGAAATTGGCGAGAAGAGAGCTAAGACTATTTATGACCTAGATGATGTACTCGAATCACAAAATGGAATAAATGACTACTTCGAGAAGTTTAGTGCTACTAATAATCAGGTGGTAGGGCATGCACGTAAAACGACGAATGATACTACTAGAGATTTTCATCCTACTTTTAATTTGGGTTCGGTAGCTTCCGGTAAATATTGGGTACAAAGACCTGCCAACGAGCTTAAAAATTTTATATTTGATTTATTATTCCCTCCGACGGACGGCGGCGAAGGAAACGAAGGGAACGAAGGGAACGAAGGGAACGAAGGAAACGAAGGAAACGAAGGAAACGAAGGAAACGAAGGAAACGAAGGAAACGAAGGAAACGAAGGAAACGAAGGAAACGAAGGAAACGAAGGAAACGAAGGAAACGAAGGAAACGAA